>NZ_JBIWFC010000017.1:0-116811 GCF_044762845.1 Lysinibacillus sp. NPDC096382
ACGATATTCGCTGTCAATTTGAAACGGATATTAAAGCTACTAAATGAAAATGAATAAGGAATAGAGACAGAAATAAGGCGCTTCCTGTTCAAAATTGAACAAGAAGTGCCTTATTTTTATCTGAGAAAGGTTCGCTTTTATGAAAACGTAAGTTTTTCAGTGCCCTCCGGACGTGAGTGGTCTTTTTTTTATCTCCGTTCAGTAAATGTCCAAACATCTGCTGGAATAGAGAAACTCAGTCTAAGAATGCCACGTACTGTGGCAATACCGAAATGACCGACATCGTGTCAGCCCTCATGTTGCCGCTGCCGCTGTGCTCTCGCGCAAAAAACATCTGCCGCTGCGCTTTCGCGAAAAATACATCTGCAAGCATAGCACAAAACTGACTTTGGAAGTAATTATGCCAATTGATTCTATCCGAAATAATTTGCAATATTGTCACAGTGAGTAAAGCTAATAGTGGAAAACCCCTATATGTCTGAAATTACAGCAGGACTATACTGAAAGCACATAAATAAAAGGAGATGCAAGCACAGTGGATATAACATTTATAATTGTCATTTTCTTGATTGGATTCGTTGGATCTTTTGTGTCCGGTATGTTGGGAATAGGCGGTTCAATCATTAAATACCCAATGCTACTCTATATACCGCCACTTTTTGGCTTAGTCGCATTTTCAGCACATGAAGTTTCAGGCATCAGTGCGGTACAAGTGTTTTTTGCGTCGATAGCAGGTGTTTGGGCATATCGAAAGGGTGGCTATCTTAATAAGCCTCTCATTATTTATATGGGTGGAGCAATTTTAGCTGGTAGCTTTGTTGGGAGCTACGGATCACAGTTTTTATCTGAAAACAGTGTGAATATCGTATACGGCGTTTTAGCATTGATTGCAGCTGTGATGATGTTTGTTCCTAAGAAACAAATCGAAGATATGCCGATGAATGAAGTAACTTTCAACAAGCCACTAGCGGCAATTTTAGCATTTATTGTTGGGATTGGTTCAGGGATTGTTGGTGCTGCAGGTGGTTTCTTGCTTGTTCCGATAATGCTTGTAGTGCTCGGTATTCCAACGCGTATGACGATTGCAACTAGCCTAGCTATTACGTTTATCTCATCGATCGGAGGAACAGTCGGGAAGTTAATGACAGGGCAAGTCGATTACTATTCTGCAGTCATCATGATAGTGGCAAGTTTACTGGCGGCTCCACTTGGCGCAAAAATAGGTAAAAAGATGAATACGAAAATTTTGCAAAGTATTTTAGCTATACTCATCTTAGCGACAGCAATTAAAATTTGGGTTGATTTACTATGATGAAAAAACAAAAGGTTGCTACGTATAAATCACATGAGAAAAAGCTGATACTTATAAGTTTTTTAGTAGCTGGAATAATGTTTCTTTCGATAATTGGGAGAATTTTTGGTACCTAGGAGATGAAATAAAATGAATGATTCAGCTGTAATGTGGAGTCGGGCCTTAACAGAGTTAACATTGTCATTCCATATCGTTTACGCAACAATTGGTGTCGGTATACCTTTAATGATCATGATTGCTCAATGGGTTGGATTGAAAAATAATGACGAACACTATTTATTACTCGCAAGAAGATGGGCAAGAGGATTTGTGATTACTGTGGCAATCGGAGTTGTCACTGGTACTGCGATTGGATTGCAGCTATCGCTACTATGGCCAAACTTTATGGAATTGGCTGGTCAGGTAATTGCATTACCATTGTTTATGGAAACGTTCGCGTTCTTTGTTGAAGCAATTTTCTTAGGGCTTTATTTATATACATGGGATCGATTCAAAAATCCAAAGAGACATCTTTTATTATTGATCCCGGTAGCTATTGGTGCATCTATGTCGGCTGTTTTTATTACGATTGTGAATGCATTTATGAACGCGCCACAGGGCTTTGACCTTGTAGATGGAGAGCTTGTAAATATTCAACCGGTATTGGCTATGTTAAATCCCGCAATGCCAACGAAGGTAGCGCATGTATTAGTAACATCTTATATGACAGCAGCATTTTTATTAGCTTCTATTGCAGCTTATCGTATGCTGCGAGGATCGAAGCATGTGTATCATAAAAAAGCCTTACATCTTTTATTGAAACTTGGACTAGTATTTTCGCTAGCGGCACTCGTTGTAGGTGACTTTTCAGGGAAGTATTTAGCTGAATATCAACCAGAAAAATTAGCTGCTGCTGAATGGCATTTTGAAACAAAAGAGGATGCTTCACTTGTGCTATTCGGCGTGCTGGATGGAGAAGAAGTGAAATACGCCATTAAAGTACCATACGCACTAAGTGTATTGGCGCATAATAATCCTTTTGCTGAAGTAAAAGGTTTAGATCAATTTTCGAACGATGAACAGCCACCACTTTATATCCATTATTTGTTTGACATCATGGTAGTAATCGGAACTTTATTAATAGTCGTAGCAGTTAGTTATGTGCTAGGTAAGTGGCGGGGATGGAAGTTTATTTCTTCAAAAAGCTTTAAGAGAATAGTAGTAGCAAGTGGTCCATTATCGCTTATTGCTGTAGAGGCAGGCTGGTGGTTTGCGGAAGTAGGACGCCAGCCATGGATACTTCGTGGTTATATGAAAACAGCGGAAGCTGCCACAACAAGTGGCCAAGTCGATACTATGCTAATACTATTTGCAGGGCTGTACATTGTATTAGGGATAGGAAGTATCGTCGTACTTATTCGTATGTTCCGTAACAATCCGATTGAACTTGAAATTGAAGAACATAAACAAGTGGAAGGAAGTGCAGGGCAATGAGCTTAGAGATATTAGGAATTTCAGTACTATGGTTATTTCTTTTCGGCTATGTCATTGTTGCGTCCATAGACTTTGGAGCGGGCTTCTTTAGTGCTTATAGTGTCTTGATTGGTAAAGACCAAATACTAGCCAATATTATTAAGCGCTATTTATCTCCGGTATGGGAAATTACCAATGTCTTTCTTGTATTTTTCTTTGTTGGAATGGTAGGTTTCTTTCCTCAAACAGCTTATTATTACGGCACAATTTTGCTAGTGCCAGTTAGTATCTCATTAATATTGATAGCAATTAGAGGGAGTTATTATGCTTTTGAATCCTACAGTGAAAAAGGTGGACACATTGGTTATACAATGATGTACGGAATTACTGGTTTATTTATACCTGCATCCCTTTCTATTGTGTTAACGATATCTGAGGGAGGGTTCGTGAAAATTGTAAATAAAGAACCACATTTGCAAATTGCTAAACTTTTCACGAATCCGTTAACTTGGTCTATTGTGCTATTAAGTATAGTGGCAGTTTTGTATATTTCGGCTGTTTTTTTAACATGGTATGGGAAAAGAGCGCGAGATGAACATGCTTCAGATTTAATGAGAAAATATGCGCTCGGTTGGTCTTTGCCGCTCGTAATAAGTGTAATAGGGATTATGGTGGAGTTAAAGGGACATGTGCCTGAGCATTATGAAAATATGTTAAATCTATGGTGGCTTTTCGCCATTTCGGGTGTGCTATTTCTTATAACATTAATTCTTTTATTTAAAAAGAAAAACTATGGTATAGCCGTCTTTTTAATGGTCGCTCAGTTTGGCTTTGCATTTTTCGGCTATGGTATTTCACATTATCCGTATTTACTGTATCCGTATTTGTCGGTCTATGATAGCTTTACAAATGAAACAATGGCGATAGCATTAGTGATAGCGTTTGTTGGAGGGTTAGTTCTACTCATACCTTCACTATATTTAGTAATGAAATGGTTTGTGTTTGATCGTGATTATGCTTGCGGTAAACATGATCATCATGCATAGGGGGAACTATAATGAATCAATTTATTATTTTGTATGCACCTTTTCTTGTAGTAGCTATTAGCATTGGGATTGGCTTTTGGGTAGGGCCGAAAGATCGTCAAGTTAAGTAATAAATGCATTCATCACTGTAATGTGTGTTCTGACTGGGCGCTTTCCTAGGGGCGTCGGGGTAACAGATGTTTTTTGCGCGAAAGCGAAGCGACAGCAACAACGTGTTTTGTCTGTGCGAAAGCGAAGCGACAGCAACAACGTGTTTTGTCTGTGCGAAAGCGAAGCGACAGCAACAACAGGATGTTGGTCACGAAGGTGTTATCACAGGAAGTGATGCTTTTAGCCTTCGTACCTCTATCGCTAATCCCCAAGGAATCGCCCAGCCTCCACTCCAATCAACTTACAGGTTTATCAAATGCGCATAATAAAATAAATGAATAGGATAAAAGCCTGGAAAAAGGAGCTAGATGGAAAGTCATGAGTGTTTGACTTTCTATAAGCTCCTTTTGTTTATGTGGTTATTTTACTTGATGCACCGCTCTGATGGTCGTTCGATTTTTACATAGCGCCATAAGCTATTAGCGATATCACGTGCCTCTTCTGTGTGTTCGGTCCCAACGAATGCTTTACGGAAAGGCGTAAGAAGTGATTCAATGATAAAGAGTTTTGGTTTCTCGCGCTGCAGTTCCTCTAATAAGAATTCTACGTACTCTAACCCTTCCACTGTTTCATTCTTAGATAACCCTTTTTTAAAGCCTGTTAATTGCTCGATGACTATTTCTTTATTAACTGGTCTATAGTTCACGACGTTTTGTATCGTGTTGATCATTTCCGTACTAATGAGGATCTCTTTTGATTCAAGCATAACGGGTATAATTACGCTAATATTGCGTAATGCTACACGTACAATGGCTTCGCGATTTATATATTTATAGTCAGCAATTAAGACTGCACGCAATGTGAGGTTAATCATACCAAGTGTCTGCACAGCACATTCATAGCTAATTGAGCTAATTTCTTCTCCAAAGACTTGTACAAGTCGGTTAGCAAGCCACTCCAGTTCTTGTAAATGATAGTTTAAAATAATTTTTTTCAGTTCATTATCACGAGAATGGAAAACCGATTCAAAAATTTGAATTAAATTATGTTCTCGATTGACATACATGAGTACTGCAACTTGCTGTGTTAATACTTCTAAATCAGTAGGATCTTTGCCGTAAAGAAGCTCGTGTCGGCGATTACTTGCCTCCTCGCGCCCTTCATCTAATATGGCGATTAAGCATTCATTTTTAGAAGATAAATGATTATAAAATGTGCCCTTTGAGATTTTGGCCTCACTAATGATGTCGTTAATCGATGTATCCACGAAACCCTTTTCAATAAATAGGGCACGAGCAGCAGTAATAATTTGTCTTTTTCTTTTGTTCATAACCTCACCTTTTTAAAAATATTATACTCTTATTCTATATCAAAAACGCCTATATATCAATGTTTTTGAAATTTATAATCTTAATTGTTGAAAAAAGTAGACTGCGAGTATAAAATAAGTTTTATCGAAAAAAACAAGAAAGAATTGAGGGATATAAATGAATAGTGGTCAAACACTACAAAAGCCACCCTATGGTATGATTGGTATTTTATTTGTGGGTGCTTTTGTTGCTTTTCTAAATAACACATTGTTAAATGTTGCATTACCAACAATCATGAAAGATTTTGGTATAACGTATTCAAAGGTACAATGGTTAGCAACAGGTTATATGCTTGTAAGTGGTATTTTAGTACCTGCTTCAGCATTCTTTGTAACACGCTTTAAAAATAGACATCTATTTATTGCAGCGATGTCAGTCTTTACAATCGGTACAATTATGGCTGGCTTTGCGCCTAACTTTGGTATGTTACTGGCAGGTCGTATGGTGCAAGCAGCGGGTGCTTCAAGTATGTCACCACTTTTAATGAATGTAATGTTAATTAGCTTCCCAAAAGAAAAACGTGGGGCGGCAATGGGGATCTTTGGTTTAGTCATGATTACAGCACCAGCGATCGGTCCAACATTATCAGGATATATTGTTGAGCATCATGATTGGCGTATGCTATTCCAAATGATTATTCCGTTTGCTGTAATTAGTTTATTGTTTGGCATTTGGAAATTAGAAAACGTGATGGAGACACGTAAAATTCATTTAGATTTCCTTTCAGTACTATTATCAACAGTTGCATTCGGTGGTATTCTCTATGGTTTCAGTACTGCTGGGGATAAGGGTTGGTCAAGTCCTTGGGTATATGGCACAATTTCAGCTGGTCTTCTTGCTTTAATCATCTTCATATTTAAACAACTACGTATGGATCAGCCTTTACTAGAATTACGTATTTATAAATACCCAATGTTTGCGTTAGGGTCAGCTATCTCGGTTATCGTGTCAATGGCTATGTTCTCTGGGATGATTTTAACTCCTGCTTATGTACAATCGATTCGTGGAATTGATCCATTTAAAGCGGGCTTAATGATGCTTCCTGGAGCAGTTGTAATGGGGATTATGTCGCCGATTACTGGGAAGCTTTTTGATAAATTTGGACCGCGTATACTAGCGATTATCGGTTTAACGATTACAACAATTGCGACATTCGGTTTAACAAAGTTAGAAATAGATTCAAGCTATACATTTATTGTGTCCTTGTACACAATTCGTATGTTTGGTTTATCAATGGTTATGATGCCGATTATGACAAACGGTTTAAACCAATTACCACTAACGATGAACCCGCATGGTACAGCTATTAATAATACTGTACAGCAAGTGGCAGGGGCAATTGGTAGTGCCGTGATGGTAACGTTCATGAATAACCGTACAAAAGCAACAGCCGAAGATTTAATTGTAGAAGCAAAAGCCAATGCAGCGCAATCAGGTGTTGCGATGACACCTGAGCAAATGCAACAAATGCAGGATCAGATTATGCAAACTGCTTTATTAGATGGTATTACACACTCATTCTTAATAGCAGCTTGTGTTACAGTCCTTGCGCTAGTGCTTGCGTTCTTCCTAAAACGCGTAAAAATTGAAAGCTCAGCCGCTTCTATGGATTTGAAAAAACCAACTAAATAATTATGTTTTTAGGCCTGTTAGTAGAATTGTTCTTCTAACAGGTTTTTTGATAAAAAATGTGGCAATTTGGGCGATAAATCGTGATTAGGTATCGAGAAATAAAAAAAATAGGCGATAAATTTTTTTATTAGTATTATACGAACAATCGAGGGGAAGTTTAAATAGACTAAATACTATTGAAAATCAAATGTTTTACAGTGACAATTTAAAAATTTGAAATCAAAAATATTGTATTTTTTAATAGTGGAGATAAAAAGAAAACTTAAATACGATGCATTGTTAACAAAATCAATGAATTTTGAAAAGATTGTCGAAATTGTGATTTAGCGCATTGAAATAATGTGCAAACAGACTTATAATGGAGTTTATAATGTCACCAAGACAAGATAAGGATGGAATTATGATGCACTTTTTGCAAAATAAAGTTAACATTGTAATAACAAGTTATACGGATTGCTATCCAGCTCTTGGGACTGGTGATTTGTAAGATATACGCGCTGTAACGACTGTTAAGAAGTGCCTTAATGGTCTTTTTTACATGGAAGCAATAAAATTAAAATAGTAAAAGTGATGGCAAAGGAGAGTTCAAAATGTCAGAAACGAAAAACCAAACACAGTCTGAACAATTAACTGTGAGTCAAGAACAACTGGATGTGCTAGATCAATTATTAAAGCCTGAGGTTCAGGAATCACTTACAACTTTAGTTGAACAATTACCTAAGTTAACTGAAATGATGACGTTATTAACAAAATCATATGAGTTTGCTCAAGCTGTTGCAACTGACGAAGTACTTAAAAATGATACTGTTGGTGCGGTAACAGAAATGGCTGGTCCAGTAGTAGGCTCAGCTAAAAACCTTGCAGCTACTGCAATTGAAGCGAAAGACCGTGCTTCTGAAAGCCAAGAAGTAATTGGTTTATTCGGTCTTATGAAAATGTTAAAAGACCCGCAAGTTCAAGGTGTTTTCCGTTTTGTTAATGCTTTCTTACAAGTAAGCGCTGAACGTAAAGCTAAATAAGACTCGACTCGAGATACATTCAATTCGTAAGGACGGAGGATTAATTAATCATGTCAAAAGAAATCGTCATCTTAGGTGCTGGTTACGCTGGCGTTTTAACTGCATTAACAGCACGCAAGTATCTATCGGCTGATGAAGCTAAAATTACTGTAGTAAACCAATTCCCAACACACCAAATCATCACTGAACTTCACCGTTTAGCTGGTGGTACTATTGCTGAAGGTGCTGTTGCTTTACCACTTAAAAAAATCTTTAAAGGTTTAGATATCGATTTACAAATCGCTAAAGTTACAAAATTCAATGTAGACAGTAAAAAAGTGGACCTAGATACTGGTTATACTTTAAACTACGATACTTTAGTAGTATCTTTAGGTAGCCAAACTGGATTCTTCGGTATCCCTGGATTAGAAGAAAACTCTATGGTACTTAAATCAGTGAACGAAGCAAATAAAATTAACAAACACATCGAAGATCGTATTAAAGCATATGCACAAACAAAAGACGAAGCAGATGCAACAATCGTTATCGGTGGTGGCGGTTTAACAGGTGTAGAGCTTGTTGGTGAAATCGTGGACAACTTCCCGAAAATCGCAGCAAAACACGGTGTTAACTTTGCTGATCTTAAAATTAAACTTGTTGAAGCTGGTCCAAAAATCTTACCAGTACTTCCGGATGCACTTATCCAACGTGCAACTGAAAGCTTAACAAAACGTGGCGTTGAATTCATTACAGGTACTCCTGTAACAGGCGTTGATGGTAATGTTATCTCTCTTAAAGATCGCGAACCAATCGTTGCTAATACACTTATTTGGACAGGTGGGGTAGCTCCACTTCCAATCGTAGGCGAGTCTGGCCTTGCTGCTGACCGCGGTAAAGCTACGATTAACGAGTTCTTACAATCTACATCTCACGATGATGTATTCGTCATCGGTGACGCATCTGTTGCATTACCAGCTGATGGCGGGCGTCCGCTATATGCACCAACTGCTCAAGTTGCATGGCAAATGGGTGAGTGTGCTGGTTACAACTTATTCGCACAATACAAAAACCAAGAGATGAAGCCTTTCTCGGCAATTAACTCTGGTACACTTGCAAGCTTAGGTCGTAAAGACGCTGTTGCGACTATCGGTGCTAGCAACACAGAACTTAAAGGTCTTCCTGCAACACTTATGAAAGAAGCGTCTAACATTCGCTATCTTACACATATTAAAGCGCTATTCGGCTTAGCGTATTAATATTTTATGAGGCTGAGACATAACTAATAAGCTCTTTGCGAAAGCCGAATTCTTTCAAATAAATTAAGCAATATATATAGAAAACCCGAACAATGGCAAAACACCGTATGAGTGTCTTGCAGATTTGTTCGGGTTTTACTTTAGCTAAAATACTTTGTTTTATTTTAGGGTAGCTAAAGCGAAAAATCAGAGCGACGGAATGAAGAATTAAAGCGACGGAGAGAATAGCCAGAGTGGCGGACAGAAAAGTCGAAGTGATAGAAAGACCAGCCAAAGCGACGGAAGAAGAGCCGAAGTGACGGAAAGAAATCGGAGCGACGGAAAGAAGAGCCGAAGTGACGGATAGAATCGTCAAAGTCGTGGATAGAGTGGCCAAGGTCGTGGATAGCCCTGAGCGACGGAAAGAAAAGTCAGATTGACGGAAAGAAATCGGAGCCACGGAAAGAAGAGCCGAAATGATGGATAGAATCGTCAAAATCGTGGATAGAGTGGCCAAAGTCGTGGATAGAACAGCAAAAATCGTGGATAGCCCCGACAAAGCGGCGGAAAGAAGAGCCAGAGTGACGGAAAGAAGTCAGAGCGACGGAAAGAAGAACCGAAATATGGATAGAATCGTCAAAATCGTGGATAGAGCGGCTAAAGTCGTGGATAGAACAGCAAAAATCGTGGATAGCCCCGACAGAGCGGCGGAAAGAAGAGTCAGAGTGGCGGAAAGAAATCGGAGCGACGGAAAGAAGAGCCGAAGTGACGGATAGAATCGTCAAAGTCGTGGATAGAGCGTCCAAAGTCGTGGATAGAACAGCCAAAATCATGGATAGCCCCGACAGAAATGCCAAAGAGACGCAAAAGCCAGATTTTATAGGAATATTTCTGAATTCGATGACTAGAGGAAGGTTTAATGCTAAAGCAATAGCAAATAGTAGCACCTTCTATTAAAGAGATGCTTGTATGAGATTCCGTGGTATTGTTCTTTTATCATTTTTATTTTTATGGAAATACAACCTATTTATTCCCTTTTATTTTATAATCTAACTATAACAAGGAGGGGGAAGTTTATGCAGGCTGTGATTATTAATGAGTTTGGCACTTCTGATGTTTTAAAGTATGTGGAATGTCCAAAGCCCACTATTTCAGCGGGGGAAGTATTAATACGTACGACGTATACGAGTGTGAATTTTGCTGATATTAAAAATAGAAAAGGTAATAAAGCAAAAGCAAATTTCCCAATGATACTCGGTTTAGATGTAGCTGGTGTAGTTGAGGAGGTTTTTGCTAAAAGTAGCGCTTTTAAAGTTGGAGATGTGGTTCTTGCATTCCCGAAAAATGGAGCCTATGCAGAATATGTAGTGGCGGATGAGCAGCTAGTCTTTAAAGTTCCGAATGATGTCCCTTTGGAAAAGGCAGCCGCTGTGCCAACGGTTTTGTTTCTATCCTATCTTTTGGCACATCAAATCGCTCCAATTAGCTCAGATGATAGCGTATTAATTCATGCTGCATCTGGTGGGGCAGGGACGATGCTGATTCAAATGGCGAAAAAGCTAGGCGCCAAGAAGATTATTGGCACTGTTGGTGATATGGGGAAAGCGACAATTGCCCTTGAACTAGGTGCACATCATGTACTGACATACGATAATTTTAGTGCGCAAGTCAATGAATATACGGATGGTCATGGTGTTAACATTATTTTTGACTCCATTGCCGGGGATATTACGGAAGAGAGTTTTAACTGTTTAGCTCCGTATGGTACGCTAGTGCAATTTGGAAATAGCGGTGGTAAAGCCGGGAATATAAAAACATCTGACTTGCATAGTAGCTGCCGCAATGTGAAAGGGTTTAGCTTAGGAACGACTCGGGCTTCCAAGCCTGCAGTGCTACAACAAGTTGCACAGGAGATGTTTGCGCTGTTGAAGGATGAAAGTTTCCAAGTACCAATTGCTAATATTTTTGCATTAGAAGACATGCAGAAAGCGCATGATTTGATGGAAAGTCGTCAGCATCAAGGAAAGATTTTAATTAAAATATAGATGAACGACCTCTGTATAGTGATCAACACGCTATACAGAGGTTACTTTTGTTTTAGATCCTATAGCTTGAAAAAAGCATTGTTGTGAGTGGATGCCCAAAATCAAACCCACCCATTAATAGAATGAAAGCAAACTAGTAAAAACTTTATTAGGAATCACCACTTTATTTGTAGGTATAATTCTAACTTTCATTTTTCGACAACAAACAGGAATTTCCTTTAAACAATTGTTAAAATGAGGTATTATTATATAGGTTTTTGTCTTTCTCTACCTTATTTTGAAATCGTTATTTGTTTTAGGTTAACTTTTTAGTATAATATAATATTTGGCCTCTTTAAATACATAATGAATATAACAATGGTATTTATTTCATTTAGATTTTACGAGTGTATCAATGTTAAAGTGTTATATGGCTAATTTAAGTGATGTAAATATAATATTAAAACATTAAATTTGATAGGCTCTTCACTAAATATTTGTTAAACGTATGTCGTGTTTTAGGTTGATTGTAGGCCTTTGGAAATGCGTCAAAGATGAGATCCCTGGAGCGCAAGTGAACGCCTTCAGGTAAGCGTCTAGTCGGAACGGAAATGTTGTGGTGAGGAGTCTTAAATTTTGAATATAAAGGAATGGCTATTAGGGGAGTGGTGCAATGCTTTTTAATTCCTTTGAATTTATTTTCTTGTTTTTACCTATAACATTTATTATCTATTTTTTATTAAATCGTTTCAGAGACCAGCAATATGCGATCTATTGGTTGGTACTGAGCTCTTTGATTTTTTACGGCTATTTTAAGTTAACTTATTTAGCAATCATCTCAATTTCAATAGTTGTGAACTTTGCTTTAAGTCGGGTAATTAGTAGTACCAATAGTCGTTGGAGAAAAACGTATATGATAATTGGAGTCATCTTCAATATTATAATTCTCTGTTACTATAAATATACCGATTTCTTTATTGGTAATATAAATAGTTTATTTGGTACAAATTTTGCACTGTTGCACTTATTGCTACCATTAGGACTTAGTTTTATTACATTCCAACAAATTGCTTTTATTGTTGATAGTTATCGTGATGGAACAGCTCATTATAAATTTAGCCATTATGCGCTGTTCATTTTGTTTTTCCCGCAGTTAATTGCAGGACCAATTGTTCAGCATGATGAAATGCTTCCGCAGTATGATACTAAGGGAAATCGTAAAATTATTCATGAACATGTTGCACGAGGTTTATTTATTTTTGCAATTGGTTTAGTGAAGAAAGTTGTAATTGCTGATACGGTGGGCATATGGGCGAATGAAGGCTTTGCCAATTATAGTAACTTAAGTTTTATAGAAGCTTGGATTACCTCATTATCGTATACAGTGCAACTTTATTATGATTTTAGTGGATATTCTGATATGGCGATCGGTTTAGCATTATTATTTAATATTAAACTGCCAGTAAATTTCTACTCTCCTTATAAAGCACGTAATATTCAGGAGTTTTGGAAAAAGTGGCATATGACGTTGAACCGGTTTTTAACTACATATGTCTATTTTCCATTAGGTGGTAGTCGTAAAGGGGCATATAGAACGTATATAAATATATTAATTATTTTCTTCATCAGTGGATTTTGGCATGGTGCAGGATGGAATTTTATTTTATGGGGACTGATGCATGGCTTTGCGTCTGTAGTTGTGAGACTTTTTAGTAAAACAGGTATTAAGCTTCCGTATTTACTTTCGTGGTTTATGACTTTCCAATTTGTTAATATCGCTTGGGTATATTTCCGTGCAACAAGTATTGAGCAAGCGAATACTATTATAGCCAAAATGTTTACGCCAAACATGACAGCTATAACTAATTTCTTTACGGAGCCGCACACGAATTTTGCGCAAGCGGGAGCTTTTAATATTTTGGGACTATCATTCAGTGATCCAATAGTTATTGTTGTAGGACTCTTAATCACACTTGTTATTGCATTTACGGCATTAAATTCTATTCAATTAATGGATAAGATGAAATTTAATTGGGGAGCAATCATTTATACGCAATTTATGATTGCACTAGTGCTAGTATCGATTTATTATATGCAAAAAAATAGTATATTCTTATATTTTAATTTCTAAATAAAGGTGTGAATGAACTTGGATCCGAAAAAATGGTTAGTAAAATTATTTGCCACATCTTTCATAGTAATAGGATTACCTGTTTTCGGAATTATGGGTTTCAATTATTATATTGACCCTCTTTGGAATTACACACATGCGAATGACTTTAACGACTATCAGCTTGGCTTTGATGAAAGACAATTAAAAACAAATTATATCAATAGCCATGATTTTAACTATGATAGTTTGTTAATGGGAACGAGCAGGATTACGTATCTTGATGAGAGGGCTTTTACAAAAGAAAATGTTTATAACTATTCATTGAGCGGACTGCATATTACAGAATATTTGCCTTACATGAAATATGCTGAAAAGAAAAATGGTAAGCCGTTTAAGAGAATTTTTATTGAGTTATATTTTGATTCGGCGAATGCTGGCAAACCTAGTACATCGAATCCGCCGCAAACTTATATCGAGGCGTCGGAGGCACCTTTTTATGCAATAAAGTCCTTATTTTCAGCAAGCACGATGCATTATGCTCTTTTTAATTATGATATTTCAAAAGCAAATCATTACGACGGTGCTCGTAGTTACACACGTAATAATATTGCACAAACTACGTATCCAAATGATGATATGGAGCAGGGGTGGCAAAAATTCCAGAAAAATTTTAAAGCAGGGACAGCCAAGCCTTTTATGTACGATACCGACTATCGAAAAAGGCTTCAAGCTATAAAAGACGCATTCCCAAATACAGAACTAGTAGTCTTTACAGAATTAATGCCTGCCAAACGGCTTCAGACAATTTTGCATAATGAAAATCGTTACGAGGCTTATAGTAGATGGATGAATGATATGGTAGATGTGTTTGGTACCGTGTACAGCTTCCATGGTGTGAATGAAATAACAGCGAATGAGAACGACTTTTTCGACTGGTTGCATTACTACCCAAACGTTGGGGATTTAATCATTAAAGCTTTAGAGAACAGGGAACAACGATCAACTATTATGCAGACTGTAGATAAAGGGAATCTTGATAAGTACCTTAAAAATGTAGTGGTAGATATTAATATTGACTAAATGATGAAAAGATGACGCTGATATGTACTGTCAGGGTCATCTTTTTTTATCCATAAAAAGGTTTATCTGCGATTATTCTAGTAAGGGGGATTGCCAAATTGTTGCAAGTAATACAATGCTTTCGTTAATTTGCCCAAGGGTTAGCCCACCATAGCCCATAATGACCATAGCATGTTTAGAGCCTTGCTGATAGGAGGTTGAACATGGATAGACTTTAATTCCTACCTCCTGTGCAAGCCTAATGGCATTATGTTCAGAAAGCCTTTTTGGTAACTTCATAACGATGTGTAGCCCAGATTTTTCACCAATTACTTCGAATTCCTCAGAAAAATGGGTGTTAATAGCTGCTAGTAACGTCTGTTGCTTTTTACGGTAAATAGTACGCATTTTGGCTAAATGCTTATCGAATAAGCCTTGAGCAATAAAATCGGCTAATACAAGCTGATCTATTTTTGAGACAACAGATTTTTGCTCCTGATTAAAAAGCATAAATTCTTCGACTAACGATTTAGGCAAAATCATATAACTAATACGGAGCGATGGGATAAGTGTTTTAGAAAAGGTTCCGAAATAAATAACACGTTGTAGCTGATCCATCTTTGCTAAAGAGGGAATAGGGAGCCCCTTATAACGAAATTCCGAGTCATAATCATCCTCAATAATATATGCCTTCGCAGAATTAGCCCATTGTAGAAGTTCTGCACGCCGTTCAACCGGCATGACCATCCCGAGCGGAAACTGGTGTGCGGGTGTTGTGTATAACATGTGGATGGGTTTTTTCGGTATTGATACCCCTAAGTTATCAACAGGAATAGCATGAGTTATTAATCCACATTGTTGCAATGTTGCACGTACTCTTTTAAAGCCAGGCTCCTCTAAGCCAACGTGTGCTTTTTGGCCAAAAAAGTGACAGAGAGCCTGAAGCTGATTTTGTGTACCACTATAAACGAACACCTGTGATGCTTCACAAGTAACTCCTCTTGATCGTTCAACATAGCGAGCGATTTCCGTCCGGAATATAGCTTCTCCTGGCCAAGGACTTGTTGTTAAATTATCCACATTAAAGTGCTTTTTCAACAGCTTATGCCAGATCGAAAATGGAAAAGCTCCCTTATCCACATGTCCGTTATTAAAATCAAATTTTATAGTATATGTAGTTGGTGTTATAGCTGTGGATATGTGCTGATTTTGCTGCTGTTCCCATTCAAATTCAAAGGGCGCTATAAAATAACCAGAGCGTTCCTTACTATAGATATAGCCTTCAGCTAGTAATTGTTCATAAGCTTCCTTAATCGTGTGGACACTAACATCAAGCGTTTTAGCAAGTGTTCGTTTAGATGGCAATTGCTCATGGGCCAGTAGTTTCTTGCTTAAAATTGTTTGTTTTAATTCCTCGTAGATTTGCACGTATTTCGATGCATCTCCAGTAAATGAGATCGATAACTCCAAAATATTGCACCTCCTGGTACGGTGAATTTTTTAAAAATTGGTTCTATCTATCATATCAAAAATACCGTTAAATAGGTAAAAAGGAGTGAAGCAACATGAATTTTAAAGCATTAGAAAATGAGGTAGTATTACTGAAGCCATTAGAACAACAGGACACGCAAGGGCTATTGGAGGCAGCTAGTTATCCAGAGATATGGCCCCACATGTCCACAACAATTGAGAAAATGCTCGATGTGAATAACTTTGTGGACAAGGCATTAACAACAAAACGTGAAAAAACTGAGTTTCCATTTGTAATTGTGGATAAAAAATCTGGACAAATCATTGGTTCGACTCGGTTTATGGACATTGATGAAACGCATAAACGACTTGAAATAGGTACTACATGGATAACACCTGCTTTTTGGCGTACGGCCATTAATACGAATTGCAAATATTTATTATTACAATACTGCTTTGAGGTACTCTACTTACAGCGTGTTCAAATTAAAACAGACCACGGAAATTTACGTTCTCAAAAGGCGATTGAACGTTTAGGGGCAACAAAGGAGGGGGTCTTACGTAATCATATGGTGCGGAAGGATGGTACGACTCGTCATACAGTGATGTACAGCATTACTTTACAAGAATGGCCACAAGTGAAAAACCATTTGCAGCAGTTGCTAGTTGATGCTACAGAGAAATTGGGGTAAAGAAATTAGTACATAAAAAGAATGGTCATTAGTCGACCATTCTTTTTTTATAAATAAATCCTGCTACAATCCAAGTTACTAGTGACCAAACGATGATTGAAGCTATTGGAATAATGACATCCATTGTTGTGTATGATCCTTCTAAAGCTTCTGCTAATAGTACCAATTGAGAACTTGGTAACCACTCGGCAATCTTTAAAATCGGATTAGCAGAAGACATAGCTAGTGCAAGAGGACCGAATGAGAAAATAAGGACAACGGGTAGAATGATAAGAGATCCTTCCATAATCGTTTTGGCGAATAATCCACATAATGTTCCTATTGCAATATAAAACACAGTCGAAAGTATTAAAGCGATAGCTAAGATGAAAGGATTAGCTGGGGTATAGCCCACAATGAAAATAGTCAATGCCACGATTACTATCGTAATGATAAAGACAAACAAGCTTTTACCAATTAAAATATCGCCAAGTGAAGCAGGGGAAAGCATGAGACTACGAAGCGTATTTTTTTCTTTCTCCTCTGCAATTAGACTGCATTGTACATAGGTAGTCACCATAGAAAATGCCATATTAATTAAAAGGAAATAGAAAGCAATAGCAGTTGAACCTGATTTTAAAAAGAATGCCAAAACAAGTGGCATAAGTACCATAATGGATACCGCATAGTTACGTGAAAATTCCTTATAATCCTTCATTAAAATAGCTTGAATACGTGTCATTGAAAGGTTCATACTAAATCACTCCCTGTTATTTGCATAAAAATATTTCCTAGTGTTGGCTCGTTCGTATATATCCGAGAAACTTCGTTAGATTGCATCCAATGAAACAGTTTTTCAGCATCTTGTTCTCCATTTTGAATGATTTCACAAGCACCATTTGTTAATTCCACTGTAATAGATTCATCGCCAAATTCTTTTTTCAAATCCTTTGGCGCACCAATTGCTCGAATTTTACCTTTATGTAAGAAGGCTACACGATCACAAAGTATTTCGGCTTCACTCATATCATGTGTTGTTAAAAATATTGTCGTACCCATCTCGTTTAATTTGCGCAAGCCATTATAAATATGCTGTGTATTAACAGGATCGAGAGCAGAAGTTGGCTCGTCTAAAAATAATAATTCGGGTTTATGCATGATAGCACGTGCAAGCGTAACACGTTGCATCATTCCTTTAGAAAGCTGACTAATCTTCTTTTTACGATCACCGTATAAGTTAACAAAATCCAACGCTTCTTTTATGGCTGATTTAGGTAATTGATATAAATTACTGAATAGTAATAAATTCTCCTCGATTGAAAGTCGCGTATATAGTCCGCTATTATCTGTTAAAATACCGAAGCGTTTACGATTATTACTTTGTTTCATCTCATTTGCTGGGCGGCCAAACAATAAAACGTCGCCAGCAGTCTTTTCAGTTTGTGCTGTTAATATTTTTATAGTAGTAGTTTTTCCGGATCCGCTAGGTCCAAGAAAGCCGAATATTTCACCTTTTTGAATGGAAAATGAAACATCCTGTAATGCTGTTTCCTTATTAAATGTCTTTTTCAAATGCTGAACATCGATTACTGCGTTCATTTGAAAACCTCCCTGTGTTGTTGTTGATATCTACACTATAAGGGACAATAAGGGTCTCAACATTATATTACAGGTGAAAGGCTGTGAAATGACCTTTAGTGGAGAAATATTTCAGCTGACAGGAGTCGTTTATTTCCTGGGAAATCTACTAAATTCCGAGTATTTTCTTTAAATCTGCGAGTTTGTTTTTCGACAAAGGTACTACGGTCTTTTCATTGCTGTTTAAGGCTAGGCTATAGCTATTGCGAGTCCACGTAATGATTTCCCGTACCTTTTGTAAGTTAACGATATAAGAGCGATGACTTCTAAAGAAGCCGAACGGTGTCAATTTTTGCTCAAGATCATTTAATGATAATGTGCATGGATAGGCTTCACCTGCAACATATAGTGAAACAATACCCTCAACACTTTCGATATAATCGATTTCAGGGGGATTAAATAAAATGATCTTATCATTTTTCTTTGTAGGGATTTTATCAAGTCGAATCGGTACGCTTTCTTGAGAGGGGGGAGTTGGTTCTGTTCCATCCTCTTTAACGTCTAATGCATGTATGCCCGTGATATCCAGTCTATGTACTTCTGTACTCGAAATAATTAAATCCTCAAGATTGTTAGATAATAAAATGACTGTTTTATTCTTTTTTTGAAGTGCATCCAATAACTGAATGACTTTTTGCTTGGAAAACTCATCTAGGTTTTGGAATGGCTCTTCTAAAACATGTATCTGTGCCTGATTGAGATATGTATGAATCAATTTTAAACGTTGCTTTTCTCCATTCGAAAGCTTGCTGATTTTAATGCTTTTTTGCTCCATCAAAGCGAATAATTTTAATAGATCCTCCATCTTTTCAGAAGAAGCATTGAAAAGCTTTAAGCAAAAGTTAATATATTCTCGGACCGTCAGTCGCTCATACAAGGCATTTTCACGAAAATGTGTATACGTATTACTTTGCTTCGAAAACCATTGTATTAATGTATGTATTTTTGACACATCCGTATGGATGCCGATAATAATACCAGGCCGCATAGAAAGGTGAAAGTTTGGATAAATTACATTTCCTCCTTCTATATAAGGGTCAATAATTATGCTTTCAATTTGGTTCATTACTTAGTCCTCCTTGACTTCATTTGATTGCAAAAATTGCGAGATTTCAGTTTGTGACTGTAAAAAACTTCTATAGTGATAGTTTCCGTTATTAGAGTCCATAAAACCGTGCTGACCTATATATTGTCTCGTATGAACAAATGGAAATGTATCGAGTGTTTCTTTTAATTCATGGACATTAAAACTTTTCTCATGGCTTGGTAAAATAACGAGTGTCGGACAGGAGGGCATTGTATCCAAGTATTGACGAATGCGTGAACCATAAACGCAAACGATACCTTGTAATGGTAGCGTTGATAGTCTCCAAGCTAATGTTGCACCTACACTAAATCCGATTAACAGTACTTCATCAAAATGTGTCCTAGCTTCCAATATTTTTTCGGTTAGTTTATCGAGAGGAGCATCAAAGCTAACCTCATTTATGAAATATTCATAGGCTTCCTGTTCTTGTTCATATTGAAATGTTTTATCGTCTGAATATAAAGAAATGCACTCAACAGTAGTGTTAGCATTACTGTATGCTTCAGCTTGCATTTTTATAAAATCGTTGACGCCATAAATCTCATGTAGAATGAGTATTTTCCTTGTCATGTTGACCTCATTTTTGCTTTTTTCAATAGTGTACCAAAAAGTAATCATACAGGGTTTATCACCAAAACGTGCGGTTGATTTCCGTTCCGACTGGGCGCTTTGTTGCTGCCGCTTCGCTTTCGCACAGAGCAAAGCTTCCTAGGGGCGTTCGATGAGCCGCTTTTGGTGTTGCTGTCGCTACGCTTTCACACAGTCAAAACATTTGTAGCTGCCGCTTCGCTGTCGCTACAGAAAACATTTGGTGCTGCCGCTACGTTAACACTACGCTTTCGCACAGAAAACATCCGCTGCGCTGCAGGGTCTCGGGCCAACACGATGTTGGTCACGAAGGCGTTATCACAGGATGTGATGCTTTTAGCCTTCGTTCCTCTATTGCTGATCCCCGAGGAGTCGCTCAGTCGGAACGAAAATCAACTATTTACATAGTAGACGTTTTAACAAAAGTCATCCACAACTTTTGGTGATGGACCATCATTTGGTATATTTTGTCAATTTTTGTCATAGGTTTTGTTGTTTCGGTAATTATTCCGAACAGTGCCCAAAAGTAAAAAATCCGGGCAGACTTATGTGGTTCTGGATTGACCACAGCAAGCGAACCGGATTTTTCTGTTGATATATGCCTTTATTTCATTGCGTTAGACATAAAATCCTTCATTTCCATACTAAGCGTATTAAGCTCATCAATGATTTCACTAAAGTCCTGAACAAGTTGTGCCTGTTCGTTAGTGGCACCATTTATTTGAGTCATGTTTTGCTTTAAATTTTCAAGATTATGATTGATGCTTCGAAGTGAGGTTTCAATGTTATCAGTAGCAGTAGTTGTTTCAGTAGAAAGTTTGCGAACTTCTTGTGCAACTATATGAAAACCGGCACCATGTTGACCTGCACGTGCTGCCTCAATTGATGCATTTAATCCGAGTAAATTGGTTTGACGAGAAATATTTTTTATCAAATCCGTAATACCATTTGTTTTTTCAGCATCCTCTAAAGCAAATTGTGTCTGCTTATTAATTTCCTCACTAGTTGCAGCTAGCTCCTCCGAATGAGAGGCAATTGTATGTACTTTATCTTGTAGATTTTGGATAATATCATTCATAGTAACAATATATTTCTCCATTTGTAGAGAATGGTCAATAGGTATTCCAAAGGCTAGCGCGCCTACGATTTGCCCATTTTCACGAACAGGAAAGGAAAATGCGTTAAATTCCACACCATAAAATTCCTTTGGTACATGCTCATTAGTACTTTTGCCTTTAAGTGGGAGATGTAAAATTGCATCACCTGGGAGAATTTTTTGTCCAATTTTATACCCAGAATCTATCCGTTTCCCAGGTAAATAAGCAATAATACTCTCACTCTCTTTATCTACTAATCCAATCATGGACTCGCCTTTCATAGCTAAATGAATGTAAGGCATTGTCAATGTTAATGCTTCAAGAATTTTCATAGTAACCTCCTCGGTATATGTAAGCCCTATTAAATTAGGGCATAATCATAATCTCATTTTTAAAACGTTATTTTTTGGAAAAGTGATACTTCTTTAATTGTATGAAAAAAGGAAGTAAATAAAAAGACTATCTTAATACCATTATCCTTTTAAATTGTACGAAATTAAGGCAATATATTATGAATTTGCTAAAAAAGGAGTAGGACTTTTGCGCAGTGCAAAACGTGGTGTTGATTTTCGTTCCTGCTGCCGCTTCGCTGCAAGGTTCCATCTTTGACGCTGATCCCCAAGGAATCACCCAGCCTCCACTACAATTAACCACTTCGCTAAGAATATATCTTCAGCAATGTTTTACCTTTGCGAAAGCGATAACAGAGGTCCATAGCATCCGCTTTTGAAACGCATAAAATTAATAAAAGTTCTAAGCTTTATTGATTGAACTGATGGGAAAATTCATCAGAAGTTTTTCTTTCGCAAAAGTTTAACATAGCTTTTTCTTTTTTGGACAACCTAAACTTTAGAAATAATGGTATGAGGTGATGATCATGAAAATAGAAAGGTCGTCCGAATGGGAAGAAGGCTTTATCAATAAACTGAATGAACATGGAAAATGGGATAGTTGGACATTGTACAAGATGAATTATGACATTGTGAAAATGAAGCTAATTCCTGATTTCACAGGTTTACAGGCGACGAAGTATTTACCAAATTTAAAGCCGCTTAAGCACCAGTTGGAAGCAGCAGAGACAGTCATTGAACGTATGAATGGTAAAGCGATTTTAGCTGACGAAGTAGGTCTTGGTAAAACAATTGAAGCAGGTTTAGTTTTAAAGGAATATTTGATTCGTGGCCTCGTTAAAAAAGCATTAATATTAGCGCCAGCATCTCTTGTTAATCAGTGGGTTGAAGAATTAAATATAAAGTTCCACATTCCGGCAGTAGCTTTTAAGAAAAATGTTCAGATTGAGCGCCATGATGTCCTTATTATGAGTATGGATACGGCAAAGAAGAGTCCTCACAAAGAGCGAATTTATGAGCAGGATTACGATATGATAATTATCGACGAGGCTCATAAATTAAAAAATCATAAAACACAAATTTATGAATTCGTACAAAGCTTAAAGAAAAAGTTCTGTTTATTATTAACGGCTACACCGATTCAAAACGATGTCTTTGAATTATTTTATCTTATTTCCTTACTTAAGCCTGGTCATCTTGGCAATTATGATACATTTCAATCTGCATTTTCGGCAAGTAAGCATGATTTAGAGCATGATGATTTTTTAAAGGAATTAGTGAATCAGGTAATGGTGAGGAATAGGAGAGAAGACACGGGTATTGAATGGACAAATCGCCGTGTTCAAACAATTCCAATCGAATTCACGAAGGAAGAAGAGGAAGTTTATAATCTGCTTGGAACCCTTCAAAATACAGGCTCATTTTCAATGATTACATTGCAAAAGGAAATGTGTAGTAGCAAGGAAGCAACAGGTTTAACATTAACTAAAATGCTTGAAGACAATGAGCAACCGCAAGAAATTGAAGGAATACTAGCAAAATTAATGGCTTTAGAAGTGAATTCAAAGGCGAAAAAGACCCTTGAAATAGTCGAACAGGCCAAAGACAAAGTAATTATTTTTACAGAGTATAGAGCTACTCAAATTTACTTGCAATGGTATTTACATTCTAACGGTATAACAAGTGTCCTATTCAACGGTAAATATAATAAAAGTAAACGTGATTATATGAAGCATCTTTTTAAGGAAAGGGCACAGGTTCTAATCGCAACAGAGGCAGGCGGCGAAGGGATTAACCTTCAATTTTGTCATCATGTCATTAACTATGATCTGCCCTGGAACCCTATGAAGCTAGAGCAACGAATAGGGCGCGTACATCGATTAGGGCAAGAGCATGATGTTCATATTTATAATCTGGCTATTGTCAATACGATTGAAGAGAACATATTAGCATTACTTCATACGAAAATTGATGTGTTCGAAAAGGTAGTAGGCGATTTAGATGCGATTCTATCTAACTTTAAAGAATCTGTATAGTGTAAGGGAGAAGGACCATGTATCCACAGCAAGTTCATAGTTATTTACGCCAATTTTTTAATGAAAATGATTGCCCTATATTAGGAGAAGATCAGCATTATCTTACTGTACAATTAACGGTTGATATTGATAAAAGAATTATGAATCGCCCTTTTTATTGGCAATACGTAGAAGCTACAAACAGTGAGGCAAATCCAGCTCAAGTAACTTTCATTACAAATCAAACAGCATCAGCAGGGAGCCTTTATGGAGAAGCTATTCATTTTGGTTCTCCGAGAATGAACCAGCTTTTTCAAGCAACAAGGGAGCTAGGAGCTTATGTTCAGCTTTTTGAAAAGGTGGATAATGAAATAGGGCAAGTTATCCTAACTCCTTGGCTAGGTGTTAACTTTAAAGTGTCGTATTGCTGCGATCGAACGAAAGAAACGCTTTATTCATTTGGCATAAACTTGCTAACCGGGATCATAAAAGAGGATTTTCAAGAGACGATATGTACATCTGAATTTGACACTGTTCCAGCAGACAATGCTTTTCATGTTCAATATATCATTAAGCCTCTTAGAGCACTCGAAAGATTACATGCTACTATTGAAATGATGATTGAACGTGATGACCATTCATGGGCTACTGAAGCAAGAAAACGATGGCAGCATGATCAACGTGTACTTGATTATTTTTATGAGGAAGAAGAAGATAAACCAGAATGCTATGACATCGAAAAGAAGGCATTAGAGGAACAATACGATACAAAAATTAAAATAGAAATTATTAATGGTGGTTTATTTTATCTTTATTAAACGAGGAGCTGTCTAATAGTAGGGACAGCTCCTTTACATTTAATTTTCTTCAAAAATACTTTGTAATTGTGCCAATTTATTATCCCAAAATAAATCAAAGTACTGAAGCCAGTCTTCAATTTCTTTTAGTTTTTCGGCATGTAATGTGTATATTTTTTCTCGTCCCTTTTTATGAGCAGACACTAGCTCAGCTTGCTCTAAAATTTTCAAATGCTTTACAACAGCAGTTCGGCTTATAGAAAAATTCTCAGAAATAAGTGAGATCGGTTTATCACTTGCGGCAAGTAGCTGTAGGACATGACGTCTTGTTGGATCAGCGATTGCTTGAAAAACATCATACTTTACAGCAAGTTGTGTCATTGTGATTCCACAACTTCTTTTAATTTTTTGCCGACAAGCATTGTCCAGCCGCCCTCCATTGTTGTACGAATGGCTTCAGCAGGCATGTTAGCTTTAGGAATGATATGTGAAGCTTCTTTCCAGCCACCATGTGTTAATGTAAATTCAGTTTGCTCACCAATTTCTTTCAGTTCAAAAGTGACAAACCATCCATCTGTATCCCATGCAAAACGAACAAAATGTGGAGCATCTACTTGTTCTACTCGACATGGTGAAGGACCAAACGGTGATTGTATCGTAAACTCATGACCTTCAACAGGCTTAAAATCATTTGGCATAAGCCAAGAAGCAATCTTTTCAGCATCCGTTACTGTTTCCCATACTTTTTCAATCGGTGCATTGAGTGTAACTGTTTTAACAATATTCTCTAGTTTTTCTGTCATTTAAAATGAACTCCTTCGCAAAAATATAACCTTAAGGTGTTACGAATATATAACACCTTAAGGTTATATGTCAATTATAAATACATTGGATAAATTTTCATTGTGTCTTTTTGTAAATCCTTATTTATGTTAAAATTATTTTTATAATTTTCTGACTAAGGAGGGAGGTCATTAAAGTGGTGAACATATCTGTGTTTTTATTAATGTGCATTTTATTAATTATTTTGCCTGGTCCGGATACCGCCATTGCAACAAAAAATACACTTACCGTAAGCAGAAAGGGAGGTTTACAGACTTTACTCGGTTCGTGCTGTGGATTATTGATCCATACTTTTGCAGCGGTTATTGGACTTTCGGCGATTATTGTAAAGTCAGCATATGTATTTACCATTTTAAAATACGTCGGCGCGGTTTATTTATGCTATTTAGGTATTAAAACTTTATGGGCATTACGATTAATACGTACACAGTCTCCAGTTGTACAAGACGAAACCCAAATTGAACATAAATATTCAGAGCAATCATGCTTTAAACAAGGCTTCTTAACGAACGTTACAAACCCAAAGGTGGCTATATTTTTTCTAACATTTTTACCTCAGTTTGTAGATGGCAAAAGCGGTACATTTATGCCGTTTCTTATAATGGGGCTTATTTATACTGCATTAACGGGATTTTGGTTTGTGTTTTATGTTTACTTGTTGGATAAAATTAGCGCATTTATGAAAAAGCCAACGACGAAAACGATTATCGAAGGATTGACAGGTGCAGTACTAATTGGTTTTGGCATTAAGCTAGCATTAGAGAAAGCCCACTAAGGTTAAATAGACTAAACTGATAAAAGGATATTATGTTCAATATAAGAGCATATATCCTCTTTTCTTATATATATTAGATTTGATGTAGCCCATAGCGGGAGGCGTAGTGAGGTCTTTAGACCGAGCGTTAAATATTTTTTAGGGGTGAGGGTACAAGAAGTTCTCATAGAGAAACCCCGTCCCTTCTTTTGTGTAACTCGTGCGATAGAAAAATGGATTACACATCAGATAGAAGTTAGATAGTAACGATGTTACTTTGCTTCTTTCTAGGTTATTTCGGAGCACACCGCTTCTACGCTGGAATGATAATACGAATATATTAATGATTGTAACTTTAGAAGGCTTGGGTACCTGGGTATTAATCAATTTGTTTATGAGTGTTATCGGCAAAATCACATAAGATCTACATAATAAACAGTAATGCATAAGGGGCTGGTCAACTAGGATTGATTGGCATAGTCGTAAAAGATAGATTAAGGTGTTGAGAAAAACGTAAAAGAATGATAGACTTCTGTATGGAAATGAAGTAAATTCTTTCCACGCAAAAGAAAGGTGATTGATAAAAATGCAACAACAAACTTCGGAAAAAAACTATATAGCAATGATTTTACTATGTTTCTTTTTAGGTAGTCTAGGAATACATCGCTTCTACGCAGGTAAAATAGGTACTGGTATTTTAATGATTATAACTTTGGGTGGGCTAGGTATCTGGACATTGATTGATTTAATTATGATTATTGTCGGCAAATTCAAAGATAAAGAAGGACTGGAAATAAAACCTTCTTAACAATAATGAATAAGGCGTTGGTTAACTGCGGTTACCTAGCGCTTTTTTTAATGGAGAAATATTGTTTAATAAATCGTAGATGTCCGGGAGGGCTGATATGCGCCCTATGTGTCACCTGTGGCTCCTTATATACCTCTTGCAAGGTTGCGGGCTGCATTTAAGTCAGTGTTAGCTTCGTGTTTGCGGTTGATACATTTGAATTGTTCTTAAGTTGGTCGATACACTTCTTTCCTCACTTTGTTGTGAACGAATCCGCAATCAGGAACACGAGTTGATTGGTGCAACATTACCACTAACAGCATCTTGCTAACGAGTGCGTTAGTGGAATAAAAAGGACATAACATAGTAGTCATATAAAATATGTTATGTCCTTTGAGTTATTAATTTTTTTCAATTCAGGTCTTGATAACTAAATCGGGCTTTTTTTTACGGCTAAATGAAACCCTTAAGTCTATTACGCTCTGAGGGTAAATAAAAAAACTTCACGGATATACATCCCGTGAAGTTTAAAACTCTATATTTAGTTAGAAGAAAAGGAAGCCGATGCTAATAATAATGCCTGTAAAGATTAAAACGAATAAACAAAAGCCCATTATATCCCTAGCTTTTAAGCCAGCGATTGCAAGGGCTGGTAGTGCCCAGAACGGTTGAATCATATTCGTCCAAGCATCACCCCACGCGATTGCCATAGCAGTTTTAGCGTAGTCGGCACCTAAAGTGGTTGCAGCATCTAACATAATAGGAGCTTGTACTGCCCATTGTCCACCGCCTGACGGTATAAAGAAGTTAACAAGTCCCGCTGAGAAAAATGTAAACAAATAGAATGTATGTTCATTGGAAATATTAACGAACCATTCTGAGAATACGGCAGCTAAACCAGAAGCGGTCATCATGCCCATAATCCCTGCATAAAACGGGAATTGAAAAACGATGCCTGTTGTTGTTTTAATGGCATCTTGTGCAGCAGCAAGGAAACGCTGTGGTGTCCCGTGGAAAATGATCCCTAATACAATAAAAATTGTATTAATCACATTTAAATCAAGAACAAAGCCTTTCGTCATAAAATGATGTACTAAATAAACAAGTCCGATAATAGCAAGTAAAATCGTTAAAATATAACTACGTTCAGAGCGGCTGGCAAAGTTGTTTTCGGGCTTAGGTAACTCTGTTTTTTCTTCAACTAATAAAGCAGGGTTAACCACAACCGTATCTTCTTCCTTTGGCATCATCCAACGATTAAACAATGGTAAAGTGAAGACGATAACGATGACTATAAATAAGTTATATGTTGAAAAAAGTGTAACATTTGTTGGTATGATCCCCATAATGTCAGCGAATTTATGACCTTCAGTCGCAATGGATAACGGAATTGAGCCAGCTAATCCCCCATGCCAAATTACAAAGCCTGAGTAGGCACTAGCAATTAATAAGCGATAATCTACCTTTTTAACATGACGAGCAATTTCCTTTGCGAAAAGGGCACCAATGACAAGTCCGAATCCCCAGTTAATCCAGCACGCTAATAGTGATACGAATGTAATAATGATAATTGCCATACCTGGTGTTTTTATTTTACTTGCAATGGCTGCTAATCCCTTTTTAAAGACTGGGCTATTCGCCAAAATGTGACCTGCAGCCAAGACAATCACCATTTGCATTGTAAACTCTAATAGTTTCCAAAAACCATCTCCCCAATAGATCACCATATCGAGCGGAGAAGAATCTGTTAATGTAACCCCTAATAATAACGTCAATACTGTGAGTATAGTGACAAATATATATGGATCAGGTAAATATTTTTCCATAATAGCATTTGAAATTCTTGTTAACGTTTTCATGTTAGAATTCCCCCTTCCTTTTCTGCCATCCCTTATTGCTAATTGTACATAGAAATATGAATTAAGGAAGATAAAATCGGTATTAAGTACGATAAACTGAACGTAATGTAGAAATAAAGTCGCGGTTGTTATTGCTTAATTAAATACTATTGAAATCATAACAAAGCCTTAGTGCTATTGTATTGATCTACTTATTTTTAAGAAGAAGGATTAGTAGAGAATGAGGAGAATTTATTACTACATAGGGGTTTTGGGAATATTTTTTATAACAAATTAGAATAAATGGGGGTATGTATATGGAGTTGCGAGATTTACAAGCATTTATGACTGTCGTTGAACATAGGAGCTTTACAAAGGCAGCTAATGAATCCTTTGTATCACAACCTTCATTAAGCAAAAGCATTAGAAAGTTGGAGAATGCTCTTCATGTAGAGTTATTAAACCGATCTACACGCAATATAGAGTTAACAGACGCAGGTAGTATCGTCTATAAACAAGGACAAAAAATAATACGTTCTGTACACGATTTACATATATTATTGGATGATTTATCGAACATCGAAACAGGTACGATTAAATTAGGGATACCACCATTAATTGGCACACTATTTTTCCCTGAAATCGCGCGAAAGTTTCATAAGCAATATCCAAAGGTGCATTTAGAGCTTGTGGAACGTGGAGCTAAAATGATCGGAACATTAGTAGAAAATGGCGATGTTGATATGGGGATTGTTGTCATACCTACAGACGAAAGGAAATTTACTATCCAATCATTTGTGGAGGACCAATTTTTTGTCTTTATTAATGAGTCCCATCCATTGGCTCGGCAAGAACATATTCTATTACAAGATTTAAAAAATGAATCATTCATTATCTTCACAGAGGAATTCACACTGCATGATTATGTTATAAAATCATGTAAAAGCGCAGGATTTACACCAATAATCGGCTATAAAAGCTCGCAATGGGATTTAATAGTGGAACTAGTTTCCTCAAATTTAGGGGTGACACTTTTACCATATTCAATAGCCGCAAAGCACACGAATAAAAATGTCAAAATTATTCCGTTACTTAATTTTGACATGCCATGGCGTTTAGGTGTTATTACGAAGAAGAATACATATCAATCTTTTGCCTTAAAGCAGCTACTCAATACAATACGTTCTGAAAATTGATTTATGCACTTTTAGAATAAATAATATTCTAATTTATTCCTTTACTTATAAAATAGTATTGAGGTAGAATTTTTCTTAATAACTGAGCAATTTTAGGAGGTTTCGATATGGGGAAGGGGAAAGTGTGGGATTCGTTTGAGGAAGCCGTCGCTGATATTAAAGATGGGGGTACATTAGCTGTAGGGGGCTTTGGGCTATGTGGTATCCCTGAGAAATCAATTGCGGCACTAGTCCAAAGGGGAACGAAGGACTTAACAGTTGTAAGCAATAACTGTGGTGTGGATGATTGGGGTTTAGGGCTTTTATTGGCAAATAAACAAATCAAAAAAATGATTGCATCCTATGTAGGTGAAAATAAAATTTTTGAACAGCAGTTTTTAAGCGGAGAGCTTGAAGTAGAATTGACACCACAAGGTACATTGGCAGAACGTATGCGAGCTGGCGGAGCTGGAATTCCGGGCTTTTACACGGCTACTGGTGTTGGAACACCTATTGCTGAGGGAAAAGATGTAAAGGTTTTTGATGGCAAGGAATATATTTTAGAAAAAGGTATTGTTGCAGATTTTGCCCTTGTCAAAGCATGGAAGGCAGACAAGCTAGGAAATTTAGTTTTCAGAAAAACATCGCGTAACTTTAATCCTCTAGCTGCAATGGCAGGAAAAATTACGATTGCAGAAGTAGAGGAAATTGTTGAAGTAGGAGAGTTAGATCCGGATCATATTCATACTCCGGGTGTATTCGTGCAACGCATTTTACTAGGTGGCAATTATGAGAAGCGTATCGAGCGTTTGACGGTGAAAAAGGGGGATGCGTGATGGCTGATACAAGACAAAAAATCGTAAATAGAGCGGTAAAAGAAATACAAAACGGCATGAACGTCAATTTAGGTATTGGTATCCCAACGCTAGTGGCCAATGCAATTCCGTCTGATTATGACGTTCTATTACAATCAGAAAATGGTCTTCTTGGCATTGGTCCATACCCAGTAGAAGACGCAGTCGATCCTGATTTAATTAATGCAGGTAAAGAAACGGTAACAGCTGTTCCAGGCGCTTCCTTCTTCGATAGTGCCGAATCATTTGCCATGATTCGTGGCGGTCATATTGATCTTGCTATTTTAGGTGGCATGGAAGTATCTGAAACGGGTGACCTTGCGAACTGGATGATCCCAGGGAAAATGGTAAAAGGTATGGGAGGCGCCATGGACCTTGTAGTCGGGGCAAAAAGAGTAGTCGTTGTAATGGAGCATGTCAATAAAAACGGTGAGTCAAAAATAAAAAAACAATGTGAGCTACCATTAACAGGAAAGGGCGTTGTGCATAGATTAATTACAGATATGGCTGTTTTCGATTTTACCGATGAAGGGATGCAGCTTATCGAATTAGCAGAGGGTGTTACTTTAGAGGAAGTAAAAGAAAAGACAGCTGCTTCCTTTAATGTCGCCATAATAGGGTAAAGTGAAACTTTAATCAGTGGGGATTTTCTTCATCCCGACTGATTATTAGTCTTCACCAATCGGGCGTTTCCGGGCAGTTAACCTCTCATAACTATTTTGCTTCCGATTAATCTCGAGGGTGTACCTGACGCTTCTCTTTCGATACGCAATTACTGCCCGTTAATGCGGGGGAAAGTGATTGAATGTAACCAGTTCTTTCATAGAGCTGGTTATTTTTCATTAGGAGAGTCAATCACTTCAGCAATATTGCCTCTTCGCGAGTATTTCAACCAATATCGCGAGTATTTCTGAAGAGAGTGAAGGTTGATTGTTATTTTTCAGACTATTGGCGGTTCTCTAGCTCTATTTTGCAATTATACAATGATTGAAAAGGAGAAAAATAACTATGAGACAACAATGGTCAGATGAATTACAGGTAGCACAGGTACGCGTTGCACGGCCAACTGATAAATTAAAGGAAATTGAAGAATTTTATTGTGAAGGCGTAGGGTTAGAAAAAATCGGCTCTTTTTCAGGACATCGAGGCTACACCGGTATCATGATTGGTCTTCCGAATGCTAGCTATCATTTAGAATTTATAGAGCATACTGAAGGAAGTCCTTGCCCAGCGCCAACAAAGGATAATTTGCTCGTATTATATATTCCAAAACGTTCCACCATACAGCTTATTGCTGAACGCTTATTGCAAATGGGTTACCCTGAGGTAGAGCCAGAAAATCCATATTGGGCCGAAAAAGGTGTCACAATTGAAGATCCCGATGGCTGGCGTCTCGTATTGATGAACACAGGGGGGATTTAAATCGGTATGAGCCTACATTTACATACCCTATGTGGTATATGGATACAGCATTTGATATCGAAAGATGGAAAAGGGCATCATGTAAAAAATTTTTCTGAAGCAATAAGTAAATAGTAAAAAGATACCCCTTTGTTATACGCAGAGGGGTATCTTGATGTTGGAATATTCTATTGTCCTAAAGAAGCATCTTGGTGATAATGAGTAGCAATGGATTCGATATTTAACTGAGTATAGTTTGCCCAATTAGTCTTTTTAAAATCTTCTTCACTAAAGTAAATATTTAAAAGCTCAGTCATAGATTTGCCCCCTTTAGATCCTGTTAATGGGGCATACCAACTAATAGCTGGAGTTTTAACATTTTGAAGCTTAGATAGCTCTGCAAATATTTTAGTGGAATCCTTCAGCATTTGATTTTTCATACCTTTTTTCACATCATTGTCCTGTATAGAGATTGAAACGATACCATTCTTTTCTTCAACAGTGAATTTGTTTTTAACGATAGCTCTTACTATATCTTCAACGGAAGTATTTTTATCGACTGCAACCTCCTTTGGAGCGGTATTTTTCCCGCAAGCGGATAATAGTAGTGTGGTTAGTAAAAACAAATAAAATAATTTCTTCAATGTAATAACCTCCCTTGTTACTACCATATATGCGCAAAATGGAGGTGAATTATACAAAAAGAAGGAAGGTAATAAAAAATCCAAATTATGCCCCTACAAAATAGCTTCGGGAATTGGCTTTGGCTCAGGCTTGCAGAAGTTTTTTGCGCGAAAGCGTAGTGCTAATATAGTAGCAACAAGAAGTTCACTCAGACATTGTTGCTGTCGCTCCGCTTTCGCACAGAAAAAAGCCTTGTTGCTGTCGCTCCGCTTTCGCACAGAGAAAAGCCTTGTTGCTGTCGCTCCGCTTTCGCACAGAGAAAAGCCTTTGCTGTCGCTTCGCTTTCGCACAGATAAATTGCCACAGGATGTGGCGTTTTTAGATTGAGTTCCTCTATTTCAGCGGATTTTTGTACACCCGTTGAAAGAAATTAAATTATAATGGAGCTGCATAAATCTGTTTTTCAGTTGGATCCCAGAGGACAATCCCGATATCTTGATTTTGATCTATAATACGAATAGAAATAGGAATATAATCAAATAAAATAGTATTCAATTTGGTGCTAATTAACTGTAAAAGACCTATCAATTCAGTATCATTTATTAAAGGCGCATTAACTTCTATTTTTAACTCGGTTAAATTCCCGTTTTCATATCGGAGTTTACCAACTATTTTAGGATTTATATGTTTAAAGCCTTCTTGGATATCTTCTTTGAAAATTAATAATTTACTATAAGTATCTTTGTCTAAACTATAAAGTGAATCTGAAGGGAATGTATAATTTTTTATATCTATCCCAGCCCATTTATCTATTTTATCCTCGCCTTCAGGAATAAATGTTTGAGCTAAAAATATTCCTGGAATGATATCATTTTTATTGGATTCTTGATATAAAGTTAAATAAATAGGTACATTGGGTACTTTATTATTATTTCTTATGTTTTTTATTATAGTTCCGGCTATTTCCTTACCGTATTTTTCTACGTCATTAACCTTATCTTCGTTCGTATCGACTTTAACTTGATCTGTATAAGTTAAGCCCTTATCATCATGTACTCTAATGTCATAAAATTCATTTAAGGATATGGCTAAAGACATTCCTTCTACTTTTCCACTTTCTTTGTTAACGAAATTTTGTTCTAAGACATGAGATAATATTTTAGGATTATTTTTCTCATCCTCTAAAACATCTCCAGTACTTTTTTTAATAGGTGGGTTTAATCCAAAACCTTCTTTTGATTTTCTATCTAACCATTTATTTATAATTTTACCATCTAAATATTGACCTTCCTGCATATAAAACTTCTTTGTAGGAAAGTAATTGACTGATAAATCCATTAATCCTTTTTCAATTTCACTGACATTTAATGAATTGTTCATATTACTAAGTATCAACCCTCTTGAAACATTAGATTTTGCAGGTTGTTTAATTTCATATATTTCCTTTTGTTGTATTGATGATGCATACATTTTCTCATCCTTTTTAATAACTGGATCATCATCACTACAAGAAGCTAAAAGAAATAGTGGTGATATAAAAAACAACATACTCTTCTTTATTTTCATTTAAAATACTCCTTACTGATTCTTATGTAATCGCGTTTCAAAAGTTACGCTAATTTCAGTTTGGCTAATTTAAAACTGAAATTGTTCCGTTAAATCTTAAAAGTATTCCTATAAAAATGAATTCATCACAATAACGTGGCCGCCTCGCTGCGCTGCAGAGTCTCGTCTGTGACACAAACCCCAAAAAGTGCCTATTCTATAACTTTTGGTAACGAAACTTTATATTTGGATCATCACCAAAACGTGTGGTTGATTTCCGTTCCGACTGGGCGCTTTGTTGCTGCCGCTTCGCTTTCGCACAGAGCAAAGCTTCCTGGGGGCGTCCGATGAGCCGCTTTTGGTGTTGCTGTCGCTACGCTTTCGCACAGTCAAAACATTTGTAGCTGCCGCTTCGCTTTCGCTACAGAAAACATTTGGTGCTGCCGCTACGTTAACACTACGCTTTCGCACAGAAAACATCCGCTGCGCTGCAGGGTCTCGGGCCAACACGATGTTGGTCACGAAGGCGTTATCACAGGATGTGATGCTTTTAGCCTTCGTTCCTCTATTGCTGATCCCCGAGGAGTCGCCCAGTCTCCACTCCAATCAACCTTTTACATAGTAGACGTTTAAACAAAAGTCATCCATAACTTTTGGCGATGAACCTTATATTTACATTTTAAGTTTGATTCTGGTAAAAGTATATAAAGAAAAAACCGATATTTATTTCGTACGTCATAAAATCAAAATTCGCCCTACGCCACTGCTTTAATTTTTTAATAAATTGGAGGTATTGATAAAATGAATTTTCCGGAGTTTAAAAACTGTCTTTTGACAATAAACGAAATAATTTATTTTGATAGCAATGAGTATCTTCGCGAAAAAACTTCTAATCCTTGTAGATTAAAAGAAATAATAGATATTGCTGAAAATTTACTGGCGAATATTTCGAATGAAGATGAGGAATATTTTCTAATGGGGACGCTGGGGAATTTATATAGAATTTACGGGGAACCACAAAAAGCTGTTAACATTTTAACTGAATGCGTTACTATTGCTAGCAATCAGAATAACAGCAATCGAGAAACCGTGTCATTAATACGTCTTGGAGAGGCAATAAAATATAACGGTAATCCAATGAAAGCATTAGGGATCTTCAACGAAGTTTTAGATAAATGTAAGGCAAAAAATAATTTGTTATATTTGGACTTCGCCATACAACATAAAGGTAAGTGTTTGTTAGAATTAGGGGAAATTGCTGAGGCAGAAAAATGCTTTAAAGAAGCATTAAAGTTAAGGGGAATTAAAGGTGATGTATCTCTTATTGAATCTACACAACAAGCATTAAATTTTATAAAGAAATTGAAATGCTAATGAATAATTATTAAAAATTCCCATAGGTGATGGGTGGTTTAATGGTCACTTAGGTTATGGATGATTGGTATTTCCGTGTAAAATAATTCGACAGATTTAAGGACAGTGATGGATGCTTATAAGTTCATTAAAGTCAGTAAAATTTGAATGAAGATTACAAAAATTTGTTGCATGCAGAGACCATCATATATATGATGGTCTTTTTTGTATAAAACGATAATTTTGTAAGCGTATACACTTTTCGTGAGTTTTTTTCTTTTAACTATTGAATTGCTAGTGAAAACAATGTATAGTGAAGTGATTTGTCTGACGTCTGACTAACTACATATTTTCAGTTATAAGATCTATAGCTGTTATTCAAGTTTCAATAATGGAACATAATGAGTGAAAGAAGGATTTGTAGTTTCGGATATCAAACGCACAAAAATTATCAATATATTTATGGAGGAACTCATGAGATACTTAATATCCATTTGTGGATTGTTACTTGTTTTTGGTTTAGCTCTGTTAATGAGTAAAAACAAAAAAGAAATAAAATATAAAAACATAATTATTATGCTTATCATCCAATTTGTATTTGCAGCTATACTGCTAAATACAAAGGTTGGTTATGTTCTAATCAAAGGATTTACAAAAGTATTTGATCATTTATTGGCTTACGCAAGTACGGGCATAACTTTTGTTTTTGGTGGTTTAGCGAATGAAGGAGAGTATTCCTTCTTCCTAAATGTGTTATTACCTATTGTTTTTATATCTGTATTGATAGGGATCTTACAGCATTTTAAAATTCTTCCTCTCATCATGAAAGGGATAGGTTTACTTTTAAGTAAAGTAAGTGGAATGGGGAAATTGGAATCCTATAATGCTGTTGCTTCTGCAATGGTAGGTCAATCTGAAGTATTCATTACTGTTAAAAAACAATTAGATAAGATTAGTCCACAGCGAATGTATACATTATGCGCATCAGCAATGTCGACTGTTTCTATGTCAGTTGTTGGAGCATATATGACGATGATTGAACCGAAATATGTTGTAACGGCGATTGTCTTGAACTTGTTTGGCGGTTTTATTATTGTTTCAATCATTAATCCGTATACAGTAGAAGCAGGCGAAGATATTTTAAAGATAGATGAACAAAAGCAATCGTTCTTCCAAATGCTTGGAGAATATATCATGGATGGATTTAAAGTAGCCATCATTGTTGGCGCTATGCTGATCGGTTTCGTAGCTTTAATGGATTTAATCAATTCACTATTTGATATGATTTTTGGTATATCTTTCCAAGAAATTTTAGGTTATATCTTTGCACCAATTGCTTTCCTAATGGGTATACCTTGGGCAGATGCTATTACTGCTGGAGGAATTATGGCAACAAAATTAGTAACGAATGAATTTGTTGCAATGATTAGCCTTGGAGAAGTAGCTAAGTCTATGAGTGCGCATACATTGGCTATTATTTCAGTCTTTCTTGTATCCTTTGCAAACTTTTCATCTATCGGTATTATTGCCGGCGCAGTAAAAGGTTTGAATGAAAAGCAAGGGAATGTAGTTGCTCGTTTTGGCTTAAAGTTGTTGTATGGAGCTACACTTGTTAGTATCTTAACCGCTACAATTGTTGGTTTCGTTATTTAATTTAGAAAAAAAGAAGCAGCTGACTGCACTCTATCTATTGGAGTGCAGTTTTTTTATGACCACAATACGTGGATTTTGCACTTCATAGATGGCTAAGGTACAGTTTAGGTGAAGAGTAGAAGGGGATTTACATTAGTACAAATAAAAAAGCCACTTTATTAAAGTGACCTAGAAAACGACAAAGCCCATCTTGATTAAGATAGCCTTTTTGTTTTTGTTGAAGTATTGGTTGTACCTTTTCGAACAAAATGAATAAAGATGAGTAGCATTAGTTGAAATAGTACAACAAATAAAAATAAAATACCCAAAATAATGAATGAGACCATTCTAACTTCCGGAGTTTGAACTACCCCTGCAAAATCAACTTCTCTTACGCCAATAAATATGGCCCCAGCAGCAAAAATGAATAGCCATACAATGTTTAAAGCCCACCATATTTTCATACTCAAATATAAACACCTTCTTCAATTCGTAATTGTTTATAGTTCACTACCCTAACTTAGATTTAATCTCCTTTTGGGTGAGGTGTCCAATGTGCCACTTTGGAGAAACAGGATGTTGGTCACGAAGGAATCACCCAGTTGGAACGTAGATCAATGAGCATTTTAAAAGCAATGCGCGTAATCCCGACTTCTGGTGATGAATCTTAATGCTCCGGTTAATGTTTTTTTATTGTAACACTTTTCCTTTTTGCTGGAAACAAACTTTAGGCGGTGTCACTTCTCAGCCTTAAGACTGATTAACTTATATACAAAAAAACTGATTAAATGAACAAAAAAGTACACAACCGATATTAGCTATCTTTTTTAAACTTTTGGGAGCAATAACGTAATATCGACATTAATGGAAACGTGGAAGTCTTATATACTACAGGAATGGTATGAAAAAAGAAAACAGGCGCTAATATAAGGATAAGAGGGTTCACTGAACAAATTGAATTAAGGAAACGCTATTTAGAACTGGAGTTGCAAGGTGAAATAGATACGTGTGTGTAATGGTAGCGTACCCACAAGCTTCATTCCAAGCAAGGGCAAACAGGGGCCACAAAAACACATAGGGCGCATATCAACCCTCCTTGACATAAACAACATTTCTCTATTCAAAAAAGCGCCAGCTAACCGTAGTTAACCAACGCCTTTCTATTGTTAAGAAGGTTTTATTTCTTTTCCTTCTTTATCTTTGAATTTGCCGACAATAATCATAATTAAATCGATCAATGCCCAAATACCTAGTCCACCAAAAGTTATAATCATTAAAATACCAGTACCAATTTTACCTACGTAGAAGCGATGTATTCCTAGGCCACCTAAAAAGAAACATAGTAAAATCATTACTATATAGTTTTTTTCAGAAGTTTGTTGTTGCATATTTATCAATCACCTTTCTTTTATGTAGTAATAATTAACTACATTTCCATTCAAAAGTCTATCATTCTTTTATGTTTTTCTCCACTTGAAATAAGTGCCAACCATAGTTAACCAGAGTGTTATTCATTGCTGTTTATTAGGTAGGTTTTATAACCTTTTTTATCATGAAGAAAATATTTCCTATTATAAGGAGTTTAAGTGTAATAAAGGGTAGAAGGATCAAATGAAAAAGAAAAAAGGATGATGGGTTAGGAACTATGAAGCAATCGGTGAAGTGTTATCTAAAGTAGCAAGTATAATGACAATGCAAGGATTACTTAATGATGAATTCTAATAAAATGAAAAAAAACAAATGTGCTTTATAATGGATTTACTTTTTCTTGTATGAGAGAAAAACGGTAGAATATCAATTCTCCCAACAACTTCTCCATTTTTTCCCCACTACAAAAAATCCCCCATAGTTTTTACTTATGAGGGAGGTACTTCAAAGCCTTGTGGCTATATGATTAAAATTAAAAAGCCGCGTATGCCGTAGTTAGTATAGAAAGTTTTAAACCACCACTCCTCAAAGAAGAAGTTTGCTGTGAAAATGATAAAAATCAAAGGATTTAGACCAGATTTAGAAGGTTTTTATTATATGAGTTATTTGAATCACACAATTTTTAATGAGATATTTTATTTACTCTCCCAAAAATCTCCCACAGAAAAAAGCTGGGAGATTTATTTGGGAGAAGTACAAATAAATTTAAAGAGCTTTAATTTTTAGCTGTTGTTTTCTAAATGACTGTCATTCTTCAACTAACGATGCAGTTTAGTTGAACAAGATGAAAGCAAATTATTGTTCATTCATAATTACATAAGGAACACCGTAATAATATTTATATAAAACCAAAGTGGAGGTTTACAAATGAAACATACTACGAAAGTAACAGAATGTCCTAAATGTGGTGGAAAAGAATTGGGGAAAGGTCATCAACATAGTAGTTATTCAGTTATGTATCCATCTAATAAGTTAAGCTTTGGGTATGATGTTGAATATATTATTTGTACTGAATGTGGACTTATAATTGAAAGTTATGTAGAAAAACCAGAGAAATTTAAGGGGACACTTTAGATGTTTTTTAAGTAACGGGTGCCAGAGTTAAACAAGGTGTTGCAGCGGAGCATCTTTTTTCTTCTTGTACAAACGGGGGAGTTTAGTGAAAGAATAGAAAGGAGGAAGAGTAATGACAAAAAATAAATTAAAAGGTTTAGTTTCTTTAGGTTCTGTAATAACTGCAATTGGTTTCATATTGCTATTTTTCAGTGTTGATATTGGATTATCACTTGCTGAATATCGGATAGTTACACAAGGTGGGATGGACACTTCTCAATACCTAATTGTAATTGAGGGTTATACAAATAATTTCTTAGCTGCTGGAAGTATCCTTTTTGGGATTGGTATCTCCACCATCATTTTTGCTTATTACAAGATACTTAATATTAACGAATAGAAGTAATAAATATTGTTTTTCTTGACTAATGTATTTTATTTTTCCTTTGTTGATTTGGTTGATGTTCTAGCTTTTGTGGTACCATGATAGATCCTAAACCATAGAATGAAAACTATAGAAAACTTATCTCTCCCAACTTTCTCCCAAAGTTATTGCCCAAACAAAAAATCTCCCATAGTTTTCACTATGGGAGAAATGCTTCAAAGCCTTGTGGCTGTATGATTAAATTAAAAAGCCGCGTATGCCGTAGTTATTATAGAAAGTTTTAAACCACCACTCCTCAAAGTGGGTGTTCGCAGAAGCTTTCCTGCTTATCCTCATGCACCTTAGTGTGAGGCCCGTCATTCCAACTCCAATAATAAAACTCCCTTTTACAGCTTAAAGGTTAAAACTTAATATTATACGAACAATGCAGCCTTTAAGGATATAATAAGGCATGTTAAACAAACTTGCAAGTAAGATGGTTTGTACAAAAAAGTCAATGGGCGAGTGTCCCAATTCATGAATATCCAGAGTGAAATATCTCCAAAAGCTTTTAACAGATTCAAATAGTTTTCACAAATACGAACGAAAAATACGAACATTCTTTACTTAATAGGGCTAAGTATGTAAAGATAGGAGAATATATAGGGTTTACCTAGTAATAAAGTCAAAGGAGGAAGCAGAAATGGCAGCTTATCCAAATTGTCCAAAATGTAATTCTGAATACACATATGAGGACGGAACAAACTTTGTATGTCCAGAATGTGCACATGAGTGGAGCACTGATGTCACGGAACAGGAGACAGATGCGTTAATCGTAAAGGATGCTAATGGCAATCTACTTGCAGACGGTGATTCTGTTACAATTATTAAGGATTTAAAGGTTAAAGGTAGTTCTTCGACGCTAAAAATTGGGACAAAGGTGAAAAGCATTCGTCTCGTTGAAGGCGATCACAATATTGATTGTAAAATCGATGGCTTTGGTGCCATGAAATTAAAGTCAGAGTTCGTAAAAAAGGCATAATTACTGAAAAAAGAGTCGTGAAATGGGGCATTCCAACTAGGTTTGGAAGCTATTCAAAATCGACTCTTTTTTATTTAGTAGGTGTCTAATCACCGACTGAATAAAAGTAAAGCCTCCGGTGGATGTATGGCGCTGCTGTAACATGGCTGTCTAGAAGGTATATCTAATGAAATGCAGGGGATGTTGAACTTATGAATGGGTATAATTGGTGTTAAGAGAAGTTGTCTCAGTTGCAGTGAGACAACTTTTTTCTACTGGTGTAACATTATTTTGTAAACCTACGAAATAGAATTGCAAAAGCAGCACCGAATAGTGCAAAAATAGTATGTAAAATGGCTATAAAGCTAGCTCCAATTAACAGCGTACCAATTTCCGTTAAGGAGTAGGGGGTGACATAGAGTGAATTATTGATATTGTTAATAATAGCCCATACGAAAACAGGTACCGAGCTGATGGCAAAAACAATCCAAATATTTTTGTAAAAGAAATAAGTAAGACAGCCGAAAATCGCGTAAGATATAGCAAAGCTTGTTTGATTGCCAAGTAAGGAAGAGTTAATAGCAAACATAAAGGATAGTACGATAAAAACAAGATGGAAAAGCGTTATCGTTCTTTTCATTAATAAATGATAGCCCAGTGATTGCTTTGAAGTAGCGAGCTGCTGACAATGCTCACAAGTAGTTAAATGTTGTTCGACGAATTCTACAGTAGTTGCTTGGAGCACTTGTTTTTTATACAAAGGTAATAAATCCTCTACAATTGAACAATTCTGTGACAAAAGCTTCCCTCCAATCGATCTCCTTCCATTATACGACTTTTTTGAGAAAATAAAAAAAGCCTTCCGTGAGTTAATTCGTTCGGAAAACTTACATGCACCCTATTAATTTGATGTTAATACTTCATTGGTCAAAGCTTGAATATCAATATGTGTTTTTTCCTTCACAGCATCCTTTAGAATCTCAGTACGGAAATAGTGAACTGACGCTTCAAGAGGAATAGTTAAAATCTTGGAAAGGGCTGATTGATACATATGCACAAATTCTTTATCTGTGTTTCCACGTTTTAACTCAGCAAAGGCTTCGTAGAATTGGTCAAGCTTATCAGCAAATTCAAGTAGGCGACCCTCTATAGTTTTATCCTTACCTTCTTTCATACGCTCAAAGAAGACAGCCTGAAACTCTTGTGGAATCTCATCAATAATAAATTTCTCCATCATTTTTTCTTCCACATGTGCAAGCATTTGTTTAAGCTCTGGGCTAGCATGCTTTACCGGTGTTTTAATATCGCCGATAAATACTTCAGCAAAGTCGTGGTTAATGGTTTTTTCATATAATGATTTCCAATTGATTGTAGCTCCGTTCATTTCTTCAAGTGTGGCGAAGAACATCGCATACTGCGATACCTTCCAAGAGTGAGCAGCCACATTGTGCTCTTCAAATTTGAAGCGACCAGGGCAACGAATAATACGCTCTAGATCGTTAAGGCTTGTAAAAAATTGATGAATTCCTATAAAAATCACTCCTTTTTGGTCTATATGTGCATGTTACTATAATCCATACCCTCTTTGTGCAAATTTCAAACAACTTAACAATGATTCATTTTGCGTTTACAAAGGATTCACAATTGACGATAAAGCACGTTTATGTTGGTGCTATAATGAGGGGGGACTGAATAAATTATGCCTCGGCATAATTTAAGTAACTTATACCCGCATTTATCTCACCACTTATATAGGTGGGAGACATTTGCCGTTTCACTTACGTTACATAAAACATTTGTAGCTGCCGCTTCGCTTTCGCTACATAAAATAATTGCTGAAAAAAGATAAAAAGGAGTTTGCACCATGATGTCGATTTATACACTTCTTCTTTACATACATATTTTAAGTGCCATTCTTTCGATTGGGCCTTTGTTCGTTGTTTTAACAATTGTTAAGAAAATGCGTACAGCATCTCATATTGAAATGTCACCATATATTGAGGCTTTTAAAGGAGCAATTACGATCGTCAAGCATTCGGGGCATGTTCTTGTTGCATCTGGTGTTTTATTAATGTGGCATGCGGGTTATCATTGGAGTACCTCGTGGATTGTTCTTACATTTCTTGTGATGTTGGCCTCTATTGTTTTTTTAGCAAGAGCGTTCAAACCGACTTTACAGACATTTAATACACCTGCCTATGACCAGCAAAAATTTGCTTCATTGTTACATCGCAAAGCATGGATGTACATTTTATTATTGCTAATTATGTTATGGCTAATGGTAGCAAAGCCTGTACTTTGGTAAGAAGCTGGCTCATCACCATAACGTGTCCGTTCCGACTGGGCCTTTGAGCTGTCGCTTCGCTGTCGCACAGATAAAACATTGTTGCTGCAGGGTCTCATCTGTGATACTTATCCCAAAGGAGTAACCTGGAACGGAACTCCCCCCATTCAATGCGCCACAACATTCTCAAAGATTATCTTTAATTTTGTTTTTCAACACTATGAAAATCCGCACTCTGAGAGGAGTGCGGATTTTTTTCATCAATTGCTAAGCAAACGTTTGAAATAACTTTTGCGAATAAATATAAAACTAACGAAGAATAGGGCGAAGAAGCATAAAGAGCTCATCATTGAAACTTGTAAAAATGCTGCTGAAACCATTGTTCGCATGGCAAATAATGTAGCGCATAACATCGTAATAGCTATCGCGAATGGTACAAATATAAGGATTGCCAACTCTTTAGAAACAACAGTGAATAACTCTTTTTTAGATAGCCCAAGTTTTCGTATACCTGCATACTTTTCTTTTTCCTGAAGAAGTGTCGTTTGTAAATAGAAGTAGAGTATGCTCATAGCTGCACTTAAGAAAATCAAGCTCAACATAGAGCCGATAAAGAACATAACACTTTTTGTGAACAACTCTGCGTCATACAATTCGATTTTTGAAGTTACATAACGTTCCTCATATATATGTGGGAAATCCTCTATAATTTTTTTTGCTAACGCTGTATGTGCCGTCCAATTGTCTAACTCAAATAAATAGGCTTTATAGACAGGGTATTTGATGTTGTTATAAACTTCATCAGGCACAATAAAATACGTTTGTTGGAAACCTGTTGTTAATAGATTTTTTTCATTTACAGATACAAGCTTAAATTGCTTTAGATAGTTGTCATCACTTACATTAGTAATTGGTAATGTTTTACGATTGCCGGCAACTGCTATAAATTCATTTGCACGTAAGCTAACCTTTTTATTGTGTAACAAGTTATAATCGGAAATTGACATATAGCCAATACTACGTTCTTCATTCGATTTAAATTCAATAAAATAATTTTGTGAATCCACTGTGGATAATTGTTTTTTAATATTTTCAATATCAGCTTCTACTTTATTTGGACTAGCCTTAGGAGCGGCAATATACTGAAAACTGTATGGATAATTTGCCTCGCTATCCTTTTCAACATTGTAGTAAGAACTAAATAAAATGCTTGTACATAAAAATACACCGCTTAATAAAATAGTGATTAAAAATAGCATATTTGCATGTGATTTCATTTTTGCATTCAGATTAGAAGCAAGTAGCATATTTGTTTGTTTCATATAGGCTGACGATCTCTCAAAAGCCTTTAGCAGGAAGCGCATTCCTTGTGAGATGATTAAATATATTGTACAAAGAACACTCACGAAAAAAGCTACATAGAAAAGACTACCGCCAATATCATAATCTGCATTTAAAAAATAACCTAAACCAATGGAAATCATAATACTTATGAATAATAAAAGATAATGTGGTGTTATCGACTTCTCGATGGCAACATCACTTTTTAATAGTTGAATGGAAGCTTCTTTATTAATAAATCTTGTCATTACTTTTGAAATAACAATGAATAATACAAGGAATAAACCAATAGTTAACATGATTGCTTTAATAGGGACATACATACCGAAAGTTTCTGCATTTAAAACAACTTTGGCACCCATTAAGAAGAGAGGCGAAATGACAAGCCCAAGAATGACTGCTGTAATAATCGCCAATACACCGATAAGAATATTTTCACGAAAAACGAGCGTACGAATTTGTTTCATGGATGCACCAGTAATCATAAAAATACCTAGTGTTTTTGTTTTCTTCTTTAAAAAGGCCATGATGGAATAGGCAATATAAATAAACGAAAACAAATAGACGAGCAAACTTGCTAACATTAATGCAAGGCCGAGTGTTGAGTCGGGATCTAAATTTGTAAGACTTGGATGAAATACTATGACTGAAAATAGAAAGAAAATAATGATAGAGAACATACTGCTAAGGAAATACGAAACGTAAGTCCATTTATCACGTAAAATATTTTGAATAACGATATGATTAAAGCTCATGCTGTCCACCACCTAAAAAAGCAAGTGTGTCCATGATTTCCTGGTAAAATTGTTTGCGATTATGACCAAGATGAATTTCGTTATATAATTTACCATCCTTAATGAATATAATACGATTTGCGAAACTTGCTACATAAGGATCATGTGTCACCATTAAAATGGACGTTTTCAGTTCTGTATGAATAGAACTAAATAAGTTCATAACATCATTTACTGCTTTTGAATCGAGATTTCCTGTAGGCTCATCTGCCAACAATAAGCTCGGTTCGTGAATAACCGCACGAGCAATAGCTACACGTTGTTTTTGCCCACCAGAAATTTCGTAAATTCGTTTTGACAGAAGCTCTTCAATTCCAAGAAATTGAGATACATGTTTAAGTTGGTGCTGCATTTTATCGGCAGGTAAACTATCTAAAGTTAACGGTAATAAAATATTTTCTTTCACCGTTAATGTGTGTACAAGATTAAAATCTTGAAATACAAAGCCTAATTCTGAACGACGGAACTTTGCAAGCTCTTCATCATCTAATGAATATGGGTTTCTACCATTTATAAGAATTTCACCAACAGTAGGGCGATCGATTGTTGATATGCTATTTAAAAATGTAGTTTTCCCACTTCCTGATGGCCCCATGACGGCTACGAATTCGTTCTCACCGAGTTGGAAATCAATGCCATTCAATGCCTTATATGTGATTTCTCCGATATATTCTTTTTGCAGATTGGTCACTTGTAGGATTGATTTTCCCATCTTTGAACAACTCCCTTACTTCGATTGAATAGCTTAAGTATAAAGAAGGAGCAGCATTTTACCTATTCAGATAAATGACGTCAATATGACAAAGTTGTCATATTACGAACTTACAATCATGATTTTTTTACGCTATTTGAAAAATTTATGGAGAAGGTAGTGACGCACTCATGGGACTGTAAAGTAAAAGGGTGTTCTAATTCAGTTAAAATCTTTTTTACTAAATACAAGCCTATACCTGTTGCCTCACCGCTCGTTCTTCCTTTCACACCTGTATAAAATAAATTAAAGACACGTGAAATTTCACTCTCCGGAATCGAATCTCCATAGTTTTGAATTCGTAAAGTAGCTTCGTCATAAATAATTTGAATAGAGCTTTCAGTCTCGCCGTACTTAATGGCGTTATTGATGATTTGATAAAGCACAATTTTTAACCATTTTCGATCTGAATAAATAATAGTGTTTTCAACAAGCGTCACTTTTGGAAAAACTTCTTTGGCAATGAAATAATCCTTTAAATCGTTCACAACTTCCTTAATAAGATCTTTTAATGAGAGTGCTTCTATTTTTAAATCAGCCACAAGATTGGACGTGCGTTCATAAGTTAGTAGCTGATTAAGGGTAAATGTCAGCTTATCGCATTCTAGATTAATTGTTTGCAAATGCTCGGATGGGCTATTTGCGTTAGATTGGATAATCAGTTGAATAACCGACAATGGCGTTTTCATTTGATGGACAAAATGTGAAAGAACAAGCTGTTTTTCTTTTCCTTGCCTCTCTAAATGTTGCTGCTGTGTTAAGTATAAATATTGCATTTGTCGTAGTTTTTCACTGTAGGCTTGCTCAATCATAGCCTGTGGTTCATACAGATGGAGGTCATCGCTTGTGAATGTGTTGTTCTGTAAATGAGCATAGAGTTTTTTTCTGCGATAATAACGGCCAATCAGCCACATGGTAAATAGGAAGCTAACGAGAAAGATAAAATAAAAATAGTGTGAAGATAAATCATCTAATGAATAAATGATCCAAGGTAATAATAGAAAGCTTACACAATAAAGAATGATGACACTTACATGATCTCGAAAGAACAGCTTCATTCTTCTGCCTCCACTAATTGATAACCAAGTCCACGAATTGTTTTAATTTCTAGTCTAGATTGGATAGCCTCGAATTTTTTGCGTAATCGGCCAATATTAACAGATAAAGTGTTTTCTTCAACGAAGGATTCATCATCCCAAATGGCACTTAACAATTTTTGACGAGGAACAACATTAGGATAAGCTTCAAATAATAATTTGCTAAGCTGCATCTCTTTTAACGTTAACAAGCTCTCGTGTTTCTCAGTGTAAAGTCGAACGGTATTTGAATTTAACGTTGTATTAGTAATGGATATTGAATTAGTTTCGGAGGAAGCATATTCTCCGTATGTACGACGAATAAGCCCATTCACTTTTGCCATAAGCACATCTAGTGAAAAGGGCTTAGTGATAAAATCATCCGCACCATTTTCAATCCCATGCACTTGATCGATATCATTCACGCGAGCAGATACAATGATAATCGGGCATTTGGATAGCTGACGGATTTTGCGCGACCAAAAGTACCCATCATAGGTTGGGAGGTTAATGTCCATTACAACGAGATGAGGTTGAATAGCTTGAAATTCCTCTACTATATGATTAAATTGTTGAACGGTATAACATTCAAATTGATATTTTGATAAATGCTCCACAATAATCTTTAAAATATTGGGATCATCTTCTATTATGTATATTTTGTACATAGTATCGACCTTTCTTTAATAACATACTATTAATGTACCCTAATTTTTAAAAATCCATAAATATAGCTCATCACCATAACGTAGGGATGATTCCCGTTCCGACTGGGCGCTTTGTTGCTGCCGCTTCGCTTTCGCACAGAAAAAACATTTGTTGCTGTCGCTTCGCTTTCGCACAGAAAAAACATTTGTAGCTGCCGCTTCGCTTTCGCGCAGAGCTTCCTGGGGGCGTCCGATGAGCCGCTTCACTCACTGCGCTCGCTCCAGGGTCTCATCTGTGACGCTAATCCCCGAGGAGTCGCCCAGTCTCCACTCCAATCCACTTATCTACATAGTGTACCTTTAAAAATATTGCCCCTATTTTTGGAAACGTCTTAAAATATCTACATCAATATAATAATTGTAACTTGAAATTATAGAGAAGAGCCACCAAAAACTCAATTGAGAAGGTGATGGCTCTGTTAATAGTAAGCAACTATTTTTTTGAATATGGAAGGTGACAGTTGTTCCTTCGTTTAATATGCTTTTAATTTGTCATCTCTGTCCGTCAATCCTTTTAGACGTAAACTTGTATTACGTAGACCTAGATCAATCCCAACGCCATAACTTCGTGCCGAGGCATAATGATACTTTCAGACCAATCAGAAAGTATTGGGGAAGCTGATTTCCGCTGCAGGCTACTTTTGTGGGCAAGCGAGAGCCGTTTTCTCCGCTACAACCAACTAAAATGAGTGTCACATCATATCAACAAAAAATCTTTTTATCGATTAATTATAAAGCAATATTTTCATAAAAATATGACCGAGTGAAAAGGGGTTGTTGGTATGGCGGGATTTTGAAAGGGGGGAGGCGAGTGTCCTATTTCCTTTCTAGAGTAGAATGCACATTTTAATACATATTTTTGCAAATAGTAATTCGTTTTTAAGTTTTTTTTAAGAGGCGTGACGTATGATGAAGGAATAAAATCTCAATGGGAGAAATGATCTATTGTGGGTAAATTCAAGTTAAAGTTATCGTTTGTTATTGTTAGTATGACGGTAATGATAGTACTGGCGACTTCTAGTGTTAGTATTTGGAGTGGTTATCAAAATTTTAACGACATCCTTATGCAAAATAAAATTGTCATGCAGGAAAATTACGTGAAGGAAGTTTCAATAATCACGGAGAGCTACGTACAAGAGAAACTGAGGGAACCAAATCGAGATCAATCAATCGAACCTTATATGGTGCAAGTGGTTGACAAGTTACTTGATGAAAGAGTAGTTTCTTTTAGCGCATTCATAAAAAGTATACTCATGCCTTTACTATTATGGTTAGTCGCAGTACTTGTATTAGTTGTATGGCTTGCTTTCAAAATTGCACGACCTTTAAAACAGCTTTTTATTAGTGTAGAGAGAGAAGAAGTACAGAAACTTGAAGAAATTAATGGCTGGTATTACGAAGCACATTCATTAAAAAAAGTAGTGCAAAACATGGTTATTAGTTCGGGAAACAGAATATTTGATTTAACTAACCAACTGAACTTAGACGCATTAACAGGAATTCCCAACCGTAGAAGAATGGATCAAATTTTAAATGAGTTAATTATCAATAAAGTGCCACACTCAATAGTTTTAATAGATTTAGATGACTTTAAAAGTATAAATGATACTTATGGTCATACTGTAGGGGATGAAGTTTTAAAAGCTTTCGCAGGTCATATGCAGGAGAACATAGAGAGACAAGGGATGTGCTTTCGATATGGTGGGGAAGAGTTTTTGGTGATATTGCCATCCACGACAATAGACGTAGCTTTAGAAGTAGCGGAGAATTTGCGCATTAAGCAGGCCATGTTAGATACTGCATGTGGAAGACCTGTTACAATGTCTGCCGGCATTACATCATTTACAGCTAATATTAAAACGGCTAATCAGATCATTACAATTGCTGATCAGGCACTATATAAGGCGAAGCAGTCAGGGAGGAACTGTATCTGTGTCGTTGAAGAATTATCTGAAAAAATTATCAAATAAATCTTTCACAATTAGCAATAGAGGAACGAAGGCTAAAACCATCATGTCCTGTGACCAACTTTGTGTTGGCCTGAGGCCCTAGAGCGAGCAACGCGAGTGAAGCGGCTCATCGGACGCCCCCAGGAAGCTTTGCTCTGTGAAAGCGAAACGACAGCACAAATGTTTAGCGTCAGCTACAAATGTTTTTTCTGTGCGAAAGCGAAGCGGCAGCTACAAAGCGCCTAGCCGGAAAGGGAATCAACCCCATGCTATGGTAGTAAGACGGTCGATCTTCATTACTGGTGAAATGAATACATAGATAAGAGGCATCGAGAGTAATCTTCTCGATGCCTTTTATAGATTAAAATTTTCGACAGATATAGTGTTAAATAGCTCAGTTGTTTCTTGCTTTGGTAAAATATTGAGATCCGCTAACAAAGTACTCTTAAAAGTATTGTAAACCTTTACTGCACTTGCTCGATTATCCACTTCTAAATAATGCTTTATTAGCTGTTGTATGGTTTTATCGGAATATGGATTATGTTCTATCGTTAAAAGTAAAATTTGCTCTCGTTTTTTAACATCATGTATTGCTGTATAATGCTCTACTAAATCATGCAGTAAAAGAGTAAATTTGTTGTTCATAAAATTTGCTTTACTAGTAATCCAGGGATAATCTAATGAGGCCATATATTCACCTTGGTAGCTTTGTATTAGTGACTCAGCCATCTCTACATCAAGCTTTCCAGTCTCTGCTTTAGCATTTAAAATATGCTCTAAGTCATGGACATCACATTGAAACGCCTTTAGTTGCAAAATATAGCAGCCATTTGTATACTGTATGACTTCTGAATAGCCCAATGCTGAAAGAGTAGTGCGTAGATAGGAAACAGTTGTATGTAACTGTACCCTTGCCTTTTTAAATTCTGTATTTGCCCATAAAGCATCGATGATTGAATCGCGAGGTACTTGGCTATTTAGGTTAGAAAAAAGAAAGGCAAATAATTCTTTTGTTTTAAGCGTTCTCCAATGGACGGCTTTGTTATTGTGTAAAACAACGAATCCTCCAAAGCATTGTATTGTAAGCGCAGGTTTATTTCGTATTTGTATAGGAGTTGATTTATTTTCTAGGTGAAGGAGCTCTTGGATTCTGTTAATAGTTGTTTCTAGACGAGCCTTTGAAATAGGTTTTAGTAAATAGTCAATGGAGTGAATTTCAAATGCTTGGACAGCATAGTCCCGATACGCAGTGACAAATACAATAAAAATATTCTTGTTCCATTCTTTTAATAGACGTGCAATCTCTAAACCGTTCATGTCAGGCATTTCAACATCTAAAAATGCTACTTGAAAATCCAAGCTCGGTCCCTCTGCCAGCAAATCTTTTGTAGTTGTAAAAGATTTAATGACCTCTATTGAATTAAATTCCTTTAACTTTTTCTCCAAGTTTATAAGAGCTAATGGCTCATCATCCATTACTATCACTCTAATCAAAAAAGGGCACCAACTTTCGAATATTAATTTTAACTTCTTTCAGCAAATGTTTTCTGCAGCGAAAGCTACAATTATGACAAGGAATAATTGATAAGTAGTGAAGTAGGTTAAATTGAAATATCAATGACTGACCCCTTATGTGGATGTATAGCTACTTGCTGCTGTGGTAGATCTTTTAATAATTCGGTAGCAGTTGCAGTATTTAGATTGAGTGCATTTTGCAATATTAACTTCCATCCGACATCCCTACTCTACCATATTGTAGGATAAGAACACTAATTATCCAATGCGTAAAAATTGCCAATAGTGTTGCGATTTTTTTCGTAAAATTGTTCAATTTACCAAAAATATAATCAATATTGTATATTTTTCCTCCCTTATAGTAATAATTCGTAATATCAGGTCCATTAGTCCTGAGTTATTAATTGCATTCTCTAGCATTGTTTGCATAAAAGAGCCTAACTCTAGTGTGCTAGCAGCAGATTGCAAAATATTAAAATATGGAGGTTTTAAAATATGAAAAAACAAGCTTTAGCTTTAGCTGTAACATTGATCTTGGGATTAGGTGTATGTGCTAGTCCATCATTTGCTAAGGACACAATTTCTTTTAGGCCATTCGATATGTTATGGGGAATCTCGAAAATTTACAATTTATCTTTAGGAGATTTTGAGCCACTGGATGAGACAGATTCGACATGGTTTTATCCAGAGCAAAATTTAAAAGTAGTAGAGCCGAAAATTGATAGTTCGTTGAAAGATCAGCATTTCGTTGAGGCCGGGGATACATTATTTTCAATTGCTCGTGTAAACGGAGTGTCAGTGCAAGAATTAAAGGAATGGAATAACCTTTCATCTGATTTAATTTATGTAGGTGAAACATTAGCTATCAAAGCATCAGCGGCAAAACCTAAAACTCCCGAAAGCAAAACTACAAAGGTAGCAACGACACCAAGTAAAAAGAAAGTAACGACATCAAGCACAAACACAGTGAGTGCTCCAACGAATACGGGCAAAACGTTAACAATGCGAGCAACTGCCTATACAGCGTATTGTGAAGGATGTTCGGGGGTGACAGCGAACGGAACAGATATCAGATCGAATCCGAACTTAAAGGTAATTGCTGTAGATCCGCGTGTAATTCCTCTTGGTACAAGAGTTTGGGTTGAAGGTTACGGAGAAGCAATCGCAGCAGATACTGGCGGAGCGATAAAAGGTAATAAAATTGATGTATTTATTCCTACCGAGGGACAAGCTCGTCAGTGGGGCGTCAAACACGTAACTGTAAAAATTTTAAATTAATGTAAGATAGAGGGTATCTCCGTAGGTTGGAGATATCCTTTTATTTGCATTGTTTTTAAGAATCAGCATGGATTAAAAGCCTAGTGTACAAAGTTTACTTTGTACCAATAATTCACAAAATTCTCAGCAAAATTGCATAAGTGGAAGGAATGTTGGCAACCATCTGAAATAGAGGAGGTATTTTTATGAAAAAAATGAGCTTAATAATTATTTCTTTATTAGTATTTGTCGGTGGTTGTAGCTTCTTTGAAAAGAAGGAGCAAAAAGTGGCAGTTAACGCAAGTTCAGGACCAACTGCAACTGCGAAAGTAATTGGTAAAAACAATGAAAGCTATGGCAATGCCTATTTTGAGGAAGAGGATAATGGGGTTAAGGTGACACTCGCGCTATCAGGATTGCCACCCGGAACTCACGGCATTCATATCCATGCAGTTGGGAAGTGTGAACCACCAACATTTGAATCAGCAGGTCCGCATTTTAATCCGACGCATAAAGAGCATGGGAAGCTTAATCCTAAGGGATACCATTTAGGGGATCTTCCGAATTTAGAAGTTGGAGAAGATGGTAAAGTAGATATGACCTTCTTAGCTGAAGGACAAACATTAGAAAAAAATGCGGCTAACTCATTGTTACGTGATGGAGGTACTACATTAATCATTCATGAATCTGAGGATGATTATAAAACAGATCCTTCTGGTAATTCTGGTGCTAGAATTGCTTGTGGCATTATTCAATAAGGAAAATGAATAGACTGTATCTGAAGCAAAACACTTTAGATACAGTATTTTTGTTTTGGGGGTAAAAATCGACAATATTTTGGTTTATTAAAAAAGAATGTTAAGTATATAAGCCGGAACGGAAATCATCCCACATGATGATAAATATTCCTCTTATAAAAGAAGAATTAAACGGTCATTTTGATCAGAAACATACATTTTTTATACATAGAGGAACTAGAAAAGTTTTCTCGGAAAAAGAATTTAATAGTTTAATGTAGATAAAAATAGTGCGAGGTAGTTATTGATGAACTCCGTGAATAATAGGTATTTAAGAAAAATAGTATAATTATAAAAGACTGAATTTACTATAAATAGATTGACATTATTATACTATGTTTGATAATTTTAAGTAGATTATTACTTTTAACCAAGGGGGAAGGTTACAGTGAAGAAAAAACAATTTAGGCTATTAATGCTATTAAGTGCCTTTGCGCTATTGATTTTGGCTGCGTGTGGGTCTGATAGCGGAACAGGTTCAAAGGACTCGAATAAGGGCGAATCGGCATCATCTGAAAAGCCGAAATTTTTAAACTTATTAACAGGTGGAACACAAGGTACTTATTATGCACTAGGTGGAACGTTTGCTGATTTCATTTCTAAAGAAACAGGCATTAAAACAACTGCTGAAGTATCTCAAGCATCTGCTGCCAACATGACGGCTTTGCAAGATGGTAAAGGTGAAATTGCCTTTGTACAATCAGATATTGCTTACTACGCTACTGAAGGAAAATTTATGTTTGAAGGCAAAAAAATTGATTCAATTGCTGCTTTAGGTGCACTTTATCCAGAAACAGTACAATTAGTAACGACTGAAGCATCAGGCATTAAATCATACGCTGATTTAAAAGGGAAAAAGGTTTCTGTAGGTGCGCCAGGTTCTGGTACTTACGCAAATGCTGAACAATTACTTGAAATTCATGGTTTAACAATGGATGATATCAAAGCCCAAAATCTTGATTTCGGTGAGTCTACTGACGGTCTACAATCAGGCCAAATTGATGCAGCGTTTATTACTGCAGGTACGCCAACTGGTGCAGTAGAGGCATTAAATGCAACAACTAAAGTGAATATTATCGGTATGGATGCTGGTAAAGCAGATGAGTTAATTGCTAAATACCCATATTATGCAAAAGATACAGTAAAAGCTGGTACGTATGGGATTGCAAATGACACAGAAACAGTTTCGGTTCTTGCTATGCTAGCAGTGAAAAAAGATCTTCCGGAAGATGTTGTTTATTCGATGACGAAAGCTATTTATGATAATTCAGGTAAGATTTCCCATGCAAAAGGGGAGTTTATCAAAGCGAAGACAGGTTTAGATGGTATTAGTATTGATGTTCATCCAGGTGCTCAAAAATACTTTAATGAAAGGAAATAACGGAACATTTGGGTTTTGAATTTTATCAAACTATAGCTTATAGCAAGTGAAAAGTTATTTTCTTAATACGAAGAGGCTCGGATTGCGTAAAGCTTCGAGTCTCTTTTCTTCCGTTAAGTATAAGTCGTGAGTAATGGCGAATAGCTTTAACTTCTGTCAGCGGGTATTCAAACACCTGTACCTGTCGCTTCGCTTTTGGTACAAAAGACATTCGCTGAAATAAAGGAACTCAGTCTAAGAACGCCTCGTCCTGCGGCAATTTATCTGTGCGAAAGCGAAGCGACAGCAACAAGGTTTTTTTCTGTGCGAAAGCGAAGCGACAGCAACAACGTTTTTTTCTGTGCGAAAGCGAAGCGACAGCAACAACGACTGAGTGACCAACATCATGCTGCTGACGCTGCGTTAGCACTACGCTTTCGCGCAAAAAACATTTGTTGGTCTAAACTCCGGCGGATGTCACTGAATTATGCCAGGGCATAATTGATGTGGGGGAACAGATGCAGTGCGAAAGAGAACAATCATAATTGTTTTAGCTTTTTTATGTATTTGCTTTAGTCTAGTCATTTTTCTTCCTCTTCAAAAGGTATTCGCATTTACGGAAACACGTATAAAAGATCCGATAGTGCATTATATACCACTGACAACTGAGGATACATTTGAAATTAGATATACTCACTCTATCCATAAAACGGATGTACTCGAACATTATAAATGCATAGAAGGAACACGTATTCAAATGTTAGGGATGGAGTATGAAAGTTTAGCAATCGGCATGCCAAGCTATGCAGAAAAAAATCAAACATTAACAGAACGCAATGGTAAATATTTTTTGCAGTTTGACAATGAAGTCATTGAAAATTTTACGATTTATATTGCCGATTTGGATTTAGACCTTGTATTAGATTACGAGAATTATGAATACGATTTAAAAAAAGACTTACAAAGGGGAAAATCCTATTTATTTGAGGTGAAGCGTTTATCGCTTTATGAACAATGGAAGGGAGTAAGGATGAAATGACGACACAGCATACATCAAACGACGAAGTAAAAAAAGAAGAATTCGAACAAATATCAGCTGAAGAGCAACAAGCGATACTTGAGAAATATGATATTGAATCCAATGTCCGAACGGTATCGGGCATTATGAAGCATGTCATTTTCTTTGGATTACTAGCGTTTTCATTGTTCCAGCTTTACACGGCAATTAAAGGCCAATTTCCAGCGCAAATTCAGCGCACGATACATTTAGGTTTTGGTTTGACCCTAATTTTCTTGCTATTCCCTGCTCGAAAAAAAGCAGCAAAGAATAAAATAGCATGGTTTGATTATATTTTAGCGGTATTATCCATTGTTGTAGGTTCGTATTGGACAATGAATTATACAGAGCTTGTTAATAGTAACGGTACTATTACGCAAACAGATTTTATTGTAGGTCTTATAGCTGTCGTGTTGGTGCTTGAAGCAGCCCGTCGTGCTGTAGGTATACCGATTACCATCATTGCTATATGTTTCTTAATATATGCCTATTTCGGACCATATTTCCCGGATTTTATGGCGCACAGAGGGCAAGATATTGAGAGTATTGTTAATCTCATGTATTTTACGACAGATGGAATTTTTGGAACACCAATTAGCGTTTCAGCCACATTTATTTTTGTGTTTTTGCTTTTTGGAGCATTCCTTGTCAAAACAGGTGTTGGCCAATACTTTAATGATTTAGCGGTATCTCTTGCGGGTAAATTAATTGGTGGTCCTGCAAAAGTGGCGGTTTTTTCTAGTGCACTTCAAGGTACGATTTCAGGAAGCTCTGTAGCGAACGTTGTAACATCTGGATCATATACGATTCCAATGATGAAAAAGCTTGGGTACCGTAAAGAGTTTGCAGGTGCGGTTGAGGCAGCGGCATCTACGGGTGGGCAGTTAATGCCTCCGATTATGGGTGCGGCAGCATTTTTAATGGTTGAATTTATCGGTCGCGGAATAACGTACTGGGATATTGCGAAGGCGGCAGCGATACCTGCATTGCTTTATTTTACAGGTATTTGGATTATGACTCACTTCGAAGCGAAACGTGTAGGTTTAAAAGGCTTACGTGATGATCAAATGCCAAATCGTCGAGAGGTATTTAAGAAAATTTACCTTCTATTACCGATAATCTCTATCATCGTTTTAATGTTAACAGGTACACCAGTCATGCATGCAGCGCTTTACGGTATTCTTATTTCTATTGGCGTTGCTATGTTTAATAAGGAAACACGTTTAAAGCCAATGGATATTATTGATGCATTAGTTGAAGGGGCTCGTACAGCACTTGGTGTTGTAGCGGCAACAGCTTGTGCGGGTATTATCGTAGGTGTTGTTGTAAAAACGGGTCTAGGCTTAAGTTTAGCTAATAGTTTAGTAGAATTAGCTGGTGGTAGTATTATTTTAACGCTAATTTTTGTGATGATTGCTTCCTTAATTCTTGGAATGGGAGCTCCGACAACAGCGAACTATGTAATCACATCAACAATTGCTGCTCCTGCGATCGTAGCATTATTATCACCGAATACACCACAGGAATTAGTACCAGTAGTTGTGTTATTATCGGCACACTTCTTTGTATTCTACTTTGGTATTATTGCCGATATAACCCCGCCTGTTGCACTTGCAGCTTTTGCGGCTTCGGGAATCTCTGGTGGAGATCCAATTAAAACAGGTGTAAACTCAGCGAAGCTTGCGATTGCAGCATTTATTATTCCGTATATGATTGTATTTTCACCGGCATTACTAATGATTGATACAACTATACCTGAAATTATATGGGTAGTAATCACGGCCATTACAGGAATGGTAGCGATAGGTGCGGGAGTAATCGGTTTCTGGTATCGCAAATTGCATTGGTTTGAACGTATTATTGCGATTGCAGCTGGTTTATTACTGATCTATCCAGAAAAATTCTCAGATTGGGCTGGTTTAGCAATCTTTATTGTTATGTTTGTTATTCAATATGTAACGCAACAAAAAGATAACGGTGATGGCGATCAAAAAAGTAAAACGAGCGCTATAGCTTAAGTAATAGGTAAAAAGGGCTTACTCAATTTCTAGGTTAGTAAATGCTTTGCATGTTTACGGGGTAATGGAAGCGTGCAAAGTATATAGAACACTTGTTTTATAAGTTTTACCATGAAGGGAGATGTATCGAAATGATACATCTCTTTTTCTGATTAACTCCGAATTTCAATCTAAAAAGTAGATGGGTTTTATTCTTTTTATGCATAAGGAGCATCGTTTATTGTTTTTTTACAAAGGTCATTGTATAATTCTTTTATCAGAAAATTCAATTAAATAAAAGGAGGGATGATTAAATGAAAAATTTGTTTGACTCAAAATTTGAAACATATCTAATGGATCAGGAACTGGAGCTTAATATGGAAGAGGAAAAAAATGAGGAGCAACTATCGATGGTGCATTATGATGAATATCCAGAAGGTTTTTTTACAAGTTTATAATAAATATTTGAAGGACTGTGCTAAAGGTAGAAATAACCTTTAACACGGTCCTTCGTTTTTTTTCGAAAATTGAAAGTGATTTTTATTAAAATGTATGCCATATAAAAGTTGACCTTCGTTCCGATTGGGCGATTCCTTGGAAATCAGCAATAGAGGAACGAAGGCTAAAGCCATCACGTCCTGTGATAATGCCTTCGACCAACATCGTGTTGGCCCGAGACGTGCAGCGAAGCGAAGTGGCTCACCGAACGCTCTCAGGAAAGCGCCCAGTTGGAACGGAAATCAACCCACACGTTATGGTCATTGGCCTCTTTTTTTTACGAAATAGTTTGCTGTATAATGGGAAACAAAAATGCGTATAGAGGTGTAGTTATGTCAAATGCTGTAATGTTAGAAGAGAAAATTTATCAATGGTTTGATCATTTTCATAAATACCCCGAAGTGAGTTGGAAGGAATTTGAAACTACTAAAAAAATAGCGTCGATTTTAGATGAGTTAAACGTATCCTATCGGTTGTTAGGGGATGTTCCAGGGCTAATTGCGGAAATTGGTACAGGTGATGGAATTGTTGCTGTACGTGCAGATATAGATGCTTTGTGGCAAGAAGTGGATGGGAAATGGCAAGCGAACCATTCGTGTGGGCATGATGCAAATATCACAATGGTGCTTGGTGCTTTATTACTGCTGAAAGGTCGACCATTGCAACATCGCGTTCGTTTTATTTTCCAGCCTGCTGAAGAACTTGGGAATGGAGCTTGTGCAGCCTTTGAACGCGGAGCAGTTGAAGGCGTATCGCATTTGTTTGGTGTTCATTTAAGACCAATTGAAGAGCTACCACTTGGCAAGGTGTCACCTGCTATCCATCATGGTGCGGCATATTTTTTAGAAGGAACAATACGAGGTACTGATGCCCATGGTGCTAGACCTCATCAAGGTAAAAATGCAATCGATGTTATTATGGCCGTACAACAAATGCTCAATAGCATACATTTATCACCTTTCGAGCCTCATTCGGCAAAGTTAACGAAGATTGTTGCAGATGGTGGTAGTACGAATATTATTCCAGGTACTGCGAGCTTCTCTATGGATATTCGCGCGCAACGTAATAACCAACTAGAATTGCTTCGTAGTCGTATTGAGTTTGGCTTAATATCAATCAAGCAGCAGTTTGAGATTGATATGGAGTGGGAATGGTTAGATTTCACACCTGGCGCAGAGGTTTCTTCAGTTGCTGCACGTATGGCTAAAGACGCAATTATTGAAACGCTTGGAAAAACGCATCTAGCTGGGGAAATAACAACGCCTGGAAGTGACGATTTCCATTTTTACACAGTTAAAAAACCTGAATTAAAAGCAACAATGATTGGGATTGGTGCCGACTTAACTCCAGGATTACATCATCCAAAAATGACTTTTGAACGAAATGCACTAATTGATGCTGCAAAGGTACTTGCTTGTGTGCTAGAAAAAAAACCTGAATATGAATAACGATAGCGAGAGGGAGCTATATCAAAAGTGCAAAATTCTTTTGATATATTTCCTTTTTCTTTTCTTTTTTTGTAGAAATGTATGAATATTTTGCATTGTCTCTAATGGCTATTTGAAAGCGTTTTTATGCGCTAAAATAGTCGAAATTGCTAGATAAGCATAAAATTTTTGCGTTGACTTTTAATTTTTTGAATATTACGCTAAAAAAGCGTAAAAATTATTTGCGTCTTTAACAACCAAGATTAACAATTAGTGCAAAAAAGGGGATGGATTCATGAAAAAAGAGATTAATGCGGGTTGGGCACTTCTGACTTTTGCAATAATGATTATAGCTATGCTAGTTACAGTAGTTGTGTTAAAGCAAAGTCCTCACGTACCACTTATTATTGGAACAACTGTAGCAGCCATTGTCGCTAAAATGCATGGATTTAAGTGGATAGAAATTGAGGAAATGATGTATAAGGGGATACGTCTAGCTTTACCAGCCATTGTTATTATTATTTTAGTAGGTTTGACAATTGGCGCATGGATTGGCGGCGGTGTTGTCGCAACAATGATTTATTTTGGCTTAAAATTAATTTCTCCAGCTTGGTTTTTAGTAACAATCATGCTGTTATGTGCAATTGTTTCACTGGCGATTGGTAGCTCATGGTCGACGATGGCGACAATTGGTGTTGCTGGTATGGGTATTGGTTTAAGTATGGGAATCCCTGCAGCAATGATTGCTGGAGCTGTTATTTCAGGCTCGTACTTTGGTGATAAGATGTCACCGTTGTCGGATACTACTAACCTCGCAGCAGGTTTAACAGGTACCGACTTATTTGATCATATTAAACACATGCTTTATACAACAATTCCAGCTCTAGTCATTGCGATTGTTGTATTTGGAATCATGGGAAGAAGTTTCGCAGATATCTCAATGAAATCCGAAAGCATTTTAACAACATTAAAAGTAATGGAGGAAAGCTTTGTTATTTCTCCTTGGTTATTGCTTGTACCAGTTGGTGTAATTGTATTGGTAGCGAAAAAAGTACCTGCAATTCCAGCTTTAATTATCGGAATAATCTCAGGATTCTTACTACAAATCTTCGTACAAGGCGGCACACCTACAATGGCCGTACATGCTTTACAAGAAGGGTTTGTGATTGCAACTGGCAATGACATGGTGGACAATCTATTTAACCGTGGTGGCTTAGATTCGATGATGAATACGGTTTCAATGACAATTGTGGCTATGACATTCGGTGGGGTGTTAGAATATTCCGGCATGTTAAAAGCTCTTATGAATGTCATTATGAAATTTGCTAAATCAACAGGAAGCTTAGTTGCTTCAACGATTGCTGCATGTATTACAACAAATGCTACATGTTCTGAGCAGTATATTTCAATTGTTGTTCCGTCACGTATGTTTGCGAATGTGTATAGAGAGCGTGGCTTGCATTCGAAAAACTTATCTCGTGCGTTAGAAGATGGGGGAACACTAACTTCTGTATTTTTCCCATGGAATACTTGTGGAGTCTTTATTTTAGCAACGTTAGGTGTAGGTGCCATGGAATATGCACCATATGCAATTATTAATTTACTTGTACCTATTATTTCTATTTTTTATGCCTATATCGGATTTGCGATTGTTAAGCTGACACCGGAAGAAATGGAAGCAGCAGAGAAGCGCAAAAAAGAGGAAGAACTAAATGATGCTGATATGGTCATGGCCGACTAATTCTCTTCGGATAGTTAACTAAAGTCTCGCGGATGCAAAGGCATCTGCGAGAGCTTTTTAGTTAATTTCTTTCAGCGGGACGTAATTATGCCTCGGCATCATTGCTCTTAATAGGTTGCAAAGTTCAATTCATATATTGTGCGTGGGCGACCTTGTTGGTGTGTCATTTCTTCACCAACAACTTTTGCATAACCGTTATCCACTAATTTTTTAATAATGCGCTCTGTTGTGCGACGTGTAACTTGTAAGTATTCAGAAAGATTATGGGATGTAAATTGCGCTGATTGTCGCTCTCGGCTAAAATGAATGATCTTGGATATATTTAATGGACTTAAGCTTGTTTGCTTTGCCATTTGTAAAACGTAAGGATCATCTGTTTTTAAAGAAAGTTTTACTTCCGATTTTGGAAATGGACCTAGCAAATTTTTATGTTCATCTAGTATATAAATTTCACAAGGTTTAGCAAATGTTAAAGCATTCTTAGCATTTTGGTTAGCTTCAAAAATTGAATGACCATAACCAAAAGCTAGTTTAAATGGCTCGGTTTGATGTAATAAGTTCTGTAAGGTCTCTTTTTCGAGTGCCTTTTGCAAATGCCCAGCTGTCGTATATAGCTCAAAAGAGTAAGGTGAAATTTCTTTATAAGTTGCATGTGTAGTAGCGGCGATGTGCGTTAACATATCATGTTCTATAGGTTTATTTTCAAGAGCTTCTAATAGTCCAACAACAGCTTTGACAGATTCGGATTTTATAAGAAGTGATTGGGATTTCGTTTCCTCTAAGCATTGTACAATGGAGTTAGTTGCATCTAACATGCGCATTGCAGGTATTTGAAGAGCTTGTAATTCATCGAACACACTATGGATACTTGTTATGACAAAATCAATGCTGTTAGCCTCCCATAAAGCTATATGATGCTGCAATATAGAGTGGGTGGGTTTCGTGATAGAAATAGGTTGGATATATGGTTTTGAACCATAATACTCTATTTCTGTTAGAACATTTTCTACAATAGCTGGATTCATAACATCAATGGAAATTCTATTTAAAGGTACTGCATGATTGGCTATAAGCGATAATAAAGTTGTAGAAATTGCCGTCTCATCTTGTTTTATATAATTCCAAGGTATTGGCAGTTCTGACAGTGCAGATTGGGCATGTAAATAGGGGAGTGTTCCCCCGAATAAAAGAGCATCACATGGCTTCATTTCCTTTAACAAAACGGGTGCTTCTGCAGGTTGCTTGTAAAGATAAAAATCTATTTGAATATTTTCTATGTTTTGTGCGATACTGTTTATACGCTTCATAAATGCTTTAGAGCAGATAACCGCTATTTTAGTAGACATAGGCAACGTTCCTTTTCTATTCTATATTTTTTCAACAATTAACGACGTATTAGCGACAACTAAATTATACAGGAGATTGATAAAAATGAAAATCCAACAAGTAGAAATTTTTGCAATTCATTTACCACTTATTGATCCATTTATCATCAGTTATGCTACATATGATACAATGCCTTCTATTATTTTGAAGGTGACGACAGACACAGGAATTGTGGGCTACGGTGAAGCTGTACCAGATGAGCACGTAACAGGGGAGACGTGGGAGAGCACATATGCTGTATTAAAGAACCAGCTTGCTCCTGCAATCATTGGAGAAAATCCAATGGCCTTTGAAAAGCTTCACGATAAATTGAATAAAGTTGTGAAGGATGTACCAGCAGCGAAAGCAGCGATTGACATTGCTTGTTTCGATATTGCAGGGAAAGCGTTACAAGTTCCGGTGTATCAACTACTAGGTGGGCGTTATCATGAGAAATTCCCGATTACACATGTACTGAGCATTGGAACACCTGAGGCAATGGCAGAAGAGGCGGTTAACCGTGTAGAGATGGGCTATCGATCATTTAAAATGAAGGTAGGAACAGAGGTAGCCCGTGATGTTGCTCGTATTAAAGCGGTGCGTGAACGTATTGGTGAAGACATCGCCATTCGAGTAGATGTAAACCAAGGATGGGGCAATGCGTCAACTACTTTACAAGGTTTACGTGCATTAAAGGATCTAAATATCGATTGGTTAGAGCAGCCAGTAGATAGTGAAGATATTGATGGTATGGTAGAAGTGAAGTTGAAAACAGATGTACCATTAATGATTGATGAAGGGCTTCACGGTGTACGTGAAATGCGTGAAATTATTGCAAAGCGTGCAGCAGATAAAGTCAATATTAAATTAATGAAGTGCGGTGGAATTTATCCTGCTATGAAACTAGCGGTGATGGCTGAAATGGCAGGCATTGAATGTCAAATCGGTTCAATGGTAGAATCATCGGTTGGTTCAGCAGCCGGTTTCCATGTAGCATTCTCTAAAAAAATAATGACAAGTGTAGAATTAACAGGTCCATTAAAATTTTCTAAGGATGTTGGAAACTTACACTATGATGTGCCATTTATTTGTTTAAATGAAAAACCAGGATTAGGTGTAGACGTAGATGAAGAAATCCTTAAAGAATTATGTAAGTTCTCAACAATTGTAACAGCCTAAGGAGGCGGCGGAATGGAAAAAATTTACGAAGGCATGCTTGGAGAAACGCCGTTTTTTGTGACAACATTAAATCTTCGGCATTTGCAAGAGATTGAAAACTTACAGCTTGTGGTTTATCAATCATTAGCGGACCAAAGTGTTTTACAACCATTAAGCACTGAGGAATTTGACTATATTTTAAGCGGCAATGGCATGATGATAGGTGCTTACGTAGGAGATGAGTTAATTGCCTTTCGTGCATTATTGAATCCACCTGTTGATGGCGAACACCTTGGCTATGATTGTGGGATTGCCGAGGATGAATTTCATAAAGTTTTATATCAAGAAATATCGAATGTCTCACCAACATATCGTGGCTATGGATTACAAAAAACATTAGCCCAAGTTGTCATGGGCCATATCGATTTAGAAAAATATGATTATGTATGCTCAACAGTAAAGCCATATAATATCCCTAGCTTGAAAGATAAATTTTTTCAAGGGCTAGTCGTAAAGGGATTAAAGATTAAGTATGTAGATAAGCTACGATACATTTTCTATAAAGACTTGCGTCAAGAGCTATCCACCTTTACAGAAAAGAAGACGATTTCAATGGATGATACAGTTGGTCAGCAACAGCTTTTGAAACAGGGTTATATAGGTACTTCTATGTATGAGGATCAAAATAATTGGTTCGTCGTTTATGAAAAATAAATACCAGCAAAAAAAGCCTTACCTTTTACTTATTGTAAGAGGTAAGGCTTTTTTGTTTAGGAGATTCTTATTTCATCGGGCAAAAGCCACAAGCCATTAAACCAGGTATGTCTTTAGAAAAACAGCATGATTTCCGTACGGGAATGTTCACTAAATTAGTGGGGCTTTGACCTCCTGTATATTGTGCCCACCAAGATTTGTTGGAGAAGCGAGCCCATGTTTTAGGGTCCTCTAAAGCTTCAATATCCTCCATCGCTTGATCAGCTAGACTAGGATTAGAAAGCAATACATGATAGTGCCAAAGTAGATATCCAAAGAAATTCTCCCAAATAGTAAGAGGGGAAATAGATGTTACTTTACGGAGCTGTTGAACGATAACATGCCCATCATATAGAATCTTCTCAATAACGGTTTGACGTTCTTCCTCCTCGACATAGCGCCAATCGTTAGGGTTAACAAACATTGCGACTGTAAAACTGTCGAATTCTTTTGCTGCATCAAAGCGAAGCTCGATAGGTTTTCCATTCCATACCTCGTCATAGGCAGCAAGCATGTAAAGTTGCATAGCGAAAAACATACCGTAGCGACGTGCAAAGTGTGAAATAGCGGCTGTTTCCGTTGCTGCCTCCGTAATTCCCATCATCAGGTTTAAAAAGTCAGGATGGTAAAAGTCCTTATGTATATCAGCTAATGTAAATATTGTCCGCTTTGGTTCTGTTGTATAAATGCTATAGGAATTCAATTGTCGAACTTGATCCATCGTTAATGCTGGCATTGTCATCACCTTTTCTTTCATTCTTCTGCTACTTCAATTATAAATTAATCATTTTTGCTTCACAAATGGTATGCAATATAGTAAAATGCATTAAACATATCTGTAAGGTTGGTTTTAAAATGTCACAGCCTCAATGCAATCCCAAGGCCTCTCGTTCGACTCAATCAATGGACGATTTCGTTAAGTGTCATTCTAACGTGGGTAACGGGGGTCGCTTGGATTTTAGCAATTCCTTTAGTAGCAAATTTACTTGGTGTTTTATGCAATTGCAATCCTATTATTCGGGTAGGGAAGCTGTGTCTAAAAAATACGCTATCTACATATATACCAGAGGATGCGCAGCAGCAAAAATTTAATTCTAGTATTGCTAGCTTTTGTTTAGCAGGAGGAATTTTAGGTTACTTGCTTAAATGGCAGGTGGTTGGCTATCTCTTTACGGGAATAGTTGCTATAGCTTCATCGATAGCAATTGCAGGCTTTTGTATAGGTTGTTTCTTTCATTTTCAGCTAAAGCAATGGCAATATCGTCGCTCGCTGAAGAAGGCATAAAAAAAACTTAAAAAATTTTCAGATTAATGTTGACTTTGTAATTGATAATGATTATCATTATCGTATAAAGATTATTCCTCCTCTACAATACAGTGTAGAGAGGATGAACTTTAGCTACTTTTCTCCAGAAGTTTGCTAGTTCATGAAAACGCTCCTAAAACCCCCCTCATTTTTTGGGAACGTAAAATCTCTAGACGACTCACTCCATTGTGATTGAGTCGTCTTTTTTTGATTGAAACTGCAATTGTTCCGATAAAATGAGAATATGTTGCGATAAATCTTCAAAGCGTTCCGATAAAAATGAAATCCTTATCACAACGTGTCGTTGATGTCCGTTCCGGCTGGGCGCTTTGTAGCTGCCGCTTCGCTTTCGCACAGGGCAAAGCTTCCTAGGGGCGTCCGATGGGCCGCTTCACTCGCGTTGCTCGCTCCAGGGTCTCATCTGTGACGCTGATCCCTGAGAAGTCGCCCAGCCTCCAAGCAAATATGTAATCTTAAATGATTATACCAAAAATTACAATTTAATATATAATATACCTTAATGAGAAGGAGTGTTTATTTATGTTTTCTATTAGAAACTTCGAAGGTAATGAAAAAGAGTTTGAGTTCTTTCTAGATATGTTATATGAATCTATTCATATTCCTGAGAATAAACCATCAAAAGAAGTTTTACTAAACTCGCCTGGCATAAGAAAATATCATGAAGGTTGGGGGAGAAAGGGAGATAAAGTGTTGATTGCCTTTGACTCAGAAAATCAAACTGTTGGAGCAGTCTGGTACAGATTGTTTGGCGATAATAATAAAGGCTATGGTTATATTGATGGCAACACGCCTGAAATAGGAATGGCTGTTTCAAAAGAAGTAAGAGGAAGAAGGGTGGGGACTTTACTGATGCATAAAATGATTCAACAAGCAAAGGATGAAGGATACAATACCATTTCACTTAGTGTAGACCTCGAAAATGACACGGCCATTAATATATATCAAAAACTAGGTTTTAAAGATTATGAAGTAGTGGGGACATCTAAAACAATGATTTACAAATTATAGTGCTCTCTAGAATAAAAAATGTACAATACTAAAAGTAAATTAAGTAATGTACATTTTTCATATTACTGAGTAGGGCTGCTGCTATGAACAGCGCTTTTTTTTCCTAGTATCATCGTATAGTAGCTATGTAGCAGCATGCCAACAATGATGACACCTAAGCCTGCGAGTGCAATTGGATTTGGGAATGCAATGCCGAGCAATAATACTTCACCAATAATGACAAAGAGTATTTCTGTGGATTGTGTTGCTTCGACTGCTGCAAGCTTGCCTTGGTGATCGCGAACACGGTCTGTTGCAATGAAAAATAATGTTGTGGCGATGACACCAGAGCTTATACCAACAAGCAACGATTGCATCACTTGGTTGATGGAAGGTAGCCCGACCGTTGCTAATGCATAGATAGCTAGAATAATCCATGCAGGCATCGAGGCGATGGTCATGCCGAGAACTCGTTGATATGTATCGATGCGTCCGCCACAGATTTCCATCATTTTGCGATTACCAAGAGGGTAGGCAAATGCAGCGATGACAACAGGTGAAATACCAAGCATTAAACTTTTAAACGGAACAGATTGTGCTTGTGGTAGTTGGATAAGTAAAATGCCAACTAAAATGACACATGAAATAAGTAATGAAATAAGCGGTATTTTTTGACGTACTGTTTTTTCAGCTACTATTGAAACAAATAGGGGAGCTAGTAATACGCCAGCGACAATTGTCAATTGCCATGTTCCAGAAACGAGCCAACCTGGACCGAATGCTGCTGCAAATGTCAATGGTGCATAGAACAATACGAATCCAATAAAGCTCCAAAGTAGCCAAGCGACAGGCTGTGCTTTCATTTCACCTGATAGTTTGGAAAAACCTTTTCGATAGAAGACGATCACAAGTAAAAACGGAAGCATGAAGAAATAACGCAAAGATGCACTCCAAAGCCAGCTACCACCTTGCATTTCCATTGCATGATTTAATATAAATGTAACAGCAAAAAAAAGTGAGGCTAAAATGCCTAATGCAATTTCTTTCATTAAAATCACCTCAAAACCCTTTGTATAATTTGAAAATTCAGTTATTGATTTTTTTAAAATTATGAAGAAGGGGTAGACCCTTCTTCATAATTATTTTCCTTGTTGTTCAAAGAGCTGTACGATTTCGATAATCACTTGTGTAGCTTTCTCCATCGTTTCTCCAGATACATATTCGAATTTACCGTGCATATTTTCGCCACCCGCAAAAATGTTTGGTGTTGGTAAGCCCATGTAAGAAAGCTGTGAACCATCAGTACCGCCACGGATTGGTAATGTAATTGGCGTAATATCTAACTTTTCCATCGCTGCGCGTGCAATGTCAACGATTTCTTTTACAGGCTCAATTTTTTCGCCCATATTATAGTATTGATCTTCCATTGTAATGCTTAAAGCATCCTCGCCATATTGGGCTCTAATTTTCGCCACAGCATCAAGCATTAATTGTTTTTTGGCTTCGAACTTTTGACGGTCATGATCACGGACGATATATGAGAGCTCAGTATGCTCGATCGCACCGTTAAAGCCCATTAAGTGAATAAAGCCTTCATAACCATCCGTTTTTTCCGGTACTTCATCAGTAGGCATTTCATTTTGGAAAGCGATCGCCATTGTGATCGCATTGACCATTTTATTTTTCGCAGAACCAGGGTGTACACTCGTACCTTTTGTCACAACCTTTACGCCTGCAGCATTAAAGCTTTCGTATTGTAGCTCGCCAAGTGGTCCGCCATCCATAGTATAAGCATAGTCGGCTCCAAATGCAGCCACATCGAATTTATGAGGACCGCGGCCAATTTCTTCGTCAGGTGTAAACGCTACACGCAATTTACCATGTTTAATGGAAGGATTATTTACTAGGTATTCCATAGCCGTCATAATTTCTGCGATACCAGCTTTATCGTCAGCACCTAATAATGTAGTACCATCCGTTGTAATTAACGTTTGACCTACATAATTTTTAAGCTCAGGGAAATCAGTTGGCGACATCGCTAGATTTTCATTGAGCTGGATCGCTCCACCATCATAGTTGTCAATGCGCTGTGGTTTAACGTTTGTGCCAGTAAAATCTGTTGTAGTGTCCACATGTGCTAAAAAGCCAATAGTAGGCACTTTTTTATCTGTATTTGCTTCGAGTGTTGCAAATAAATAACCATTTGCATCTAGTGTAATGTCAGTTAAGCCTATTGCAGCAAGTTCATCTTTTAGTACATGCAATAAGTCAAATTGTTTTTGTGTTGAAGGAGTTGTTTCGCTTGTGAAATCAGATTGTGTATCAATTTTTGCATAACGAATTAAACGCTCGATTACTTGTTCTTTCATAAGTATGGCCTCCTAATGTGTATGTTTAACTTCTTTCAGCGGGCGCGCAAACATCCACTGAAATAGAGGAACTCAGTCTAAGACCGCCACGACCTGTGGCAATTTAACTGTGCGAAAGCGAAGCGACAGCAACACCACCAACACACGACTGAGTGACCAACATCGTGTTGGCCTAAAGCCTCCGGACATAATTATGCCGAGTCATAATTGATATTATTGTAACACTTTACTTCGGATTTCGGAATATTGAGAAATGCTTAAGGCAATTAGAATTTGGGCACTGTAATATGTCAACATAATAATCTCATGTGAACATGGTAAAGGCATAACAAATTTATTAATAGCTAAATAGGAATCTGATGAAATAAAGAGCAGAGCGCCAATCGTTGCAAATGTAGAACCAGTTCGAATGGCAGTCCAACCCATCGTTAATATGACGGAAATATAGGCAATTACAGCGATACCAAGCACGACTTCTCCTGATGAAAATACTGTACCTGCAATCCACACAGCCATACTTGCTCCGTAAACGAGTAAGACAATCTTCGCCCAAGCCGGTACTTGTCGTTCATTAGTAGAAGAAAAGGCCAGGATATAAAAAATATGCCCGATTAAGAAGCTTGTTAGCCCAATTAGAAACCACTGTAGCGTATAATCGCCGACCATACAAAACACAAGTCCGATAACAATCAGTAGTTGATACTTTTTAATGCCTAAATTTTTTGATGTAGCGGCTAAGATAATGATTAAAAGCATTGGAATAACTTTAAAGATAAGTATCAAGCTTTCTGCAATATGGGACAGGAAAAAATCATAATAAAGACCGAACAACATAATAAATGCTATTAAAATTTTTTTAGACAAATTTCTCATCTCCTTTTCTTTGAAATTCTTTATCTATGTAACAATTTCCTTTATTCTTTTGTGAAAGAGGGTACCCATTCATCTTATGTATGAAACTTTTTTGGTATGTAGTCGTAAATAAGTGGACAGTAAGGTTAGAGAGGGTGAACAAAATGACTAAGCTATTAATAGCTTCGGCAGTCATTGGGCTAATCGCGAGTGTTTTATTAACACCGCTTATAACAAAAAAACGAGAAGATGGCGGATCTAAAAAGGTCATTAGATACTTCTTTATCGGTGTATTTGTACTAGGATTTTTAGCTACTGGTATAACAGTATATGTGACAAAAATGGATGTAAACTGGCTTGCTTTTTGGCCCGCTATTATTTTATTAACATTAGGCGGCGCGCTTCTTGCAGGTGGTATAGAAAGAAAAATAAAGGGTGTTTTATTTTTAGCTAGTTTAGGTGTTGCAGTGTATGTATTATCAGCTCCTTTATGGAATGCTAATGAAAAATTCAAATCAGCTGAAATGAAGGAAGAGGTTGAAATAAAACCATTCGATGAAACACAAACACCAGCTAGTGTTCCCCCTAAATTTGCGCGTAATAAGATGAAAAAAGCGTTCGGACAAGTACCGAATACGAGTTATTATGAGCTAGGGCGCTTACAAATTCAAAAAGTGAATGGTGAGTATGTTTATATTGCACCAGTTGAGTTCTCTGGGTTCTTTAAATGGATGAACGGCGGTTCGACTCCTGGTTACTTTATGATGAGTGCAACGGATTCAGCAGATAATCCAAAATTTGTTAAGCAGGAAATGAAGTATGTTCCGTCTGCTTATTTAAATTCAAATTTAGAACGTCATATACGTTTACAACATCCATTCCTTGTTTTTTGCGGAGATGTACAACTTGAAATAGATGATGATGGTAAACCATACTACATTCGTTCATATGGTGAATTTATTTCTGCACGTAATGGTTTCGATGTAAAAGGGATTGTGCTTGTAGATGCGCTAACAGGAAAATCAGAAGTTATTAAGCTGGAGGATGTCCCAGAATTTATTGATGGAGCGGTTTCTCCAGAAACGGTAAGCTTACAAAATAGTTATTTCGGTAATTATGTACATGGATTTTGGAACAGTAAGTTTGGTAAGAAAGATGTAAAACTGCCTTCTGATGAGGGAACAGAGGAAAACGTTAGCCCAATTTTTAACGAGAAAGGCGAAATGTATTATTTCACAGACTTTACGAGCCCTAAAGAGGGTGTCGATTCAATGCTTGGCTATTCCTTAACAAATGCAAGAACAGGTCAAGCAACCTATTATACTGGAAATCAAGACGCTTCTTATATGGATTCACAAGGTAACTTGCAAATTATCGAGAAGAAATTTATAGAGAAAAAATGGTCTGGAGAAATGCCTGTGTTGTATAACTTTTACGGTGAAGCAAGCTGGCTAACAGCGGTACTTGATTCAAATGGTTTCTTACAAAATTATTTCATCGTATCTGCGGCAAATCCTGAAATTTCCGTATATGCAACGACTCCTAAAGAGGCATTAAAATTATATAAAACAGCCTTAAGTCGTGGTGGAACTACAGTCGAAGGAAGCTCACATGCGGAAGAGAAAAATGCAAGTGGAAAGGTGCTTCGTGTTTACAAGGAACGTCTCGGTGACTATACAGTTGTATCGTTTTTACTAAATAACGGTGAAAACTATTTAGTAAGCTCGGAAACAGAACCGCTTGCAATTTATTTGCAAGAAGGTGATGATGTCATTCTCACATACGGTGATACAGGAGAGCAGTTCTTACCAGTTCGATCATTGATTATTAAAGGATTACAATAGAAGTAAATCAATTTGAATGAAGAAAAAAGACGATCTAGTAGTACTATGCTACGAAGATCGTCTCTTTTTATGTTGGCTGAGATTCCATATAGTGAAGCATCTTTTCCTGGTGATTAGTAAAAAGTGCTTTCGCATGATCGTTTAACGTAAATATTTCATGAATGTACCCTTGAAGTAAATGATGTTCAAATTCAAAAGTATAAGAATCTTCGTTTTCTAATATATGTGCTAATAAAAGTGCATGTAACACCACGACCTCTAGATTTTGTGTATTTGTAATAAATTTTAAGTTGAGGATGGTAGTGTGGGAAACGAATTGATTCACATAATTAATAGGATCTTTATAAACAACTAAGTCGATATGTGGTTCAAGTCGTTTTCTTAATAAAGTACACTCATTATTTAAGTCTTGAATTTTTAAAAATAAACCTCTTACACTTCGCTTATGTTGTTGTTCTAATGTACGAGCAAGATGTTTATTGACATAGGACATTTATACATAACTCCTTTTCACATAGCGGTCATCTATTAGTATTAATGGAATTGTTTGAAAAGGAAAGAGTCTTTTTGTTTAATTTATACCTAAATTTAACATATTGATTTGGACAAAAATACTAGGTGTACAGAGCGGATAATGAAAAGTGAAGTTACTATCATACGATAGTAACTCCACACAGTTTGCCGACAACATTATTTCCAACTGAAACCTTTTTTTGCTAAAAATTCATTAATGTGAGGACGGCGCTGTTCAATTAAAAAATCAGCCATTTGCTTTGTCCAATTATCAATTTTTCGATTGGATGAGCGATTATTATAGTATGTTTCCATTGTGTCGTTGTAAGCTGGTAAAAGCTCCTCGTATTTGTCTGCATTGTATTCATTTTCATGTAATACTGCTGCAACCGGTAAACGAGGTTTTACTTCATTACGACGAGCAGGAACCCCAATTGTTAAGCCGAAAAGTGGGAAAACATAGTCAGGTAGATTGAATAATTCGCTTATTTCTTCAGGTTTATTACGTACGCCTCCAATGTAACAAATCCCATATCCCATTGATTCCGCAGCAACGACAAAGTTTTGAGCGAATAATGATACATCAGCTACTCCAACAAGTACGTTTTCTGCCGAATCAGCCACAATATCTACACCTTCTAATTTACCTGCTGATTGCAGACGCTTGAAATCTACACAGAAGACAAAGGCACCGCCAGAAGTTTCGTATTGACGAGGGTTACCAGAGAGCAACCCTAATTTTTCTTTTTTCTCTGCATCTGTTACCCAAATTACACTATAAGCTTGTACGAAATGGGAAGTAGCAGCCATTTGTGCAGTAGAAATTAATTCTTCTATAATTTCTTTTGAAATCGGATTTCCATCATAAATACGAACCGAGGAGTGGTTCTGTAATAATTCTTTAACCATTTAAAATCTCCTTTTCCCCTTTATATAACAAGAGCATATCACGCTTCTTCTTCAAAATCGAATTTATCTTTCTTCAGGAAATATTTTTGTAGTGAAAGCAAAGCGACAGCTACAATTACACCAAGGTAAAATTTATTAGAAGGTGTTGAAAATTATTTTTGAATAATTTGCGAATGCATAAAATTTCTCGTAATATAAAATATTTCGTTAGTTATAGATTAAAAATTCTAAATAGTTTAAAATTATATACGGACGGTTTATTTGGTTGGATTTATAATAATTGGATGACTATACCATAAAAATTAAACCGAGTAATTTAGTTAAACAAAATAAAGTGGGATGGGGGAAGAGGGATGGCAGAAAAGTTGGCGAAAAAGCTTCGTAATGAACAGCTACGGAGCAAGGTTGTAACAGCAGAAGAAGCAGCGTCTTGGATTAAGGATGGTATGGTACTTGGGATGAGCGGCTTTACACGTGCTGGTGATGTTAAAGTGGTGCCCCTTGCACTTGTGGAGAAAGCTAAAAAAGAGAGCTTCAAGGTAGATGTATATACAGGTGCATCACTTGGCCCGGAAGTTGACCAATACTTAGCAGAAGCTGGCGTTATTCGTAAACGTGGACCTTTCCAAGCAGATGCCGGTATTCGTAACAAAATCAACAGTGGCGAAATTTCATTTGTTGATGCGCATTTATCACATAATGCGGAGCTAGTGCGCCAAGGGATTATTGGTCCTATTGATTTTGCGATTATTGAAGCGGCTGCTATTACAGAAGACGGCTTACTAATTCCTACTACTTCAGTTGGTAACTCTCCTATTTTTGTGCAAGAAGCAGACCAAATCATCATTGAGTTGAACATAGCTCAGCTTGATGCATTAGAGGGTGTCCATGATATTTTTGTACCGGGACCACAGGGGAAACGTGATCCGATTCCATTACAACATGTATCCGATCGGCTTGGCACAGTTGGTATACCACTAGATTTAGATAAAGTAAAAGGCATTGTGATTTCAGATATTTTAGATGCACCATCAACGATTGTTCCCGCAGATGAAGAAACAGGTATTATGGCCAATCATTTATTAAACTTCCTACGTGAAGAAATTAAAGTAGGTCGTTTAACAACAAGCTTAAGACCCATTCAATCAGGTGTAGGCTCAGTAGCAAATGCTGTTTTATTAGGCTTTAAAGATTCTGAGTTTGAGAACTTAGAAGTATATTCAGAAGTACTGCAAGATGCAGTATTCGAATTAATTGATGCAGGGAAGGTAAACTTTGCATCTGCTACTTCTATTACCCTTTCTGAGGAAGTTGGAAACCGAGTTTATGGTAATTTTGAAAAATATGCAGATAAACTAGTATTACGTCCGCAAGAAATTTCTAACCAACCAGAAATTATTCGCCGACTCGGGTTAATTTCTGTTAATACAGCGCTAGAGGTAGACATTTATGGGAATGTGAATTCTACGCATGTTTCTGGCACAAAAATGATGAATGGAATCGGCGGCTCCGGGGACTTTGCACGTAATGCGAGATTAGGTATTTTCGTCACGAAATCTTACGCGAAAGGTGGAAATATTTCTAGTATCGTTCCAATGGTCTCACATGTAGACCATACAGAGCATGATGTAGACGTAATCGTCACAGAGCAGGGAGTAGCAGACCTACGTGGACTTGCTCCAAAAGAACGGGTTGGCCTCATTATCGATCACTGTGCACATCCGGAATATCGTGAGCAATTATGGAAGTATTTTAATGATGCTAATGAAGCAACAGGTGGACACCATACGCCACACAATCTAGAAAAAGCGCTCTCATGGCATGTGAATTACGCAAAAAATGGTACGATGAAAAATCCAGCTTTATCGAAATAATAAAGTAATAAAAGCCTTGAAGGACAGTTGACTTGTTCCTTCAAGGCTTTTAATTTGTTAAAAATGAAATCCAAAAGCATCCTCGAGAAGTGAATCAGGTAAGCTGGGAAGTAATCGGGTAGACCGGAAAAGTGATAAGGTAAGCCTGGGAAGTGATTAGGTAATCCCCTCAGTTGTTTAAAAAAACCCTGGCTTCCTTACAGTAATCCAATCCATTTCCAATATGTTGCAGAAAATAAAAGAACTAGAATGTATCCAATAATCGTTAATGGTATACCGGATTTTAAGAAATCTTTTGTTGTAAAGGCTCCTGTCCCATACGCAAGCATATTTTGCGGTGCGCTAATAGGTAAGAGGAAGCCGAAGCTAATGACGAATTGTTGTACGATAACGAAACCAACCTGATCGACATTAGTCGTTAATGTTGAGGCTAAAACGATAAATACAGGTACAAGCGCAGATGCTAAGCTTGTTGCACTCGCAAAGCCTAAATGAATAAGAATATTAAATAAAGTAACAAGCGCGATTGTTGCAAGAATTGGCATAGAATCTAAACCAAGTGAACCGAATACTTTATCAGATAACCACGATGCACCTTTTGTATTAAGCAAGACCGTGCCTAGCATAATTCCTACAGCGAAGACGATAATTGTCCCCCAAGGAATATGTGGTTCAACTTGCTTCCATGAATAGACTCCGATTTTTGGCATTAATAAAATGGCGATTGCAACGATTGTGACAGTTGTCGTATCGAATGGGTGAAGTTTGCCCTCAGCAGCCCAGAAAAATAGTAAAACTACTGATGTTATGATTAATCGAATTTCAGGAGCCTTTAATGGACCAAGTTCCGCAAGCTGTTTTTTTATTACTTCTCTACCACCTGCAATATTACTTGTTTCAGGCTTAATTAGTGTAATCATAATGAAAAATAGAGCGACTGACATGATGATTGAGAAGGGAGCAGCATAAAGTAACCAAGCACCCCAAGAAATATCCACACCAAACTGTTCTTTGATGAAGTTTAAAGCGACCATATTTTGAGCTGCTGCCGTCTTTATACCGATATTCCAAATAGAGACAGCTTGCACAGAGGTAATGACAAGTAGAGCAGCAAGCCGACTATCACGTTGTAAACCAAATGCTGCTACCATTCCAAGTAGTATTGGCACAACTGCGCCTGCACGTGCAGTAGCAGAAGGGACAAAGAATGCGAGTGCAATAGATACTAAAATAGCACCGAATACAATGGCTTTCGTTTTTGTCCCTACGAGTGAAAGAATCCATAGCGCAAGTCTTTTATGTAAATTGGTAATCTGCATGGCTGCCGCTAGGAAAAGTGCTGCGGCTACTAGTGCTACTGCTGAATTACTAAATCCACTTAATGCTAATTTTAATGCATCTGAAGTGCCTAGCTCTCTCGTTGAATCTTCCATTGATGGAGCTAACCCTAATAAGATTGTAACGAGAGCAATAATCATAGCAGAGCTAACAGGGTAGGATACTGCCTCTGTAACCCAAAGGATGACCGCAAAAGCTAAAATAGCTAAAGCGCGTTGTCCGGCTACAGGTAAATCACCGTTGTTAGGTAAAAAAGTAATGATGATTAATGAAGCGAAGGCTAATCCAATCCAGAGTGGTTTCAAATTACGTTTTGGTTTTGCTTGTTCAGAAGTAGACATACCTTTTCATCCTTTCTTAAACATGACTGTAATTTTCACATCGGCTAGTAAAATGCTTTATTAAGAAAGTTAATTTGTCTATTTATTGTAAAAAAACTAGTATGTGAAATACTCTCTATTTATAGCGATAATGGGCAGTTGCGAGCAAATAGACGGTCATAGAAAAGACAAAAATATCCAAAAGATATTATTTTTGATTCATCACCAAAAGTTGTGGATGACTTTTGTTAAAACGTCTACTATGTAAATAGTTGATTGGAGTGGAGGCTGGGCGACTCCTAGGGGATCAGCGATAGAGGAACGAAGACTAAAAGCATCACATCCTGTGATAACGCCTTCGTGACCAACATCGTGTTGGCCCGAGACCCTGCAGCGCAGCGGATGTTTTCTGTGCGAAAGCGAAGCGGCAGCAACAAAGCACCCAGTCGGAACGGAAATCAACCACACGTTTTGGTGATGATCCTTATTTTTTCTTTTTGAATGCTGAAGTCACTTTAGGCTCAGTTCCTAGCAGCAATCGCTTAATATTTTCGATATGTAAAATGATGGCTATACCAAAAAGTAATAGGGCTATAATCGTTGGGACTGTTCCAGGAATCCATAAATATGTGGCTGTACAGAAAACGAGATAAAACTCAAGTACACCGACAATTAAATAGTTCGTTACGAAAGATAAAATAACAAATAAAATGAGTGCAAATAAGCCAATTGTCCAATCAATCGCAAGTAATATCCCTATGATTGAAGCAGTTCCTTTACCGCCATTGAAGCCCATATAAAATGGGAAATTATGACCTAGAATGACACCGGCAGCTACAATATACGTGAAGAACCAAACTTGTACTTCTGTTAATTGTGTTATATCTGCTAAATAGGCATGTGCACAGTTTATAGCTGCAACGCCTTTGCTGATATCGATCAGTGCAACTAATATGCCGTATTTCCAGCCAAGGGAAAGTGTTGCGTTAGAGGCACCTGCATTGCCATGACCAGTCTTTTTTAAATCTACCCCAGATAAAAACTGAGCAACTTTAGAGCCGTGAATACAGCCAATCAAATAACCAACAAGAAGAAAAATAATAACGGCTTTTATCATAAAAATTCTCCTTTCAAAATAAAATAGGCTCGTCACTAAAAGTTAGGAATGACGTTTGTTATAACATATGCCCTAAAGTTGATTGGAGTGGAGACTGGGCGCCCCTAGGAGAGCACATAGTCGGAACTGTAATCAACCCCACATTTTGGTGATAAAAACAATAAATATCAAAATAGTGTATGCGTTCGTATTACGTAAAAAAGCAGACGGAAGTTTCAGAAAAAATAAAATTTTAGTATTGACAGTGAAAAAGTCTATGTTTATACTGTGTAACAACGATGGAAATTGAATCTCATACTCTTATCAAGAGCGGCGGAGGGATAGGCCCTATGATGCCCGGCAACCAGTAAGTGATGAACTTGCTAAGGTGCTAATTCCTACAGATTCTTATTGGATCTGGCAGATAAGGGGAGGAAAACTTGCAGCCGCAACCCTCTTCTTAGCTGAAGAGGGTTTTTGTTTTCTACTAAAAAAATCCTCCTCATCTCCGGTACCATCGTAAAAAAATAACCATTTGGAGGTATACAATGACAAAATTTAAACCAGAAACATTGCTGTTACACGGTGGCCAAGAGCCAGACCCGGTAACAGGATCACGAACAGTACCGATATATCGCTCAACGGCTTTCGTTTTTAAAGACACTGCTCATGCGCAACGTCTTTTTGCCTTAGAGGAAGCCGGCAATATTTACACACGAATTACAAACCCAACTGTAGATGTTTTTGAAAAACGCGTCGCTTTATTAGAAGGCGGTACAGCAGCGGTAGCACTTTCATCTGGTGCAGCAGCTATCGCATTCTCCATTTTAAATCTTGTAGGGGCAGGCGATGAAATCGTTGCAGGTAGCTCTTTATACGGAGGTACTTATAATTTATTCGCCAACACACTACCAAACTACGGTATTAAAACGATTTTTGTAGACGAAACAAATCCAGAAAATTTCCGAGCAGCTATTACTGATAAAACAAAGGCCGTGTTCGCTGAAATTTACGGTAACCCAAGTTTAAAGGTACTAGATATTGAAGCAGTAGCAAATATAGCACATGAAAACGGCTTGCCATTAATTATTGATAGCACATTTGCTTCACCATATGGCTCTACACCAATTGACTACGGTGCAGATATTGTTGTTCATTCCGCAACAAAATGGATTGGTGGCCACGGAACAACGTTAGGTGGCGTTGTAGTAGATGCAGGGAAGTTCGATTGGACTCGTGGCCGTTTCCCAGGTTTTACTGAGCCAGATGCTTCTTATCACGGTTTACGTTATGGTATTGACACAGCAGAGGCAGCATTCGCCACAAAATTGCGTGTGCAATTACTACGCGACTTTGGTCCAACATTAAGTGCAGATGCAGCATTTAATTTATTACAAGGTTTAGAAACGCTTCATTTGCGTATTCCTAAACACAATGAAAATGCATTAGCGGTAGCTGAATATTTACGAAACCACCCATCTGTGGAATATGTAAATTACAACGGCTTAGAAGATTTCCCTACCTATAATTTAGCTAAAAAATATTTAAAAAATGGCTTCGGTTCAGTGCTTACATTTGGTATTAAAGGTGGACGTGAAGCAGGGCGTAAATTAATAGATAGTGTGAAATTATTCTCGCACGTAGCAAATGTAGGGGATGCGAAATCATTAATTATTCATCCAGCATCTACTACACATCAGCAACTATCTGCTGAAGAGCTAATCCAAACTGGCGTAACCGAGTCGCTCATTCGCTTATCCATCGGTTTAGAGGCAGTAGAGGACATCATTGAAGATTTAGAACAAGCTATTGAACAAGTAACAGCTTCACAACAAAAAGTAGAAGCTTAATAAATAAAGGACATTGGCTAATGTTGTAGCGTTTACGTATTTTCTCATTCGATAGGCCTCATTTGGTAATGCGTCAAACGTTGCTACATCATCCGCTCTCCTCATTTGGTGAAGAAGCTGAAAATTAATACCTAGTAATTTTATAAGTATTATTGATTTTCTTAATTCCTTGTTTTATACTAGGAAATAAGAAAAGTGTTCGAAGGGCTACCAACCTAGAACCAATGTTTTCAATTAATGCTTAAACTAATTTAGTTTCATAAGTGCTCCCCCACTTTTGAATAGATGAAGAGGAGTAGTTACTCAGCCAGTAGCTACTCTTTCTACAAAACTGATGATAAAGGAGTGTTTTAAATGGGAAATGTGTATAGTGCGCAAAACATTGCATCTTATCTTATTTATGAATTAAATGAAGGTCATGTGTTTGTGAACAACATGTCCATTCAAAACATACTTGCGTCAGTTGAACGTAAATGGCAAGAGAACTTTGGACATTCTGCTTTTAATGAAATGGTCTATGTCAAAGAGGAAGGCTATACAGTAAAAGAAGTTTTCGAAGCTTATGAAAGCTATGGAGCAAATCATATTCCTCTTCCTGCGACAGAGTATTATTTAAAATACGGTACATTCCAATTAGTTGAACGTACGTATGCAATACCAAATTATACGTGGGAGGAAATAGGATTAGTTCAACAAGCTTTAACACAATATCGTTATAAATTGCTAGCCAACGCTAGTTAATTATCCCTCATATTTTTGGCTCATTCTCTGCTGCTACAGGGAATGAGCTTTTTAAATTAGACGATGAAAATATACAGAAAAAATTTTTATTAATATATTTCAAAAGAACAATTTTTATGAATGTCTTTACATACATATATATAATAGAAGAAAGGCATTTGTTTTTTAACTTCTTTCAGCAAATATATTTGTAATGGAAGTGCAGTTACAGAAGTCTCTCACATTTATAGTTGGTGAGATTAATACGTAGTTAAGTTTCTTTTCAGCGGGTTTGCAAACATCTGTACCTGTCGCTACGCTTTCGGTACAAAAGACATGCGCTGAAATAAAGGAACTCAGTCTAAGAGCGCCACGTCCTGTGGCAATTTATCTGTGCGAAAGCGAAGCGACAGCAACACGGTTTTGTCTGTGCGAAAGCGAAGCGACAGCAACAACAACAACGACTGAGTGACCAACATCATATTGGCCTAAAGCCTCCGGTGGATGCCATGGAATCGGGAAGGAGTTTTTTGTGCAAGCACAAAGCCGATTCCGGACACAATTATGCCGAGGCACAATTGATAAAGAAAAGTCAATAATTGTTCCATCATTATAGATTCGAGTGAAAAATCATATAATAAAAGGGATGAGAACGATTTCTTTTGCACGTCTACAGAAAACAAATGTCCATCCTAGAAAGATTTTTCTTGTGCAATGTAAGTATTTACGTTACAATTTTCTTTAAGTTGAATTTTGAATTATTTGAATTTGTGTGTGTTTCAAAGGTTTTTTAGCTTCATTCAGAATATTTTTTGTAGCGAAGGTTAGATGACTTAACCTAAATATCTGTTTGAAAACGAAGTGTTGGAAACACGGCAAATTGACCTGCTTTGTAAAGTCGGCGCACAATTCAAAATATGTCCGAATTAAGCTGAGACGAAATAAATTTAATGAAACTGCGGAATGTAAGTTGGAGGGAATACAACAATGGCAACTATAAAGGCAGCTATATTAGGATTTGGAACGGTAGGTCAAGGAATTTACCATATATTAAACGAAAAGCGTGAAGAGCTTAAAAATAAATTAGGAATTGAGCTAGAAGTAGCAAAAATTTTAGTTACAGATACTAGCCGTGAACGTGTACCAGGCACAGCGCATTTAATGACAACTAGTATGGATGAAGTCTTAGCAGAACCAGGTATGCAGGTTGTTTTTGAGGCGATTGTCAATGAGGAGCCAGCATTTACTTATTTAAAGCGCGCTGTGGAACATAAATGTCATGTCATCACCGCTAACAAAGTAATGTTTGCAAAACGAGGCTTGGAGCTACAGGATCTTGCAAAAGCAAACGGTGTTTTTGTAGGCTTTGAGGCAACGACTGCTGGCGGTGTACCAGTTATTAAAACGATGAAAAACATTTTGCTTGTCAATGATGTTAGTCGTATTCAGGGTGTTTTAAATGGGACATCCAACTATATTTTAACGAAAATGCGTTCACAAGGCTGGTCGTTCGAAACTGCACTAAAAGAAGCGCAAAATTTAGGCTATGCAGAGGCAGATCCTTATAATGATATTTCAGGACAGGATGCCTTTAAAAAATTAATGATTTTAAGTGCTTTGGCATTTGGAGAACAACCAGACTGGGCTGACGTCGAAGTAGTAGGTATTGATAGTATTTCAGCAGAACAAGTAAAAGAAGCATGTGAAAAAGGCTTGCGTTACCGCCACGTTGCTGAGGTTGAGAAACTAGCAGATGGTAAAGTGGTTGCAAAGGTTGGCCCGCAATTAGTTGATAAAGAACATCCACTTTATCCAGTTGATGATGTCAATAATGCTGTGGCATTAGATACTAATTATATTGGCACATTGACGCTAGTTGGACCTGGGGCAGGCATGTATCCAACAGCTAGTGTAATGGTTGAGGATTATGCGGAAATTATCGGTAAGCGAGCTGGATTTGTCGTAACAATATAATAGAAGCCTATCATTCAACAATGTTCTACTTGTTTGAATGATAGGCATTTTTTTAATCCTCATCTTTAACATCGATATCCTCTGGAATAGGTGTATTCCGCCAAATCTCTATTTCCTCTTTAATACGATCTAACTGCTCAAAATAAGTGCTAAATTGCCCGCTATTAATTAGTATTTGGTCTCCGTCGTATACTGAACGAATACGGCCCTCGTAAACTAGGCGAAGTACTTGATCCTCTGGCATACCAAGTTCGATGGCTGTTTCTTCAATTGTTTTATACATAAATTTCGCTCCTTTTATTGTTTTTATTATAACCTCCATTTAATAGAAAGCCTACTATGGGTTAATAAATGAAAGAAAAAGGAAAATGGTAATTGTTTGATTTTGGATAAATCTGTATTATTAATGTTAATGAGTTGTGACGGTTAAGGGGGCAATAATGATGATTAGCTATTACCATTTTGCAATGTAAAATGAGCTGTCTGAAATGTTCAAGGAAATGGACATTTTCGCTGCGTTATTCAAGGTCTTTTTTTCTCATCAATTCGTCTTACAGGTGTAGCTATTGGAACCATTGTAACGTTTGGTAGCTCTCTCCTGTCTTTTGTGATGCTTTAGAATGTAAACTTTGGAAATTTTGCGACAAAGATGTGGGGAACATCAACTATGTTAACAATGGGGAAGGGGCTATCCTGGGGGAATTAGACTAGCCTACTCCTTGGGGATTAGCGATGGGGAACGAAGCGAAGGCTAAAACCATCACGTCCTGTGATAACGGCGAACATCCTTTTGTGAATTCCTTTTCGATTCCGTGACACCCGCCAAAGTTAAAACCTTAAGAAATTCTTCATTTTTATACTAACCGGTTTTTAAGATTTAAAAGGTACACTATTAATTGAGAGCGAGGTGTATATCATGACGAAACTAACAGTTCTTGTAACAGACGATGATCAAGATATTCGTGATGGTATTGAAATCTATTTAAAGAATGAAGGCTACAATGTCATTAAAGCTGCTGACGGCTTAGAGGCACTCGGAAAATTAGAAAACAATGAAGTACATTTAATTATTTTAGATATTATGATGCCAAATATGGATGGAATTACAGCAACATTTAAAATTAGAGAAGAGCGCAATATTCCAATTATTATGCTTAGTGCAAAGGCGGAGGATGGCGACAAAATTCATGGCTTGTCTGTAGGCGCTGATGATTACGTCACAAAGCCTTTTCATCCGCTAGAGTTGTTGGCTCGAGTGAAATCTCAGCTGCGACGTTATGTACAACTTGGGACGTACAATGAGGGAGCAGCAAAGGTGGAAATCGACGGACTTGTATTAGATGAAGATGCAAAGGAAGTCATTTTAGAAGGTGAGCCTGTTCGATTAACACCAATCGAATATAAGATTACGGAATTATTAATGAAAAATGTAGGGCGTGTATTTTCGATAAGAGAGATTTATGAGCGTGTGTGGAATGAGGAAGCTTACAATGCAGAAAATATTGTGGCTGTACACATTCGAAAAATACGTGAAAAAATCGAAGCAGATCCGAAAAATCCACGCTATTTAAAGGTGGTGTGGGGCGTTGGCTATAAAATGGAAAAATAAAATAGAGCAGTATGTTACAATTGCAGGGTTTGTAGCAGGGGTTATTGGACTAATTTATTTCGGTGTGTATGCCTATCAAATAGTAACTTCACGCTCTTCGGGGATGTTACAATTACTTGAGAAAATTTTTTAGAGAGGAGTTAAAAGTATGTTGAAAAATTGGAAACCTCTTCTCGTTCTTATATGTTTAATCTGGGTAATTTTCGGTATATTTACGTTCTCTAAGATCGGGTACCAATATATTGGAAAGTCGTATTTTCAATCTGAAAATTTCCAGCATGAACTTGATAATTTTCAGTCAGAATTAGGACCATTAGTGTTGAACATGCCAATAGCTGAGGATTTGAAAAGAAAAATTGTAGTTACACAAAGTGAAATAGAGGAACATCGTAATCGCTATGGAACATTAGGAGAACAGATAGATAGTATTAAAACTCAATATGAAGGACGTATTCAAGAAGCTGCTAATGTAAATGCAACGGAATTAAAAGCCAAGCTTGAGAAAGAGCGGGATGCAATAATTAAAGATATTACGAGTAATTTTGAGGATGATGAGCATGTCCGTAAAAAAATCCTAGCTCAAAAGGAAGAGCTTGTTGATCAATATATAAAGGCAGCAAATGAAGAAGCAAAGAGTTTTGCGAAAAATTATAATTATTGGTCTTATGAATTAACGAACATTGAAACAGGCAAAACATATCGTTCCGGTGATGTTTCGGATAGTAGTGCGTTCAAAATTAAGTATAACGGACAACACCCATTAACTGCTTGGAATATACTTGATAATTTAAACCAATTTGTTTACCGGGCCGATAGCTACGTGGATATAGAGGATTTGAGGGAAACTTCTGATTACACTGGTATCATAACCATTTCAAAAAAATCAGCCCAAACAGTCGATATCTTGGGAGGATATGACCATTTTACACGCAATCAATACATGTTCTACTTTATATGGCTAACGAGTATTGTGGCAGCTATTTTTGCATGGAAAGGGCGTAAAGAAGTACTGCAGATGGTACAAGGTTTAAAGGAAAAAGAAGCTCTTGCAAAGATGAAAATTGACTACCCGATTGGATTATTAATAATAAGTGCATTCATATATTTTATAGCATCTGAAATTGCTTTTGAATCGATTGAGTTTGTCCCTTATCAATCTAACTATGTACATTACTTAATTAGTTTGCTGTTTAAAATAGGTGCCTTAATCATTATTGCAATGCTGTTCTTTGTACAGCTTATTTGGTTGTATGATCGAGTGAATACAACACAGAAATTAAAAGAAGACTTAAAAGCTAGCTATTTATGGTCACTTGGCGGATCAATCACAGATTTATTTATAAATCGTTCCATTGCATTACATTCCATTGTAATGATTGGGGCAGCGTTTTTCGGTGGTGGCAGCCTTGTTGCCACAATGGTAGGAGGTGGCGGATTCCCCTTTTTAATGTTGGGCATCTGTGCAATGATCGGTATACCAGCCATGATTCTCTTCCTTTCTAGAATGGGCTATTTAAACCGAATTATGAAGGATACGAAAGACATGGCAGAAGGGCGTTTAAATCGCGATGTCAAGGTAATGGGCAAATCACCACTCGCTGGGCATGCAGAAAATCTTAATCATTTAAGGGACGGCGTACGCACGTCTATGCATGAACAGGCAAAAAGTGAGCGTTTAAAAACAGAGCTTATTACGAATGTTAGTCACGACTTACGCACGCCGTTAACATCTATTATTACGTATACAGATTTATTAAAAAATCCTGATGTTACAGAGGAAGAGCGTAAGCAATACATTCATATCCTTGATAAAAAATCAGAACGTCTAAAATTACTGATTGAGGATCTTTTTGAAGTGTCTAAAATGGCGAGTGGGAATATGGAGCTTCATCGCACTCGAGTTGATTTAACCCAGCTTGTACAGCAGGCGGTAGGGGAGCATGAGGAAGATTTAGCACAGGCGCATTTAGATTTACGCATGACAAAACCACATGAGCCAATCTACGCATATGTGGATGGACAAAAATGGTGGAGATTAATCGATAATTTAATCGTTAATGTTTTGAAATATGCATTAGAAGGCACACGTGTTTATGTAACATTGAAACGGACGGCAGAAGGTGATGCTGAATTCACAGTGAAGAATGTTGCAAAATATGAAATTAGCGAGAATGCTGATGAGTTATTTGAACGCTTTAAGCGAGCTGATGCATCACGTCATACAGAGGGCTCAGGGCTAGGCTTAGCCATAGCACAATCCATTGTAGATTTGCATGATGCTCGTATGAGTATAGAGGTAGATGGAGATTTATTTAAAGTAATTGTTCGAATTCCAACAGCATAGACAAAGAACAGCGGCAAACATTTTGCCCGCTGTTTTTTGGTATGGCGGGGTTATCCGCGGCAATGACGTTCAATCCACGGATATGACGTTCCAATCCGCGACTTTGTCGGCTCTATCCGCAGCTAAGACGTTCCAATCCACGATTAAGACGGTTCAATCCGTGAATTTGACGTTCCAATCCACGATTGTCGGTTCAATCCGCAGATACTATGTCCTATCCACGATTAAGACGGCTCTATCCGCGAATATGATGTTCTTATCCACGATTAAGACGGTTCTATCCGTCACTTCAGCTCTTTATACCGTCACTTGTGCCAATTCATCCGTCGATCCAGCCCAACAATCCGTCACCCCGGATCTTCGCTTTAATTCGCTGCCAATGCGCTAACACTACACTTACACATCATTTGTGCTGGAATTTTGTAAAGAAGTGAAGCGACTCATCGGGCGCTCGCAGGAACGGAGGAAATCAATCCCCTCGTCTTGCTGAAGAGAATACATTTCAGGTTCAAAGTTATAAACCTAAATTCTTGGCAATAATCACTTTCATGACTTCGTTAGTACCTGCATAAATGGACATGACAGGAATATCTCGATATCTTCTAGCAATCTTGTATTCCTCCATATAACCGTAGCCACCATGTAACTGCATGCACTGAATAGCAAGCTCGCGTGCATTTTCCGTTATCCAGTATTTTGCCATCGAAACTTTTGTCACAACATCATTTCCTGCGATATGTTCCTCTATTAAAGATTCTAAAAATGATTTGCCCAGTTCAATTTTTGTCGCCATTTCAGCTATTTTAAATTGTGTATTTTGGAAGTCACTAATTGATTTTCCGAAAGCTTTGCGTGATTTTACATAATCAATTGTTAAGGCCAGCATGTCCTCAGCAGCCGTTTGCGCAGCGATGGCTACTGCTAGACGCTCTTGCTGTAGCTTTTCCATCATATAGATAAAGCCTTTACCTTCTTCGCCAAGGAGATTTTCTACAGGTACACGACAATCCTCAAAATAAAGCTCTGCTGTGTCCTGCGCGTGCATGCCAACTTTTTCGAGTTTGCGACCTTTCGTGAAGCCCGGCGTCCCGTCCTCGATGACAAGGAGGCTAATACCGCGATGTTTTTTTTCTGCCTGAGGATTTGTTTTTACAGCAACGACTGCTAAATTTGTATGAATACCATTTGTAATAAATGTCTTTTGCCCGTTGACGATATAGTAATCACCATCACGAATAGCAGTTGTTTGAATGTTTGCCAAATCCGAACCTGCACCTGGCTCTGTCATAGCAATTGCAGTAATATTTTCGCCTGTAACACATTTTGGTAGCCAGCGTGATTTTTGCTCATTTGAGCCGTATGCTTCAATATAAGGAACGACAATATCGTTATGCAGACCAACGCCAATAAGGCTCGAACCTACACGCTCAAGCTCTTCTTGAATAATAACGCCAAAACTAAAATCTAGTCCGAGACCGCCGTATTGTTCTTCTACTTGAGGGCATAGATAGCCCATTTCTCCAAGCTTACGCCAAAACTCAAGTGGAATAAGATGCTCTTTCTCCCATTGTGGATAGTGTGGTTCAGCTTCTTCTGCTAAAAACTTACGTAAGGTTTTACGAAATAACTCATGCTCTGTTGATTCAAATTTATATTTTGCCATATGAACAACACCCCTTTTTTCTCCCGTACATGCGTAAATTTTTTCTTGCAATTACAATGTTACTTAAAAATTCGGAAAAATCAAAGTATATTATTCATAGATTTTTTTACATCATCTAATAATTATAGTGAATTGTAAGGAGGGGTCTTACATAACATGATTTGATTCATAGGCGCTTCCGATAAGCGCTCCAAGGTCTCACTGTAAACCAGAAGAGATCCAATCATTTGCCTAGATTACGATATTGTCACCTTCCTAATTAGATTGTCATGTAAATCATACGATTAAATGACAAGAAAAATGTACAATATATTGAGCAGATTGGTTGCCCTTACATACTTTCAATAAGAATACTTAATGCAAATTTAAAGATTAAGTATAATGCTATAATCAACTAAGACTATATGAAAGTAGGGAACTGAAATGCCTAAAGTAATCGGTGGAATTCTATTAATAAGTATATATAGTGCATTAACTTTTTACTTAGGATGGGGATTGAGACAGTGGCTTGTGGCAATGGGGTGGTTCCGATTCCCAATTTTATATTGGGTAGTACTGTATATCATTGCGTTTAGTATTGTTATTAGTAGATTGCATGAGTCCTTACGAGTCTTTTCAATAATCCATAATTACTGGATGTTTATTTTTGAATACGGATTAATGCTTTGCTTGTTAGCACACTTGATTATTTGGTTAAGCCCCTTTAAAAGTGTACAGATCATTGGAAGTATAGCCATTGCTATGTTTTTTGTACTAAGTATTGTAGGCACTTATTTAGCATATTCACCTGTTGTCCGTCATTTAGAAATAACGATGGATAAAAAGAGTAGTGAGCTAGATTCGATGAGAGTTGTAGTTGCTTCAGATTTTCATTTAGGGGTTCTCTCAAATAAAAGGCATTTACAACGCTTTGTTACTTTATCGAATGAAGCACAACCAGACATCGTCTTTTTAGTTGGGGATATTGTGGATGACGATCCTAAATGGTTTGCTAAAGATGGAATGGCAGATGTGATGAAGCAATTAACATCGACATATGGAGTGTACGGTGTACTAGGCAATCACGAATACTATGGCAAGAAAATCCCTGAATTTATTAAAGAGATGGAAAATGCTAATGTAAAAGTTTTGTGTGATGAAACTATTAGAATCGATAATGTGATAGTATTAACGGGGCAAGAGGATATTACAAACAAGGATAGAAAGCAACTAGATGCATTGAAGACAGCGGATGATTTGCCTTGGTTTGTTATGAATCATACCCCAAATGATTTAATTACGCCTGCAAAAATGGGCGTAGACTTCCATATGTCAGGGCATACACATAAAGGTCAACTATGGCCTAATCAGTATATAACGGCTCGTGTATTTGAACTTGATTATGGTTATAACATAAAGGAAAAAATGCATACACTTGTTTCATCAGGTTTTGGCTTTTGGGGTCCGCCAATGCGAATAGGCAGCCGTTCCGAATTATGGGTTGTAAATATAAATTTCCGTTAATTGGTAAATTACGCTTGGGCTCAAAATAACCCCTGTATTATGGTGAATTTTGGTCCGTTATCTGAAGACATTTTGAAATAAATGACATGTGAATAAGTTGATTGGAGTGGAGGTTGGGCGACTCCTTGGGGACTAGCTTCACAGATGAGCCCATGGAGCGGAAGCGGATGTTTTCTGTGCGAAAGCACCCAGCCGGAACGGAAATCAACGCCACGTTATGGTGATAAGGCAGTCTACTCATAACTGAATGTTATAGTCATAGTATATGAAAAAGTGTATTTTATAATATGTTGGTATTTAATTTATAAAAGGTAAGGTGAAAACGTGGATATCATTGAATTATTAAAGGCGCTTATTTTGGGCTTTGTCGAGGGAATGACAGAGTTTGCGCCAGTGTCGTCGACAGGTCATATGATTATTGTAGACGATATGTGGCTAAAGACAGAGGAGTTTTTAGGGATGTATCCCGCCAATACGTTTAAAATTGTTGTACAGCTTGGCTCCATTTTAGCGGTAGTCGTTGTTATGTGGAAGCGAATGTTAAATTTAGTGGGACTTTATAAAATTGATGGCCAATCGAAATCTGTGAAAGGTCACTTCAACTTACTACATGTGATTATGGGTATGTTGCCAGCAGTTATATTAGGTTTTGCGTTCAAAGATTTTATCGATGATCATTTATTTAAAGTAGAGCATGTTATATATGCTTTAGTAGCTGGAGCACTTTTAATGATTGCTGCCGATAAATTAGCACCGAAAAGACCAAAAGTGGATTCTTTAGATAAAATTTCTTATGGTTTAGCTTTTAAAGTAGGGTTAGTACAATGTTTATCACTTTGGCCAGGATTCTCCCGTTCAGGGGCAACAATATCTGGTGGTGTACTATTTGGCATGAGTCACCGTGTGGCAGCAGATTTTACTTTCATTATGGCAGTACCAATTATGGCGGGTGCTAGTTTAGTATCTGTCCTGAAAAACTGGGATACGCTATCTATGGATTATTTTGGATTCTATGTAGTAGGCTTCATTAGCTCATTTATCTTCGCATTACTATCAATTAAATTCTTCTTAGCACTTATTTCAAAAGTGAAATTAATGCCATTTGCTATTTATCGTATAGTACTAGCTGCTGTACTAGCTGTTATTATCTTTATGTAAATAATAAAGTCACTCTTCTATTAAGAATGAGTGGCTTTTTTAATTTCTTTCAGCGGGTGTACAAACATCTTACCTGTCGCTACGCTTTCGGCACAAAAAACTATCCGCTGAAATAGAGGAACTCAGCCTACGAACGCCACGTCCTGTGGCATGAACGAATGACCGACATCGTGTTGATCCTCTAAGTACTAAGCCGATTCGGCAAATGTTTTCTGCGCGAAAGCGAAGCGTCAGCGGCAATTAGGCCGAGGCATAATTGATCAAATTAAGAAGAAATGCATGGTTAATAAGTATTGTTCGAAAGTAGTATGTTAGATTATTGCGTATTGCAAAACAGATATTTTTTTCCTATATATTGTCATTACAGTTGTAAAGAACTTATAATTAAATTCAGAGAGTTTTTTGTTTTCTGATTATATTTGGTAGAATAGACATACAAAGAGGTGGGAAAATTGTTTCAAATTGGAAATAAATTTAAGAAGAATACAATTGAGATTACTGATGAATCAAGTATAGGGGTTATTATTCAAGATCAGGAACGTTTACTACAGTTAAATCTAGTAAATTTAACTAGAGAAGATTTACAGTTAATTAGAAGTTTAAAACCGTATATTGAACGAAATGTTGGAGAGGTAGTGGCAGCATTTTATCATGCGATTGAGAGTGTGCCAACATTACGTGAGGTTATTGAAAAGTATAGCTCTAGTGAGAAGTTACGCCAAACATTAAGCCATCATATTATAGAAATGTTCGAAGGGCGTATAGACGATGCATTTTTGAAGAAGAGAAGGCGAGTAGCAAAAATGCATGTGAAGATTAACTTGTATCCTAAGTGGTATTTAGCAGCCTTTCAAAACCTTGAAAAATTTTTAAGACAGATTGTGTATAAACTTCAATTAACGAGGGATGAAGAAGAAAAGTTTTGTGAGGCCGTTAGTAAAATGTGTAATTTTGAACAACAGATTGTCCTAGAGGAATATGATAATTATGCTAATACATTAATTGAGAAGCAACAGGATAGTGTTCGAGCACATGTTAAGGAAATTATAGGTGGGATATCTACGCAGCTAGAGACCCAATCTCATAGTACCAATGAAACAGTGACCGAACTCGTTTATAACGCCAAAGAAGTGAATGAATACTTGAAGGAAAGTATCGATGAGGCAAAAACAATGCAAGAGGTATCGTCTGAAGGTTATTCTAAAATAATATTAATTAATGAGCAAACAGGGGAAATTCATCATAAAACAGTTGAAATGTCGGGTATGGTGGAGCAATTAGATCATTCTTCTTCCAAAATTAATGCTGTCATTGAAATAGTAAAAAATATTTCTGGTCAAACAAATTTACTTGCGTTAAATTCGGCTATTGAGGCTGCACGTGCAGGAGAGCACGGAAAAGGCTTTGCAGTCGTGGCGAGCGAAGTTCGTAAGCTTGCAGACCAGACGAAAACTTCGGTTGAACAAATTGCGAATCTCATAACTATGTCTAATGGGATTACACAACAAGTTGTTCAAGCAATTCATGAGATTCAAGAACTGGTGAACAATAGTATTGAGCAAAATGAGGAATCTTTAAAAGCATTCGACGCAATATCTAGCTCAGTAAACGGTTCTATCTCAAACTTCCAAAACGTCGGACTGAAAATAACGGAACTGGCGGAAATTATAGAAACGATTGGAGAATCTTCTGAGGAATTAAAACAAGTTGCCAATCGATTAGATACAACAATTAGAGATTTTTAACGACTATGCATAGAGCCTATGCATAGTTTTTTTGCTTTCTCGGGGCGTCCGATAAGCCGCTTTTGTTGCTGACGCTTCGCTTTAAGCACAGATAGAACTGTTGATCCCCGAGTTGTTAATCTCTTGAACAAATCGTGTTTTATTTTTCATAAATAATAGGACAAAATCGTCTTTCTGAAGGATAAAACAGTAAATAGATGGATGAAGTTTGAAGAGTGCCAGAAAAGAGTAGCTATCACACACGTAAAGATAAGAAATCCCTAGAAAATGAGCGTTCTAAGTGTTAAGCTATAGGCGAATTGAATTGAGGGGTGTTCGGAATATGAAAAAGAGATTATTTATTACACGAAAGTTCCCAGCGCATATAGTTGAACCGTTGAAAGAGTATTATGATATCGAACAATGGGAAGAGGAGGAAATTGTTATACCACGAGAAAAACTATTGGCAGCTGTTGCAGATTGTGAAGTATTGTGGGTAACGCTTGCTGACCAAGTCGATGAAGAGTTATTATTACACGCACCCAAACTAAAACTCGTGACTAATTTAGCTGTTGGATACAATAACATTGATGTCAAAGCTTTGCGTAAGCGTGAAATAATGGCAACTAATACTCCAGGAGTTTTAACAAATACGACTGCAGATTTAGTATGGGGATTATTGCTTGCTACTGCTCGAAGAATTCCAGAAAGTGAACGATATTTGCGTGAGGGTAAATGGAAAAGCTGGTATCCGATGCAATTAGTAGGTAAAGATGTTTCAGGATCCACTATAGGAATTATTGGTATGGGACGTATTGGCCAAGCTGTTGCTAGACGAGCAAAAGGTTTTGATATGAAAATTTTATACAACAATCGTAGACGTCGCCATGAGGTAGAAGAAATGTATGGCTTTCAATATGTATCATTGGAGGATCTTTTAAAACAATCGGATTTTGTTGTTATTATGACACCTTTTAATAATGACACAGTAGGACTTATAGGAGCAAAGGAACTAGCTTTGATGAAGGATGACGCAGTATTAATTAACGCATCACGTGGTGGCATTATCGATGAGAATGCACTGTATGATACGTTGAAAAATGGTAAGTTGTGGGCAGCTGGGCTAGATGTCTTTGAACAAGAGCCTATAGCTTTGAGTCATCCCTTATTGACGCTTCCAAATGTTGTAGCAATTCCGCACATCGGTAGTGCCTCGCTTCAAACTAGAACTGCTATGCTGATGCTGAACGTTAAAGAGCTTACCGCATATGGGCAGGGCAAGGCTGTAACGAATCGAATAGATTGATGACACTGAAGGTAACAGAAGTAGGGGTACCTTTTGTAATAAAGCTGTAAAGATTTGTTTTTTGGGGAATAAATGGTGTAAATCAACTGTGATTATAAGAGAAGGAGCACATCGTAATTAGATGTGCTCCTTTAACTAATTTCTGCGGGTGTCCAAACATCTGTACCTGTTGCTACGTCAGCACTACGCTTTCGCGTAAAAAACATTGTGCTGCTGTCGCTACGCTTTCGCATAAAAAACAGTTGTTGGACAAAAGCCGATTCCGGACGCATTGTTTATCTTAGCGACGGCTACAATTATGCCTCGGCATAATTGATTAAATAGCGTCCATTATTTATTAAACATATCAAATAAACCGCCAATGCCGCCTTCACCTTTAGATTGACCGCCACCGCCTTGAGAAATTGGTGCTGCAGCGAAGACGCGGCTTGCTAAACGGCTAAATGGTAATGATTGGATCCATACTTTACCTGGACCCTTTAAAGTTGCGAAGAAGATACCTTCACCACCAAATAATGCAGTTTTTACGCCCTTGACCATTTCGATATCGTAATCTACATCAGATGTCATAGCAACTAAACAGCCTGTATCAACACGTAATACTTCACCAGGTGCTAGAGTCTTTTCGTGAATAGTGCCACCTGCATGTACAAAAGCCATGCCGTCTCCTTCAAGCTTTTGCATAATGAAGCCTTCACCACCAAAGAAGCCAACACCGATTTTTTTCTGGAATTCAACGCCGATTGAAACTCCTTTTGCAGCAGCTAAAAAGGCATCTTTTTGACAAATAATCTTTCCGTTCAATTGGCTTAAATCCATTGGAATAATCTTACCAGGGTATGGAGAAGCAAAATACACATGGCGTTTACCTGAACCAACGTTCGTAAATGTCGTCATGAATAAACTTTCACCTGTAATTAGACGTTTTCCAGCTCCAAATAATTTACCCATAAGTCCACTTTCTAGGCTTCCTGTTGAACCATCGCCAAAGATCGTTTCCATATGGATAGAATCATCCATCATCATTAAAGCTCCAGCCTCAGCTACCACTGTTTCTTGAGGGTCAAGCTCAACTTGCACGTATTGCATATCGTCGCCATATAATTTGTAGTCAATTTCGTGATTATTCATAAAGGATTCCTCCAAAAAATAATTTTGTTATTATATACGATTATAAGTTGTATTAGTTTCATCGTATAATTAAATATTTTAGAAAAAAAGGGAATAAGCTAGTAAATGTCGAATGTAAAACACTAGAATGAGTATTTTTATTTTTGTTTAGCTGGAATTTATGATTGTTTTAACTTCTTTCAGCGAGTGTCAAACATCCCGCTGAAAGAAGTTAAAACCTCCGGGCGCAATTATGCCGAGGCATAATTGATTGCTCACAAAAGACTTTCATCCGTAACTGACATCAATGGTTCAGCTAAAGAAAATAAAGCCACTGACGATTGTCACCGATGTTATTGCTGCAAAAGCACGCTCTTTAACCTCTATATATTAAAAATTCGGAATTTTGACACACTCAATTCTATATACTATAGAGTAATAGATGATATCTGCTTGAAAGCAATGCAATTGGTAACATTGAGGCAGAGGCACAATAGATAGTTCAGGGGGTGTATGTAGTGGAAATTAAAAACTATATCGGCGGTGAATGGGTAACAAATTCACATTTACAAAGTATAGTAGTGACCAACCCTGCTAATGGGGAGCAGCTAGCTACAATACCGTTATCTACTGCAAGTGAGGTAGATGAAGCGGTAGCGGTTGCAAAAATTGCGCAAAAAAGCTGGGCATTAGTACCTGCACCTAAACGTGCTGACTATTTATATGCCATCGGTCAAAAAATGAAAGAGAAGAAGGAACATTTGGCGACCGTTTTAACAAAAGAAATGGGGAAGGTTATTGAAGAAGCTAGGGGTGAAGTACAGGAAGGGATAGACATGGCCTACTATATGGCTGGTGAAGGGCGACGGTTATTTGGGGAGACAACACCGTCAGAGCTAGCTAATAAATTTGCTATGAGTGTACGGGCACCTATTGGCGTTGTAGGTTTAATAACTCCGTGGAATTTCCCTGTAGCTATTGCGACTTGGAAGTCATTCCCTGCAATAGTTGCTGGCAATACGTTCATTTGGAAGCCGTCAAATGAGACGCCTATGATGGCGTATGAGATGGGCAAAATTTTTGAAGAGGTTGGCTTACCAGGCGGAGTGGCAAATATCGTTTTTGGTACGGGGCCAACAGTTGGAACAGCATTGATTGAACATCCAGATGTTAAGGTCATTTCATTTACCGGCTCTACAACAACAGGCAGTAAGGTAGCAGAGCTAGGTGGTAAACACCTGAAGAAGATTTCATTAGAGATGGGTGGAAAAAATGCAGTCATAGTTATGGACGATGCTGATTTACAGCTAGCTACTGAAGGTATCTTATGGAGTGCATTTGGCACTGCTGGTCAAAGGTGTACGGCATGTAGTCGCGTGATCGTGCATAAAGATGTAAGAGAGGAACTAGAAAAACGTCTATTAGACGAAATGCAAAAGCTAACAATTGGGGACGGCCTGGATGAAGGTGTGAAGATTGGACCTGTGATTAACAAAGCCGCATTGGAAAAGATTAGTCACTATGTGCAAATCGGCAAACAAGAAGGGGCGACATTGTTAGCTGGAGGTAGAATTTTATCTGAGCCTCCTTATGATAAAGGGGTTTATTATGAGCCTACACTATTTACCAACGTGAAGCCTGACATGATTATTGCACAGGAAGAAATCTTTGGTCCGGTCGTTTCTTTAATTGAAGTAGCAAGTTTGGATGAAGCAATCGAAGTAAACAATGGCGTAAAATTTGGCTTATCCAGTTCAATTTTCTCACAAGATGTGAATACGATTTTCCGCGCACAACGAGATTTAGATACAGGTATTGTTTATGTGAATGCTGGCACAACAGGTGCTGAAATCCATTTGCCATTTGGCGGCACAAAAGGCACGGGGAACGGTCACCGTGACTCGGGTGTAGCTGCTTTAGATGTCTATACAGAATGGAAAAGTATTTATGTAGACTATAGCGGTAAATTACAAAGAGCACAAATCGATACAGAATAACAGATCAATGAAAGGGGATGTTCTTGATGAAAGTTGTTGTATTAGGTGCAGGTTTAATGGGGAAAGAGGTAGCTCGTGATTTAATAAAAAATAGTAAAGTGGAGCGTGTATTTTTAGGGGATATAGACGTGAAAATAGCGCAGAACTTTGTGGACTCTTTAAATACAGATAAGATTGAAGTTGTAGAGCTTCATGCTGAACGCGATGACTCGTTATTGGAAGTTATCTCAAAAGGCAATGTAGTCGTTAATGCATTGTTCTATTCCTTTAATGAGCGTGTTGCAAGAGCAGCAATCGCAGCTGGTGTCCATTCCGTGGATTTAGGTGGTCATATTGGCGGTGTAACAGAAAAAATATTAGATCTCGACGAAGAGGCAAAAGCAAAAGGTGTAACCATTATTCCGGACTTGGGTGTTGCTCCAGGTATGGTCAACATTTTAGCGGGTTACGGTGCTTCGAAATTAGATGAGGTAGAATCTATTAAACTATTTGTAGGCGGTATTCCAACAGAGCCGAAGCCACCTCTTCACTATACACGTGTATTTTCCCTAGATGGTGTCTTTGATCATTATACAGAGCCGTCAAAAATGATTCAAAAAGGTAAACTTCAAGAAGTTCCATCGTTATCAGGCGTTGAACCTATTTATTTCAAAGATTTTGGTGTGCTTGAGGCTTTTTATACATCTGGCGGTATATCGACATTGTATAAGACATTCCCGAATGTCCAAACACTAGAATATAAAACAATCCGTTATAAAGGACATGCAGACAAGTTTAAGTTATTAGCAGATTTAGGATTCCTCGATGCTAGTAATAAGGTAGAGGTAGAAGATCAAGAGGTTTCTGTGCGTCCAGTTGTTCGTGAGGCACTTAAAAAGAAACTCGAACTTGGTACAAAACCTGATGCAGTGCTACTACGCGTAATTGTAGCAGGTGAAAAAGCGCAACAACAAGTGACTTATGAGTTCGAAATGGTTGTGCGTAAAGATATGACAATTAATGAAACGGCTATGGCTCGTGCAACAGCAAATACAATTTCTGTCGTTGCTCAAATGATTGGGGAAAATAAAATTACAGAGCGCGGTGTATTTGCACCTGAATCAATTGTACCGGGCGACATTTATATTAAAGAGATGGCAAAACGTGGTGTTGTCATTAAGGAGACGTCGCATATATCAGCAATGATTGTGAAATGGTAGGTGCTTGGTCATGAATTTCGAATTTACCACTGAGCAAGAAATGCTACGTAAAACAGTGCGGCAGTTTGTGGATGCCGAGATTATTCCACATATTGCGAAGTGGGATGCTGAGGGTGGCTTCGATCCGAAGATTTGGTCAAGACTTGCTGAGCTAGGTTTAATGGGTGTTTGTGTACCAGAACAATACGGTGGTAGTGGGATGGATTACAATGCACTCGCCATCGTTTGTGAAGAGCTTGAACGTGGCGATACAGCGTTTCGTACAGCTGTTTCAGTTCATACAGGTTTGAATAGCATGACTTTAATGCAATGGGGAACAGAGGCTCAAAAACAGCAATATCTTGTTCCGCAGGCAAGAGGAGTTCGGATTGGGGCATTTGGTTTAACAGAGCCTGGAGCAGGGTCAGATGTAGCTGCAATGTCTACCACCGCAGTAAGGGATGGAGATTTTTACGTGTTAAATGGACAGAAAACATGGATTTCCTTATGTGATCTAGCTGACCATTTTATCGTTTTTGCCTACACTGATAAATCGAAGAAGCATCATGGTATTAGCGCATTTATCGTAGAGCGTTCCATGACGGGCTTTACATCGATGGCCATTAAAGGTAAATACGGTATTCGTGCTGGTAATACGGGCGAGCTCTTTTTTGAAAATCTACGTATACCTGTAGAGAATCGCCTTGGAGAAGAGGGAGAAGGCTTTAAAATTGCCATGTCTGCGCTAGATAATGGTCGTTTTACAGTAGCTGCAGGTGCTGTCGGTCTTATTCAAGCGTGTCTTGAGGCGAGTGTGAAATACTGTCATGAACGCGAAACATTTGGTAAGCCTATTGGCGAGCACCAGCTAGTAGGGCAAATGGTTGCCAAAATGGAAGCGGGCTATCAAATGAGCCGCTTACTTGTATATCGTGTTGGAGAGTTGAAAAACAAAGGTTTACGTAATACGCGGGAGACATCATTAGCAAAGTGGCAGGCTTGTGATTTTGCGAATAAAGCTGCAGATGATGCCGTCCAAATTCATGGAGCATATGGTTATTCGGATGAATATCCAGTCGCTCGTTATTTACGTAACTCGAAAGCACCAGTTATTTATGAAGGCACGCGGGAGATTCATACGATTATGCAGGCTGACTATGTATTAGGAAAACGTCAAGATAAGTCATTGGCAAAAATGCTACCAAAATGGCCATTTGAAGAATAGTCGTTTTATGGTGATTATTTATGGATTGGTCTAAAGTTAATTAGACTTGCTTCTATTAACTTCTTTCGGGGGCAGCACCTACAAAATGTGAATATTCTAAGTGAAATTTCATAAAGAAAAAGCCGATTTCCTAAACGTTAAAAGGATAATCGGCTTTTTACTATTCAGTAGTCTTTGTGACCGTAGGAGTCCAAATGATTACAGTTGCTTTCTAGTTAGGATCCGAATTTCGGATTCTTTTTTTATGTTAAAGATTGGTGTTAGGGTCTAATTGTGTCTTAGCGTTCAAATTATACAAGAAAATATTTCTAAAATTAACATTTTATATTGCTTTATTCACATAATATGTTATTTTTAGATGGGCAATATAGTTCCAAATAATCAATATATTACCATCACATGAAGGTAGTACTATAGGAGGATTTTTTATGAAGAAGAAATTAAAACTCAATCAAGTGTTAATTGGAGTAAGTACAATGGCACTGTCGTTCGGAGCGTTACAAGCAGAAGCATCGGCAGCAGAAAAAACGCCTTATAATGTATTACAAATGAAGCCTGTGGGCATAGATACTTCGAAAGATAAAATCGCACATTCTACAACGGCTGATGAAACATTATCATTTGAAAAACGTTTGGAAATGGGAGATTTTTCGGAACACCCAGCTCCAACTATAAAGCTTGCTGAAACGAAGCAATTGCAAGAACAGTACTCGACGGCAGAGCTTAATAAAATGAGCGATAGTGAGCTAATTGATACGCTAGGAAATATTCGCTGGTATCAAATTACAGACTTATTCCAATTCAATGATGAAACAAAAGCTTTTTATCAAAATAAAGAACGCATGCAAGTTATTATTAATGAATTAGGGAAAAGAGGAAGTTCTTTTACGAAAGATGACTCAAAGGGTATTGAAACATTTGTTGAGGTATTGCGTTCTGCATTTTATTTAGGATTTTATAATCAGGAACTAAGTTATTTAAACGAGAGAAGTTTCAAAGATCAGTGTTTACCAGCATTAAAGGAAATGGCTAAGAATCCGAACTTTAAACTTGGTACAGAAGAGCAAGATAAAGTGGTATCCGCCTATGGGAAATTAATCGGTAATGCTTCTAGTGATGCAGAAACAGTTCAGTATGCTGCGAAGATTTTAAAACAGTTTAACGAGAATCTCTCTACATATGAAAGCGATCGTTTAAAAGGGCAGGCGATCTATGATTTAATACATGGTATTGATTATGATCTGCAGTCGTACATGCATAAGACAGGTAACGAAGCGAATACGACGATGTGGTATGGAAAGATAGATAGTTTCATCAATGAAGTGAATAACATTGCTCTTATACATAATGTAACAAATAACAATAGTTGGTTAATTAATAATGGCATTTATTATGCAGGGCGTTTAGGAGTATTCCATAGTCATCCGGATAAAGGTTTAGAAGTTGTTACACAAGCGATGCATATGTATCCATATTTAAGTGAAGCTTACTTTGTGGCAGTAGAGCAACTTACTACAAATTATGATGGAAAAGACTTTAACGGAAATGCAGTAGATTTAGAGAAAATGCGTGAAGAGGGCAAGAAGCAGTATTTACCGAAAACATATACGTTTGATAATGGCTCGATTGTCTTTCAGACGGGCGCTAACGTAACAGACGACAAAATTCAAAGATTATACTGGGCTGCAAAAGAAGTAAAAGCACAATATCACCGTGTAATTGGGAATGACAAAGCATTAGAACCAGGTAATGCTGACGATGTATTAACAGTTGTTATTTATGACTCTCCAGATCAATATCGATTAAACCGTCAATTGTACGGCTATGAAACGAATAATGGTGGTATTTATATTGAAGAGAAGGGAACGTTCTTTACATATGAACGTACGCCGGAGCAAAGTATTTATAGTTTAGAAGAGCTGTTCCGCCATGAATTCACACACTATTTACAAGGTAGATACGAGGTTCCTGGTTTATTCGGAACAGGTGATATGTATCAAAATGAACGACTAACATGGTTCCAAGAAGGAAATGCAGAATTCTTTGCAGGATCAACGCGTACAAATGATGTTGTTCCACGTCAGAGTATTATTAGTGGATTATCAGATGATCCATCACAACGCTATACAGCTAAACAGACATTGTTTGCGAAATATGGATCATGGGATTTTTATAACTATTCCTTTGCTCTACAGTCCTTTATGTATACGCATCAATTTGAGACATTTGATAGAATTCAAGATTTAATTCGTGCGAACGATGTGAAAAATTATGATGCGTATCGTGACGCTTTAAGTAAAGATCCACAACTGAATGCTGAATACCAAGCTTATATGCAGCAATTAATTGATAATCAAGAAAAATACAAGGTGCCACAAGTAACAGAAGATTATTTAGTGGAACATGCACCAAAAGCATTAAACGAAGTGGAGCAAGAAATTGTCGATGTTGCTAACGTACAAGATGTAAAAATGACAAAACATAAATCTCAATTCTTTGATACATTTACACTCGAAGGTACGTATGTAGGCAGTGAAACGCAAGGTGAATCTAAAGATTGGAAAACGATGAGTAAGCAAGTGAACGAAGTACTGGAGCAACTGTCGCAAAAAGAGTGGAGCGGCTATAAAACAGTGACAGCGTATTTCGTCAACTACCGTGTAAATGCAGCAAACCAATTTGAATATGATATTGTTTTCCACGGCATTGCGACGGATGAAGGAGATAATCAAGCGCCTATTGTAAAGATAAATGGTCCATATGCTGGAATCGAAAATGAAGAAATCCAGTTCAAGAGTGATGGTTCAAAAGATAAAGATGGAGAAATCGTTTCTTACCTTTGGGATTTTGGTGATGGAAAAACAAGTGAAGAGGCAAACCCTACTCATGTATACGAAAAAGAAGGCACATATAATGTGACATTAATAGTGAAAAATGATAAGGGAATAGAAAGTAAAGATCATGCAATTGTAGCCGTACGGAAGGGCGCACAAACAGGGAATAATCATCAAGAAGAAACGAAGACAATTCCATTTAATACGCCCCTAAAAGGTAGTTTGATGGGCGATGATGATACGGATGCATACACATTTGAAGTTACGTCTCCAGAAGAAATCGATATTTCTGTCTTAAATGAAAATCAAATTGGCATGACATGGGTGCTTTGTCATGAGTCTGATAAGCAAAATTACGTAGCAGTTGGACAGGAAGATGGAAATAATATAACAGGTAAACTTCATGCGGAACCAGGAAAGTATTATTTATATATTTATAAATTTGATAATGAAAACGGGACATACACAGTAAATGTACAAAATGAATCAAAAACAGAGATAAAACCAAATAATCGTCCAGAAGAAGCGACTACGATTCCATTTAATATGCCCCTAAAAGGTAGCTTGATGGATGATGATCATACGGATGTATACACATTCGACGTTACGTCACCAAAAGAAATCGATATTGCTGTCGTAAATGAAAATCAAATTGGCATGACATGGGTGCTTTGTCATGAGTCTGATATGCGAAATTACGTAGCATATGGACAGGAAGATGGAAATAGTATAAAAGGTAAATATAATGCGAAACCAGGCAAATATTATTTATACATTTATAAATTTGATAATGAAAACGGGGCATATACAGTAAATGTACAATAATTATTAAGAAGAAAGTTTTAGTGTCAAGAGTAGAGGCTGATCTGATCTCTATAATGTATAACCATATATCAAGTGTCTAACTTAAAAAAGAGCAGCAGCTAACGTAAAATACAATAGCTGCTGCTCGTAATTAAGCCGAGAGGGATTCACTTCCTCTCGTTTTTTTAATGATAAAAAAATTCGGAATAATGTAACTTTCCTATTCTTTGGTAGTCTAATTAATAAACAAGTTTATGAAAGGGAGGAATAATAATGAAAAAGAATTGGTTAGCAATTTTACTCATCGCAGTACTAGCTATTTTGCCAGGAATTATTATGCTGGTCTCGACCCCAAAAGTAGAGGCACAAACTAAGAGTACGAGTACGACTACCTATAGCTGGCAAGTATCCTTTACTGAGGCACTAAAAGAAAGCGCAGTAGCGGAAGACGATGTTTACGTAACAAATAGCAAAAATCAAAAGGTAACAGCAACAGTAACATTTGGGGAAGATAAAAAGACAATGATCGTAAGTGATTTAGCACCTGGAAGCTATAAATTACATGTGAAGAAAGAAGCGTTTGTACTAGATGGACCTAAAACAACATCGCAAGTAATAGCATTTACCATCATTGAAAAGCTTGAAGCTGTAAAATCAGAAAAAGAACTACAACAATATTTCGAAACACTTTTAGCTAACTCACAAAAAGAACTGAATGAGGCGACCGTAGAAATGGCAAAGAGTGAAGACAAAGCGAGTGCAGACAACTCCTCTACAACGAATAATCAGGTCGAAGGGGTGGAAGAAGGGGATATTGTTGTTGTCAAAGATGGCTTTATTTATGCTGTAAAGGATCAGGGCATTACTGTAGTAAATGCTAGAGATCCGAAAAAATTACAGTTAGCAACTACAATCAAACTGAAGAAGTCACGATATATTTCGAAACTAGCATTATATGATAATTTATTAATAGTGATTGGGGATGAATATTTAGAAAAAACAGGCACAAGCATGTCGACAGCCTCTTTGTATGATATTTCAAACCCAAAGAATCCGAAGCTTATACGTGAAGTAGGGCAAGAGGGGTATTTAAACGATATTCGAATTACAGATGATACATTATATTTAATCGGGAATATGTATCCGAATTATTGGATGCTTAGAGAGCAAAAAACGCCGGATTTAAAACCGAAAACATTTGATAGTGTAGAAGGAAATGAGTACAAAAGTTTACCTCTAGAGAAAATTTCTATTTTACCAAATACAATGGATGGAACATATAACTTAATTACAGCGGTGGATTTAAAAAATGGTGCAAAGACAACTGCGAACACTAAGGGGTACTTAGGTGGTAGTAGTGGACTTTATATGTCGGAGAATGCACTTTATTTAACAACACCAGTTTATGATGGAAATCGGGTGCCTGCTTCAGGTCGCATGATGGATATGATCTGGATACCGAGAACAACTAATACACAAGTTTTTAAATGGAATATTGATGGAACTGCCATAAATTTTGTAGGTACGACGGAAGTAAAAGGATCCGTGTTAAATCAATATTCAATGGATGAATATGAAGGCAATTTCCGCATCGTTACAACCGAAGGAAATGCGTGGGATGACCAAAAAATATCTCGAAACCACCTATTTATTTTAGATGAAAATTTACAAGAGCTCGGTGCAGTAAAAGATTTAGCTCCTGGTGAAAAAGTGTATTCTGCACGCTTTATGGGCGAAAAAGCATATGTAGTAACATTTAAGCAAGTGGATCCATTGTTTGTTATTGATGTGGCAAATCCGAAAAAACCAACTGTGCTAGGTGAGCTAAAGATTCCAGGCTTTAGTAACTATTTGCATCCATTAGACGATACACATTTAATCGGCATTGGCTATGATACCGAGCAACGCTATGATGCATATTCGAAGCGTAATTTTACGGTCACAACTAATATGAAAATGTCATTGTTCGATGTTTCAGATTTCAAAAATCCAACGGAACAATCAACAGTAAAAATAGGCGGAGAAGGCTCGTACTCTGAAGTTCAATACAATCCGAAAGCACTATTCCGCAACAAGGAATACAATTACTTCGGTTTCCCGGTTGTCCTGTATGATGCAGGGAAGGGTGATGAAATCGTCTACAAAGGTCAAGGCGCGCAAATCTATGAAATCACTGCAGATAAAGGAATCGTCCTAAAAGGAAATATTGTTAATAAAAGCACTGGCGATCAGTATGAAAATTGGGAGCAGCGTGTACAGCGAGTAGTCTATATAGATGACGCTCTTTACACAGTAGCGAACAATGAAGTGAAGAGCTATCAGCTAAAAGACTTCAAACCACTTGATACATTAACTGTAAAATAAAAAGGAAAGTCCAATAACCTCAATCTTGAGGTTATTGGACTTTCGCTGTGGTTATTTTTGACGATATGGAAGAATTTCCGATACTGTCACGAATTCATAGCCTTGCCCTTGTAAATAAGCAAGCACGGAATCAAGACCATCGGCAGTCGATTGATGAATATCATGCATTAAGACAATGGCGTTATTGTGTAAATTATTTTTGACATTAGGTAGTAACTGTTGCGCATTGCGATACTTCCAATCTAATGTATCGATCGACCATAAAACAACAGGAACTGGAATTTGACCGTTGATAGTATCGTTTGTTGCTCCATACGGTGGTCTAAATACAGTTGGCTTTTGGTTAATGGCCTTTTCTATCTCCGCAACTGTAGATGTGTATTGATTTACTGCCGACTCTAGTGACAGTTTTGTTAATACAGGATGGTTCCATGAATGATTCCCTATTTCATGTCCTCGTGCAAGAACATCTCTTGCGATATCAGGATAATATTGTACACGACTACCAAGCATAAAGAAGGTAGCTTTTGCGTGATATTTATCAAGAGTATCTAATATCTGTTCTGTAACCTTTGGATGTGGACCATCATCAAAAGTTAAGGCAATACGCTTTTTGTTTGGATCACCTGTATTAGTTGGCTTTACCGGCTGTTCCATAGCAATCTGGAAATCAGAGGCTAACAACGGATTGATAAGTGATAGTGGGAGCTTCACAATTGGTGGACCTGCTGCTCCGCTAGCAATCTCATACTTATCAAAATAGAATTGTATCGAATCATCAACGATAGCAAAGCGATTAAAGTTAGACCACTTCGGTTCAGTTGACTTTATTAAATCATCCTTGAAAAGCTCATCCTTTAACTTAAGGTTTTGTTGTAAGTCGTTACGTATATGAGTAGCTAAGACTGATAAATTGTTTTTATCGTTGTTCAACAATGTTTTAATGGAAATTAGTTCACCAGTTTCATGATTGATGAAGAATGTTTTTGTTGAAACCTCGGGGTTGGCGCCGCCTGTATACAACATTTTTGTTAGCACAAAGGAATAGTATTGCTTTTGATATGGGAAAGTTTCCAAACTAATATTAAGCTCACCCATTACCTCTTTATCTTTATTTTCTTTCATAGATGACAGATAGTTTTCTTTTGAATCCGTTATGTACTGTAATACAGCATCGTTAAAAGCTTTATTATCTGTTTCTGGATAGTGAATAGCAAAAGGTATTCGCTTATCATTAGAGACATCTGTTACAATACGTATACCTGGAAACGCAGAGCTATCTGTGGATAGATTACTCTTTATTGAATCTGAAGTTGTCTCTTTAGAGGCACTAATTTTTTGAAACTTAAAGTCATCCTTTGATAGGATAATGACTAAAATAATAGTTGTTAATGTAATGATGAGGCCAATTAATAGGAAATCAATCATTGGGCCGCGTTTTTTTCTGCGTTCCGGCATTTTTGTGGATACGCTCCTTTCCTTATTTAGTTTTTTAGACTGCTTATAAAATCAGACGTGTTAGTCATTGAAAAAGTTATACGAATCTATGAAGTTTTGCTATCAATTTATGGGAAACCCATCTCCATGAATAAATTACTCATTAGCTACCATTTTTAGCATATGAAAGCCAAAGTACTTTGGTTAAAAGTTTAAAAAAATTTTAGTTGAGTTTTTATTTGCAGTTCGATACTATTGGCAAGGAACCCTTTAAAGGAGGCTGATAACTGTAATGGTTTTACATGAAGTGGACAATGAATTTACGATTGACTGCTTATTGCTTGCAGGTCGAATTATGATTGAAAGTGGTGCAGAAACATACCGTGTGGAGGATACAATGCTACGCATGGCACATTCTCAAAATATGCTGGATGCGCAATGTTATGCTACACCTACAGGGATCATTTTTTCGTTAGGCAAGACACAGCCGACGAGAATTACATCAATTTCCAATAGGGTAACAGATTTGCAAAAAATAGCCTTGGTAAATTCAGTATCTCGGAGACTCACATCTCACATGATAACATTAGAAGAAGCTTATGACGAGCTAAAGTCGATACAAAAAACAAATTATTTTTTACCAATATATATTCAAGTCATATCAGCGGCTCTTGCGAGTGGTTGTTTCCTTATAATGTTTAAGGGAGGATGGTCTGATTTCCTTTTTGCATGTTTAGCAGGGGGATTAGGCTTCCTAGTGCTTTTATTGATAAATGATTTAACAAGAGTGAAATTTTTCGCAGAATTTACAGCTTCTTTAGTAGTAGGGTCTATAGCTGTCTTTTCAGTGAAATATGGCCATGGTACAGAAATAGATAAAATTGTTATTAGCTCCGTTATGCCACTAGTACCAGGTATTTTGATCACGAATGCAGTTCGGGATTTAATAGCAGGTCATTTTATGTCGGGGATGGCGAAGGGTGTAGAGGCCTTTTTAACAGCTTTTGCAATCGGTGCAGCTATTGCTGTCACTCTATCGTTTTAGGAGGCAGACGACATGGACTATATCGTACAGTTGATTCTTAGTTTTTTTGCGACTACAGGTATCGCAATTATTTTTAATGTACCTAGAAGAAATCTAGTTTATTGTGGTTTTGTTGGGGTAGTAGGCTGGATGATTTACTTCATTCTAACAGAACATGGCATGGATGTAGTATATGCCTCATTCTTTAGTTCTTTCATAATTGCTATCGTTTCCCATTTATATGCTCGGCGCTTCAAAATGCCAATGATTATTTTTATTGTCGGCGGTATTATCCCGTTAGTTCCGGGAGGTATGGCTTATAATGCAATGAGAAATATTGTAGAGGATGATTATATACAAGGGCTACAGTATGGATTAAAGGCATTTTTAATTACAGGTGCCATCGTTATAGGACTTGTGTTTGCAGAGGTACTAATACAGCTTATTTTCCGTTCTGTACGTACCAGTAAAGCGACATTCCAAAAGGTCTACAAGAAATAAGACACTCATCAAATGTAAGAGCACGGCGGATAGAACAAATATAAAAAAGGAGGTTGCGTTTTAAACGTAACCTCCTTTTTCAAATTTACTATTTAACTAGTAATGCTTCAATTTCCTCTGCGTGAATTGGTTTACTAATATAGTAACCTTGAATAGCATCACAGCCATAAGAAATCAAAAGATCCGCTTGTTCAGCAGTTTCGACACCTTCTGCTACAACTTTAAGTTCCATAGATTTTCCGAGTTGCACCATACCGTGCATTAGCTTTTGCGTTTTTTCGGACTTTAATAAAGAACTTGTAAATGTTTTATCGATTTTCAATGTATCTATTGGTAGAATTTGCATATATCTAAATGAACCATACCCGGTACCGAAATCATCTAGTATAAAGGCAATACCTTCATTTTCAAGCTTACGCATTTGCTGTGTGATAAAGGTAGCGGCTTCTGCTTCTAGCGCAAATTTCTCAGTGATTTCAATTTGAATAAGGCTTGCAGGACAGCCGGTTTTTGCCAAAGTTCCAAGGATTGACTTTGCCATGTTTTTATCACGGAATTCGCGTACAGAAGAGTTAATGGATACTTTTAAACCAAGACCAGCTTTTTGCCAGATTAGCGCCTGTTCACAAGCTTTTTCTAGCATAAAGGAACCGATATTATTAATAAGACCAGTTTCCTCAGCGATTGGAATAAGCTCATCTGGTGAAACAACGCCAATTACTTCATCTTCCCAACGAACTAGTGCTTCTACAGCTGTAATTTTACCTGTATAAACATCAATTTGCGGCTGATAGAGGACTTTTAGATTTTTTTGGTCAAGAGCCTGAAGTAAACGTTTTTCAATTAAAGCTTTACGATTTAATGCTTTATGTGTTGCTTTGGATAGTGAGACGATTTTATCGCCACCTGCTTCACGGACAGTTGTAATAGTAGCAATGGATGCCTTCATTAGTTGGGAGAATGTAGTTTGATCCTCTGGATAACGTGTAATTCCGCCACTAATAGAAATAGGGACAGCAACATTACTGTTATAAATTGGATGTTGTTGTAAGTAAGACAGGAAGCCTTGAATAAACCATTCACTTAATGGTGTAATCACGACAAAATCATTTTCGTTAATACGTGCCATTGTACTATCTTGGAAGTACATTTTTATACGATTTGTAAACTCTACAATAAGACTTTGACCGATTTGCTGATCATGTAACTCTTTTAATGTATAAAATTTATCAATACTTAAATAGACAAAAGAAAAGTTTCTTTCATCCTCAATCATATTGGAAATCACTTTTTCAAGTCGATGTGCATTCATCAGACCAGTTTCTGTATCAATATAAGCGATTTTTTCCAGCTGATGTTGAATTGACTTGGACTTGGTGATATCCTTTTCAATTAATAAAAATTGTTGCTCATTTGTTTCGATATTAAATGTAGGGATAGCTGTTAGTAGTACCCAATAAGATTGACCCGCTTTTGTAACTTTTTCGACTTCACCTTGCCACGTTTGGCCAATGTTTAAATTCCGCCAGATGGTATTTGTGATTTTTTCACTTTCTTTATTTTCGGGGAATAATTGCCAAAATGTTTTACCAATCACGCGTTTTGGTGTCCATTGACTCGTTTTTAGAAATTCATTATTACATTCTAAAATGAACCCATCATGATCAAGTGTTACTGTCATAAATGTCGAGTCTAATCCCTTTTTTAAGTCTACGAGAGTGCTGCTACTTGAGACAGAATTAATCATTAACTCTGGTAGCATGAACATCATAAGAACGAAATGCTTTCCTTGTTCAGTAAATGGTTTAGCTAGTAGCGCTGTTGTAATTTCTTCATTTGTATACGTTTTTAATTGAATTTGATTGATATACGTGCTGTCATTATTTTGCATAATAGCTTGAAAGGTTTCTAATGAAAGCTGACGTAGTAAATTTTCATGAATGAATAAAGTGGTATGTTCTTTAATAGTAGTATCTGAAAAATCAAATAGCTGTTCAGCAAGCTTTCCCAAATTTATAACTTGTCCATCTTGATTCATGACAATAGCAGGAAAAGGAAGTGAATTTAAATAATGTTCATCGATCGTAAATGATTTTTGCATATGACTCATGATTATTCGATCTCCTTGAGTAATCTATATATACTATTATTATAGTTAATTATCGGGAATTAGTCATTATGAATATGATTGTAAATATTTGATAATAAAAAATTTCGGGACTTTTTTAGTTAGGAATAAGGAAAAAATTGAAGAAAAATAACATTTTTTAGTATGAATATAGGGATCTAGAATTATTAGAAAGATTGAAAAAAATAGTATTAATCGTCTCCTGTGCGATGATATGGGGAGAACCCGGACCTTAAATGGAGTTGTTACTCAACAATACGCCATTGATGGTTTCCATTTCGTTATTGTTTGCAGGTATTTAATTACCTACATATTTATCTTCATTCAGTGGGTGTCCTAACACCTACTGTTAAATTGCCACAGGACGTGGCTATCTTAAACTGGGCTTCTCTATGTATTTTCTACTTTATTACAGTTTCTAGCACCGATATTTGTTGTTGCCTATGTCTCTCTTAGTTTAAAGAAATGGCCATCGAAATATCAAGTGATAGGGATTATTGGTACACTTATAGGTTTGCCCCTCCTACTAACGAATGCTTCATTTGACGATTTATTAGTTAGTAGTAAAGCCTTATTGGGGAGTAGCGCTTGGTCTTACGTTTGCCTTCTACACATTGTACCCTGCAAGTTTGATAAAAGAATGAAGTGTACTACTTGTTGCCGTAAGGGGAATGCTTATAGGAGGATTTACATTAGAGATTAATTGTTGCATTTGGAGTCAAATCTGTTGTTTTTGTGCTATTTTAAGTAGAAACAAGTATGATTTCTAGTATTAAACCGCTACAGCAATGGTTATTTCAGTTATCGTATTTAGGTTTTGGTAATTAGTTGATGTCTTCGTTATGCTTGTTTATTTAACATGGCTTTCTGTAGGTGAAGAAAAAGCGTAAAAATACTATCTGTATAGGAGTTATTCACTATATTTGAAATTTGTGGAACTCCTTTCTAATAATAAGGGGGAAGAATATGAAAGAAATTTTTTCCTATGTGAAGCCTTATAAATGGACTGCATTTATCGCGTTATGCTTAATGCTGTTGGAATTGTTTGTGGAGCTCGCTCAGCCACTTATCATGGCTAAAATCATAGATGATGGAGTACGAGCTCAAAATCAAGGGATGATTTGGCAATGGGGAATTGTTTTACTTGGCTTATCGTTCGTAGCCTTTATAGCCGGTGTCGTTAATTCGTATTTTTCATCGCATACAGCACAGAGTTTCTCCTATGATTTACGAAATGCATTGTTTGAAAAAATACAATCCTTTACATTAACCACTTATCAAAAATTTTCAACAGCTTCTCTTATTACAAGGTTAACGAATGATGTAACGCAAGTTCAGACGGTGCTGTTTATGAGTTTGCGTATTATGCTTCGTGCACCACTTGCCGTTGTTGGCAGCATCGTTATGGCCTTTGTAGTAAATGCTAAATTAGCGTTGTTTTTAGTTATTGGCGCACCGATTATTTTGATTTTTCTTATTTTTATGGTGGCAAAAGGTGTGTCTTATTTTGGACTTGTGCAAAAAAGAATGGATCGTTTGAATCGTGTACTACAGGAAAATTTACAGGCTATACGATTAGTGAAGGCTTATTTACGTGGTGCGTATGAAGCATCTCGTTTTGATGAAGTTGCCTCACGCTTAAAAATAGATACTGTAAAGGCTTTACGCACAATGGAGTATATTATGCCTGTGCTGTTATTCATCATGAATATGAGTCTGCTTGCAGTACTGTGGTTTGGGACAAAACAAATAGCTTCAGGTACAACACCGCTTGGAGATGTAGTTGCCGTTGTCAATTATGCAATGCGTATGACAGGCTCGTTTTCGATGTTTGCCTTTATTATTATTTTTTATGCGCGTGCAAAAGCCTCCGCAGAGCGTATGGCAGAAGTTCTTTCAACTAAGAATGAGATTGAGCTACCATCATCTGCAGAGAAAACGTCTAAAGGCTTGAATTTTGGAGAATTGGCTTTTGAGCATGTTAGCTTTACTTATCCTGGGGAAGACTCGCCTGTACTATCCAATGTAAGCTTCCAAGTGAAATCTGGTGAAAAGCTTGCCATTATGGGGGCAACAGGTGCAGGGAAATCTACGTTGTTACAGCTTATTCCACGTTTCTACGATGTGACTGAAGGTAAAATAGTAGTAGAGGGGAAAGAAGTACAGCAATGGGATTTACAAGAGCTGCGTGAAATCATCGGCTATGTTCCACAACAATCGTTATTATTTACAGGAAGCATTGCTGATAATGTTCGTTGGGGCGATGCAGAGGCTGAAATGGATGCAGTGCTGCAGGCTGCAATGCAAGCACAAATTCATGCTTCTGTGGAGGATTTCCCGAATGGTTACGAGACAAAAGTCGGTCAGAAGGGTGTTAATCTTTCAGGCGGTCAAAAACAAAGATTATCGATTGCAAGAGCGTTATTAAGAAAAGGGCATATATTAATGCTTGATGATAGTACAAGTGCACTTGATGTTAAAACGGAGCAGGCATTATGGGAGGCTTTGAGTGAAGAACAAGCAACAATGCTAGTAGTCACTCAAAAAATTCGGACAGCTAAAGGTGCAAGTCGCATCTTACTCATTGATGCAGGAAAAGTGGTTGCATATGGGACGCATGAAGAGCTTTTACAAACGTCAGTGCTTTATAAAAAAATCGCAATCTCTCAACAGGAGGTGGAGGAATAATGAGATTTTTCCAAAAGCCTTTTGGCTATGAGCCGATTTTAACGAAAGATGGTGTGAAGCAAGTTGTTAAGAAAAAGAAGAGACCTCGCGCAACAGATTGGAAAAGAACACTACTACGTTTATGGAAAATAGTCGATGAACAACGTGTACTACTAATTATTGTGCTGTTACTTGTCTTGGCGAGTTCCATCTTGTCTCTTCTTGGACCGTATTTAATTGGTAAAATGATTGACATGTACGTAACGCATGGAGAGCTTACAGGACTTGAAAAAGGGATTATGCTGTTAATCGGCATTTATGCTCTATTAGCAATATCATTATTTTTGCAAAACTATTGGATGATTGGTGTTGCCCAACAAACCATATATAGATTACGAACGAGTGTCTTTGCTCATTTCCAAAGACTGCCGATTACCTTTTTTGATCGTCGTCAGCATGGAGAATTAATGAGTCGGATGACGAACGATATTGAAGCAGTTAGCTCAACATTAAATAGCTCCTTTATCCAAGTGTTTTCTAGTGTAGTAACGCTTACAGGAACAGTGATTATCATGCTAAGTTTAAGCCCCTTACTAACGGTATTAACGATGACCATTATACCGGTTATGTTTTGGGCGATGCGTTGGATCACACGAAGAACCGCACCATTATTTAAGGAGCAGCAAGCGGCCATAGGAGCTCTGAATGGCATGATTGAAGAAACGATTTCGGGCCAACGGATTGTCAAAGCTTTCTCACAAGAGGAACGCATGAAAGCGGAGTTTCGCGAAAAAAGTTTACGCTTAAAAAGTACTGGCTTTTGGGCGCAGACATATTCAGGGTATATACCAAAGGTCATGAACTTTTTAAACAATATGAGTTTTACAATTGTAGCTGGTATTGGCGGTGTACTTGCTTTTTATGGGCATGTATCAATCGGAGTAATTGTTATTTTTACAGAATACGCGAGGCAATTTACACGACCTTTAAATGATTTGGCTAATCAATTTAATACCGTGCTGTCAGCGATTGCTGGTGCTGAGCGTGTATTTGCGTTACTGGATGAACAGCCCGAGGAGGAAGCTGCTTCAGCACGGGAGCATAAGCTATTAGGGCAAGTTAGCTTTCGGCATGTGTACTTTAAATATGAGCAAGCAGCGGAAGCTTACACTTTGAAGGACATTAATTTTAACGTGGAGCCCGGACAAACGGTAGCTCTGGTTGGAGCAACCGGTGCAGGAAAAACAACGATCTTGCAGCTTATTGCAAGATTTTATGAAGTATCAAAGGGTGAGGTTTTATTTGATGGTGTAAACGTTCAGCAAATAGAACGACAAGCACTGCGCTCGCAAATGGCCTTTGTGTTACAGGATCCGTTTCTGTTCGAAGCGTCTGTACGTGAAAATATTCGTTATGGTCGATTAGATGCTAGTGACGAAGAGATAGAGGAAGCGGCGAAGCGTGCAAATGCACATGACTTTATCATGATGCTAAAGGATGGCTATGACACTGTACTTGCTGCAGATGGCAGTGGAATTTCGCAAGGTCAAAAGCAGTTATTATCAATAGCACGAGCTTTGATTGCTGATCCGAAAATTTTGTTGTTGGATGAGGCGACAAGTAGTATTGATACTGTTACGGAGCTTGCGATTCAAGAAGCTCTTGATGTGTTAATGCAGGGGCGCACAAGCTTTGTTATTGCTCACCGTTTAAATACAGTACACAATGCTGATATTGTGTTTGTTATGCGCAAAGGTGAGTTAGTTGAAGCAGGCCCTCAACAAAAATTAATGGAATCAGGTGGTATTTATGCGCAGATGTTACAATCTTCATCTCATCATCTTGATGAGTAGTGTGAAAGTAACGATGTAGGTATAAATCTCATTCATCCAGTATAAAAAAGAGTGATTTCGAACATTTGGAATTGCTCTTTTTTAGTTGAAGTATTGATTTTTATTCTATAATTTAAATGTAATTTATTGGGATAAATAGTATAATTAAGTATGAATGGCTAAGAGGGAATATTTCTTTTAGGTGAGGGAGCAACTAGATGCTCACTGGCAGCGGAAATAGGGCCTGCAAATGAATGGGTTGTATAAAAATGCATACCTTATTCTAGTAATTTTCAGTTTATAACCGTTGAAAATCATATAAAACCTTTTAATTTCACTATATTTGGAGTAAAATTGTTAATAAATAGAAATGATTAGAAGTGGTTAGTATAATTTGTTGCCAGCTTATTTTCTTTCTTGCTACAATAGGGCAATAGTCTGATACAAGAACGGAGTAAATGATGAATATTTCAGTGATGACAGTGTCTTTTCCGTTAGATGGAGAAACATTAAATGAATTAAAATTATTGTGTGAAGAAGCGACCACACATGATTATCGTGTATATGAGACTGCTATGGGTTTGCCTATGGCGGGTTCCTTTGAAACGAAGGGATTTATGGTACTTGCATATGAAGATGACAAAGATGTATTAGTTGGTGCAGCCAGTGCAATAGATTTAATGGGACTGCATACATATGAATGGTCTTTAGTTGTAACACCTACGTACCGTCAAAAGGGAATTGGAACTGCTTTAGTGGAAGCTTTACAGGCTGGCCTCGAAGAGCGTGGGGCAGAAGGTCAATTGGCGGTAGTGATTGATGGATCGCCTTTTGGACACACATTTATTGAAAAGAAAGGCTTCACATATAGCTTCTCAGAGGCCACTTTAGAAACAAGAGCAGAGTCAGTAGAATTAAAGAATAATATCGAAATTATTCCTTATACAGATGAACAGGCAGAGTTGATTGCCATCTATAGTGCGGCGTTTGGAGATCTACCTGAAGAGTCTAAAGAGCTAATCGCTTTTAATACATCAACTACTGGAAGAAAGCTATGGATAGCCCGTAAAGATGGAGAAATTGTTGGAACAGTGACGACTGCCCAGGAAAATGAAATTCAATGGGTAACGGCATTGGCAGTTCATCCAAACTTTGAGGGGCAAGGAATTGGTACTGCAATGCTGTCATTTTCCAAAGATTATGCGAGCAAAATTGAAGCTAAATTCGTCATGCTCGATGTAGAAATTGACAATAGAAAGGCGCTTTCTGTTTATGAGAAGGCCGGCTTTATGAAAGCTCAACAAATAGACTATTATGTAAAACAATAAGTGAAGAGTGAGGAGTGTGCTCCTCACTTTTTTGTGTTCAGCAATGAAGTCCAGACACACCAGTGAAAAGGAAGTGAAATTTTCAGGTAGAGATAGACGAACTACGTAAATGGATGGGGAAGACCTTACTTTCTAAGAAGATTCCGAGGAACATCATTCGAGTCCGTAATTTAAGGTCAAAATAATTTTATAATGATATCTAATTTAGATAACTGTAAAACATTAAATTAATGTCATATTATGAGTTTAATATTATATTATTTTTAAAATCATTATAATAGGAAATTTCTCGATGGAGTAAAAAACTATAAACTTTTTTAGAAAAAAGTGTTGACGTTTTTAAATTAAGTGTGTAATATTATACAAGTCGTTAAGACAGCTACTAAAAAACAGCTAAACTAGTTGTTGACATAGAGTTTACGACATGATATTATATAAAAGTTGCTACTGAGAAAACGGCAACGAAATGAACCTTGAAAACTGAACAAGCAAAACGTAATCAATAAAGTTTTTACTAGCTAACCTCGAGTTAGTGAACGAAACAAAATTTTGGACATCA
>NZ_JBIWFC010000018.1:0-109361 GCF_044762845.1 Lysinibacillus sp. NPDC096382
GATGTCCAAAATTTTGTTTCGTTCACTAACTCGAGGTTAGCTAGTAAAAACTTTATTGATTACGTTTTGCTTGTTCAGTTTTCAAGGTTCATTTTGCCGCTGCTTTTCTCAACAGCAACTTTTACATAATACCATGTCGTCCACTAGATGTCAACAACTAATTTTCATTTGATTTAATTGTTTTTCAGTAGCTGTCTTAACGACTTGTATAATACTACACTCTTAATTTTAAAAGGTCAACACTTTTTCTAAAAAAACTTTATAGTTTTTCACTTCATTGAGAATCTTCCTATATAATGATTAAGAAAACAATTTATTATTAGACTCACAATCTGACGTTAATTTAATGTTTTATTGTTATCTATAATATAATTTTATCATAATCTCTATTAAAAAATTAATTGTTTTTCACTAAAAACAAAAAACTCGGTATAGAAACCGAGTTTTTAAAATGGGAAGAAAAATGGAATTGCTAGCACCATGACAACAAACATAATAATCTGTAATGGCATTCCAATCTTCACAAAATCCATAAATTTATAACCGCCAGCTGTCATCACAAGCGCATTTGTTGGGGAAGCAATTGGTGTGACAAACGCCATACTCGCTGCTACAGCAACAGCAATCATAAATGTCGTGGGACTTGCTTCCATTGCAATCGCGGCATTCATAGCGATTGGTGCGAACAAGACCGCAGTCGCCGTATTACTAATAAACTGTCCAAAAATAGCTGTTAAAATATATACGCCAACTAGTACTCCATACGGTCCATAATCTCCAAGTGCATTAATGATACCATCAGATAAAATAACCATACCACCTGTTTTCTCCAATGCAGTCGCCATCGGAAGCATTGCAGCTACAAGCACAATACTTTCAAAATTCATATTGCTGTATGCGTCTTCCATATTTCGCAAACAACCTGTTAATATCATCAATACGGCACCAATCATAACGGAAATTACAGCAGGGAAAATTTCAAAAGCCATTAACACAATCATTAAAAGCATAATGACACCAGCAATACCAGCTTTACCCGTTGCTGCTGCGACACTCGCATGCTCTTTCGGCTGACCAACAACAACGACATCCTGCGTTTCCCTTGCAAGTAATAAAATTTCATCCCATGCACCTTGCACTAAAATGGCATCGCCAAATTTCAATTTATGCGTCACCATATCTTGTAGTTTATAGCCGCCTCTACGATTAATGCCAATTATATTAAGATTATATTTTTCTCGAAAGCCTAGGGTGCTAACAGTCTTATTAATAAAGCTCGAATTTGGCGTTAATAATACTTCAGCAATACCAAGATGCTTTGATACCAATTCATCAGCCTCTCCTTCGACTAATTCCTGCATCTCTAGACTATAATCCAAAGCAAAGCGACGAATATTTTCTTCCTCACCTTGGACATACAATTCATCTTTGGCATGTATCACACTCGTTGGACCTGCCATTTCCTGATATGTCATCGGTAAAAAATTAATGCCTTCTTGAGATCGTCGGTGAATTTTCATCATACAAAGCGCATATTTGGCCGGAAGCTTTAATTCTGCTAATGTTGCGTCAATAATCGACGAATCCTCTGGGACAAACACTTTAAACAAACGATTGTTTAAATCATACTGCTTAATAATTTTCTTTGGAGATAGTTTATAGTCAGCTTTTGTTTGTGTACGATTTTTTTCATTTGGTAAAAGAATATTGCGCACGAGTACTAAATAGATAATACCGACTATCATTCCTACAATACCGATGGGTGTCACTTCGAAAAATCCTAACTTATTATAGCCTCTATCTACTAATAACTGACTGACAATTAAATTTGTTGGTGAGGCAATTAATGTCATAAGCCCAGAAAGACTCGCAACATAAGAAAGTGGTAGCAAGAATTTCGAAGGACTTTCCTTCATACTAATGGCAATACTAACAACGATCGGCATCATTAAAGCTACAGTACCTGTATTACTCATAAAGGCACCTACCGTCCCTACAATAATGAGCAATAGCACAAATAACTTCAGCTCACTATCACCTGACCATTTCAACAATAATCGCCCTGCCATCCCCGCAAGTCCCGTGCGTAAAATTCCTGCGCCCACAACGAACAACCCTGCAATCATTAAAACTACAGAGTTCGAAAAGCCAGCAAGCGCCTCTGTTGGCGTTAAAATATCTGTAATGACGAATGCTAGTAGTGACACAATCGCAACGAGATCCGCTCGTACTTTATTTGTCACAAATGCAATAATCGTCGCTCCTAAAATAAAAAATGTTAATGTAAGCTGCACTTCTAAGAATTCCTTTCTAACATTAATCATTACGCTAGATGATACACACAACCTTTTGTATATCATTTAGATTTATTATATCTTACCCAAACCTGTAAATGAGAAAGTTCACCATCTTTTCAAAATAAAAGACTCCTCCTTATAACGTGAGATTGATTTTCGTTCCAACTGGGCGCTTTCCTGAGGGCGTCCGATGAGCCGCTTCGCTGCAGGGTCTCATCCGTGACGCTAATCCCCAAGGAGTCGCCCAGTCTCCACTACAATCAACAATTTATCGACGAAAAAACATAAAATAATGCGTATCATTAAACTAATGTTGATCTCCACTCCGAGTTGGTGCTTTCTGCACAAGCTAATCCCGCAGGAGTCGCTACTCTCCGCGAAAAATCAACAGCCCCTCATAATTTATTTAAAAATCCTAAATTGCAACGGGATATGTTTGATAGTTTTCGCGCAAGGAAAGCATAAAAGTTTCTTTCAATACGCTACATGACGAGGTCTCCCCAATAAATTACCATACCGCTTTTTAAAACAAATAGCTTTTACCTACAGTTTGAAGCGCAGTTTAAAACCACACTCTATTATCATGTATCGCCCATACCTAGATTATTTTTGATAAAGATTATGCTCTTTAATATAGTCATAACAAGCGTCAGGCAGTAGATATTTGGGTTCACCGCCCATTGCGAATTCTTCTCGAATATAGGTAGAGCTAATTTCCATCGCTAAGCCTTTGTCAATCAAATGAAATCTTCCATCATCATGATTCCTCAATATTGGAGAACGACTAATTGTTGATAACATATCAATCCCATGCCTTGCCATTACAATAAATTTGTTCTCATCTACTAACACTTCTCCTTTTTTCCACAATCCTGCGCCAATATCAACTAATAAATCAGCTCCCATAATAAAATGAATGTCATCATTAGGGTGCTGTTCTCTAAAATATTTCATCGTATCATATGTGTAAATGTTCCAGCCTTCTTGCTCCATTTCATATGAATCTGCAATAAAACGCTCATCCTTAGTAATAGCCAGCTGCAGCATATTCCATCGATGAGTATTTTCTGTTTTTATTTCCTTGTCCTTTCGTTTATTTGAGCAAGGTAAAAAAATTACTTTATCTAATTTGCAACGATGCGCGACTGTGCTCGCGGTCCAAAGATGAACATTTGTAATCGGATCAAAGGACGATCCGTAAATTCCTATTCTCGCCATCTCTATCCCTCCGTTCTTCTTCTCCTTTTGGTTCTCCATTTATCATCTTTACAACTTTTTCTTTAATAATTAAATCGACGGGATACTTTTCTGGATTCATTGTTCGTTTATACTTACTCCATAGTAGATGTAAATTCTCTTCTATATATACCATCACCAAAACGTGTGGTTGATTTCCGTTCCGACTGGGCGCTTTCCTGGGGGCGTCCGATGAGCCGCTTCGCTGCTCTGCAGGGTCTCATCTGTGACGCTGATCCCCGAGGAGTCGCCCAGTCTCCACTCCAATCAACTATTTACATAGTAGAAGTTTTAACAAAAGTCACCCTCAACTTTTGGTGATGAACCATGGATTTCCTTAAGTGTTGGTTCTTTGTAAAGAATAGATCCATTTACTACAATGTCTTGCTGTAATTCTTTCGCTGTAAAATTCTTCACGAATTTGCTGATATAAGTATGAACAGGGTGAAACATTTTCAAGCGCTTTTCCTCTTGCGGGTTTTCATTGTCTAACGCAATATAATACCTTCAATTTAAAAAGCATAAACAAGGCACCTCTGCCTTATTTATGCTTTTCGTATTATTCAATTCACTAGCTGATTTTTCAAAAGAATACCATCCTGTACGACAACTCGCCCATTTTTAATTACAGTATTCGTATGATTCATGCCATAGAAATATTGTAACTGCTTATAATTGGCAACATCCAATATAATGACGTCAGCTTTTTTGCCCGCTTCAAGAGAGCCAATTTGATGCCCACGATTAAGTGCATATGCTGCATTAATAGTAGTCGCCGTTAACACTTCCTCTAATGTCATACCCATATGCATACAAGCTAAATTCATGATAAACGGCAGACTCATCGTTGGGGATGAGCCAGGATTAAAGTCAGTTGAAATAGCTACAGGTACCCCTTCATCAATCATGAGGCGTCCCCTTGCAAAAGGCGCACGTAAGAAGAATGCTGTTCCAGGTAGCAGCACTGCAATCGTCCCGGCTTCAGCCATTTTTTGTATACCCTCATCCGAAGCAACTAATAAATGCTCCGCCGAAATTGCCCCTACTTCCGCGGCAAGCTCTGCTCCCTTATAAGGCTCAATTTCATCTGCATGAATTTTCGGTGTTAACCCCAACGCTTTTCCCGCCTCTAAAATGCGTTGTGATTGCTCTGGCGTAAATACACCTTTTTCACAAAATACATCATTGAATTCTGCAAGATTTAGCTCAGCTACTTTCGGCAGCATGTCATGAATGACTACATCCACAAATTCATCCTCACGACCCTTATAATCACGTGGCACCGCATGCGCCCCCATAAAGGTACTAACGACATCAATGTCATGTGTGGCTTGCAGTTCCTTAGCTACCTCAAGCTGTTTCTTTTCAGTTTCCCAATCCAAACCATAGCCAGATTTTGCTTCAACTGTTGTGACACCATGCTTTAAAAACACATCTAAATGATTCATCGTTTTTCTATATAAATCACCAAAGCTAGTTTCTCGAGTCCACTTTGTTGTGGCATGAATCCCACCACCCGCATTCATAATTTCCATGTATGTGGAACCATTGAGTCGCATATTAAACTCCTGCTCACGTGTTCCTCCATGAACTAAATGCGTATGACAATCAACGAGACCTGGCATAACAACCTTACCTGAGGCGTCAATAACCTCAGCCACCTTGACAAGTTTAGGGAAGTCCACTTCTAGCTGCGCAATGGGCCCTACTGCTATAATGCTATTGCCCTCCATTAAAACACTGCCATTTTCCAGCACCGCAATTTCACGCATTTGTTCTTTTGTACGAGGACCTTGTACGGCACTTTTTAACGTGATCACTTCATTGGCATTTTTGATTAAAATTGTCACTTCGCATCATCCTTTAACATTGGTATACGCACACCTTTGTTCTTTGCTGTATTAATAGCAATTTCATAGCCAGCATCTGCGTGACGCACAACGCCCATTCCTGGATCGGAAATTAACACTCGTGCAATCTTCTCTGCCGCTAACTCAGAACCATCCGCTACTAGCACTTGACCAGCATGCTGAGAATAACCCATACCTACACCACCACCGTGATGAACACTTACCCAGCTGGCACCACTTGCTGTATTGACAAGCGCATTTAGAATCGGCCAGTCTGATACTGCATCAGAGCCATCAAGCATACCCTCTGTTTCACGATTTGGCGATGCAACTGAGCCTGAGTCTAGATGATCTCGACCAAAGACAATCGGCCCTGATAGCTCACCATTAGCAACCATTTCATTAACCTTCAATGCAAAACGATGACGATCACCATAGCCTAACCAGCAAATTCGTGCCGGTAACCCTTGCCATTTCACCATTTTTTGCGCCATATCAATCCAGTTCACAAGACCTTCATCTTCAGCGAACATCTCTTTTGCAAGTGCATCTGTTTTATAAATATCCTCAGGGTTACCCGAAAGTGCAGCCCAACGGAATGGTCCTTTCCCCTCACAGAATAATGGACGAATGTACGCCGGAACAAAGCCAGGGAAGTCAAAGGCATTCGTTACACCCATCTCTTTGGCATAAGCACGAATGTTATTACCGTAATCAAATACTTCTGCGCCCGCCTGTTGGAAGTCAAGCATTGTACGAACATGCTCAGCCATCGTCTCTTTTGCTCTTCGCTCATACGTTTTTACATCACTTTTACGCAGTTCAAGCGCTTCCCCAAATGTCATACCATTTGGAACATAACCATTTATCGGATCATGAGCAGATGTTTGGTCAGTTACAAAATCAGGGATAATTCCTCGATTCAATAGCTCACGATTAACATCCGCACAGTTGCCAACAAGACCAATCGACGCAGGCTCTTTTTGGTCACGTAGTTTATTGACTAATTCAATAGCTTCATCTACTGTCTCCACAAGATAATCACAGTAGCCCTCTTTTATTTTACGTTCAATTCGAGCACGATCTACTTCGACGACTAAAATGACAGCGCCAGCCATTTTCCCAGCTAAAGGCTGTGCACCACTCATACCACCCATACCACCTGTAAGGATGAATTTACCGCGTAAATCTGCTGTGCCAAATACTTTTTTACCTGCCTCTACGAATGATAAATACGTTCCTTGTAAAATGCCTTGTGCGCCAATATAAATCCAGCTACCAGCCGTCATTTGACCGTACATCATTAAATCACGGTCCTCCAACTCATAGAAATGCTCCCAATTTGCCCACGCTGGCACTAAATTAGAATTTGCAATCAATACACGTGGCGAATGTTCATGTGTACGGAATACAGCTACCGGTTTTCCTGATTGAATAAGAAGTGTTTCATCATTCTCTAATTCTTTTAATGACGCAATAATTTGCTCATAGCTCTCCCAATTACGCGCCGCTTTACCGATACCTCCGTAAACGATTAGTTCATCTGGATTTTCTGCTACTTCAGGATCTAAATTGTTCATTAACATACGCATTGCAGCTTCCTGCGTCCAACCTTTACATGTTAATTCATTCCCACGTGGTGCACGAATATTTGTTTTAACTACCATTAAAAACACACTCCTTTAAAATAGTAAAAATGCTATTGGTGTTACGATGATTAACGTTAATACGACACGCTCAAACCAAATGAGTAAAATTTGGCGCAATGTCAATGGAATTTCAGATGATAAAATAAGCGGAATAACGGCTGAAAAGAACAGAACTGCCGATATCGATACGACCGCCACAATAAATTTCGTCACAAGTGCTGCCTGTGTGACAACAAGTGCTGGTAAAAATACTTCTGCTAACGATAATGACAGCGCTTTCGCTGCTAAATATGGTTCTGGAACTTGTAACACATATGTGAATGGTACAAAAATATACGCAAGCCAATCAAAAATTGGTGTATATGTTGCAAGTACAAGCCCTAGCAGACCGATTGATAGAATCGATGGAATAACACCCATCGCCATAATGAAGCCATCCTTTAAATTCGCCCATAAAACTTTAGATAAGGGTGGATTTTGCTCAACTGCATCCATCGCTTGACGCCATGCTTCTTTAAAACGGTCCTTCTTTACAATCTTTTCAGGCATCGGCGTCGCGCCCTTATAGTATTCATCCTTCATTGAACGAAGTGGATAAATACGCGCTGTTAACGCAGTGACCACAAATGTTACAACGAGCGACACCCAGAAAAACGCATTCCAATGCTGCATAATATCCAGCGTACTCGCAATGACAACCATAAACGTTGCAGATACAGTCGAGAAACCTGTTGCAATAATCGCGGCTTCCTTCGCTGTGTAGCGACCTTCCATATAAACACGATTCGTTAAAAGTAAGCCAACCGAATAACTGCCGACAAATGAGGCAACTGCATCCACTGCTGAACGTCCAGGTGTTTTAAAAACAGGCTTCATAAACGGCTGTGTTAAAACACCGATGTATTCAAGCAACCCATAGCTTACTAGAAGTGCTAAAAACAAAGATCCAATCGGGATTAGTATCCCTACCGGCTTAATAAGCTTCTCCATTAAATACGGACCGATGCTTTCATTTGCTAGCCATGCAGGTGCTATATTAAAAATTAATAAAATCCCGGCAACCATACCGCCCACTTTAAAAATTGACAATACAATATTGACTATCGACTTATTCCACTTCTTCGTAAGGAATGGATGAACCGCTCCACCTACAAGCATTATGAGTACATATGCAGTTACAAGTAGTGGTGCTTCAGTGCGAATAAAATTCACAATGTGATCAATTAAAATTGTATTCTTACCTTGCCATTCAAACGATATGAAGAAACTGAATATTCCGACCAAACTGCACGCAATCATCTTCATAGCGGAGGAGACTCGGAATTGCGAGTCTTGCCTCAGCTCTTGTTGTTGAAATTCCATCCTATTCCCCCTCGACTGTTAATTAGAATTCCCTGTCAATCCGGACAAATTGAAAGATTTGTTGGATTTCCTATAGGAAATTATCATCTAAGGTTTACATATACTCGTTTAATAGAACATCACTCGTTAATAAATACTGTGAAAGCGCTTCTATTTCATCGCCGATTGGTTGATCCGCTAACAGTGGCGGACAAAATTCACGCACTTTTTCTAAATACTTTCGAGTTGTTGGAGATAACTGCTCTTCCGCTTTGTCTAAATGGATAGCCTGCGATGCACAAATCATTTCTATTGCAATGACACGAGCGGCATTGTGTACGATTTGACGTACTTGGCGCGCTGATGTTGTACCCATGCTCACATGATCCTCTTGGTTCCCTGATGTCGGTATAGAATCCACACTTGAGGGATGTGCCAACACTTTGTTTTCGGATACGATAGAGGCTGCTGTATATTGAGCAATCATTAGCCCACATTCAATACCAGGATTTGTCGCTAAAAATGGAGGCAAACCTTCATTAAGCTGTGGATTAACCATGCGTTCTGTACGTCGCTCCGAAATATTAGCCCATTCACATACACCGACTTTTAAAAAGTCCATTGCTAATGCAATTGGTTGACCGTGGAAATGCCCACCAGATAATACTTCTCCATTTTCTAAAACAATCGGATTATCTGTCGTTGCATTCATTTCGGTTTGCACACGGTCCTGAGCATAGAAAAATGACTGCCATGAAGCACCATGCACTTGTGGAATACAACGTAGTGAATAGGCATCCTGCATACGGATTTCACCTTGCTTTGTCACACGTTTACTTCCATCAAGCCATTTACGGATTCGTGCGCCAACAAGCTCTAATTCCGGGTGTGGTCTTACCGCCAAAAGTGCTGGATCAAATGCTGAAGTAATACCCTTCAGTGACTCAAGCGTTAAACTTGCTGCCATATCTGCTGCTAGCCCAATACGCTCTGCCTCGTTGACTGTTAAAACCCCGATACCCGTCATTGCTTGGGTACCATTTACAAGCGCTAGACCTTCCTTAGCTTGTAGTCGGACAGGCGTTAGCCCAGCTTGCTGTAACGCCGAACTGCCACTCATAATCTCTCCATTAAACTCCGCCTTACCTTCACCTACAAGCACTAAAGCCAAATGTGACAATGGCGCTAAATCTCCACTTGCCCCAACTGAACCTTGAGACGGCACAATCGGATGTACTCCCTTATTTATAAAATCCAATAGCAGCTGCACTGTTTCCAGACGAATTCCTGAAAAACCACGAGCTAGAGCATTCGCACGTAAAACCATCATTGCACGTACAACATCTGTTGGAAACGGTGCACCCACACCAGTTGCATCTGAGCGCAATAAATTTAACTGTAAAAGCTCAATGTCTTCCTCTTCAATCTTTATATTACTCAGCTTTCCAAAGCCTGTATTCACACCATATATCGTTTGCCCCTCAGCTAAACGCTTTTCAATGCGTTCCCTACTTAAACGTATACGCTCCACACTGTCTAGAGAAAGCGCTACCGTGGCACGACCTGCTACAATTTCCCCTATTTGCTGTCTTGTTAATGTCTGACCATCAAGCTCGATAATAGACTTCATAATGTCATCCCCCTGTTTCCTTAGAGCTATGTAAAAATGCTTTTAATCAATTTCGCTATCGCTACAAAAGATAAATAACAATTACACTAACTACATTGTACTAACTACCTTTTTCAGAAAATAGGGAATTTTAAAAGAGAAAACATGAATTATTTCAGAATTTTTGTTATTTTAATAATATAATAGTATTTTTTTACGAAACTAGATTATTTTAAGGAGGTTTGAGTTTTGAAATTATTACTAATTGACAGGGATTCCACTGATCTTTCAGGGATTCGTTGGTTTTTACATACATATTTTCCTGGGGATGTAACTATAGAAATAGGTACAACTATTAATGAGGCACTTCAAAGTATCCAGCAATTCGAGCCTGAGGTGATACTGCTAAATATTGACCTATTCTCAAATAATCGTTTAATTGCACTTTATCGTGTTTTACAAAAACATTCAGGGACTATTTTAGCTATGACGACAGAGCCACTTTTTAAAAATGCGTTAAAGGCAATTGATTTACAGGTCGCACATCTCTTCGTTAAACCAATTGATTTAGAAGTATTAAAGCAAAAGCTCACTGCTATTTCCCTTCGGACAACCAAAGCAGAAGCTGTGTATCAAGAAGCAACAGATGAATCCTTTTACTATCAACTATTTTTAGATAGTAAAACTAGTTCCATAGAGACAAATATACATTTCACAATGATCGAGCCTGAGCATTCCGAAATGTTTAACAAACTATACAACTGGCTTCAGCAAACGCCTATTTATTCTAGCATGAGGATTTATCCTTTATCAGAAAAAATTGTATGTTTATTCCAAACAAATGATTTAGAGAAGGATGTTCGTACATTAATGAAGGAATGGCGATTAACGAATAATAGCTCGTTAAATATTGGGGTTTATGATGGGGAACCGACCACCATGAAGAATATGTATACCTTAACAAAACGTGCACTTCATCAAAGCTTTTACGAAGGCTATGGGCATATTTTTTATGCGAGCAAACAATTGGAGACACAGCCCTTCGATCCTTTACTAACACCTGAAGAGCAGCAATTACTAATAAGTAGTTTAGAGGACGGAAATATTGAAGCCGTCAAAGCATTTTTATATCGACTATCTAATGAAGGAATATATTACAAGCAAGATGACTTACGTATTCATCTAACGAGTGTTCTGGCGCAAATTCGGCGTTTTATGCTGAAGTATAAATTACATGAGAAAGCGGCAATTGAGCAAAACTATCGTCAGCTTTTTCATTTAATTATTGAGCATCCTATATTTTATACCATTTTAAATGGCATCATATCATTTACACAAAGACTGATTGAATTAGCTAATGAGGCTCGAATAGAAAAACGGGCTGACTATGTAGAACTGGCCATAGAAATTATCGACCAGCAATTTCAGGATAGCGGGTTATCATTACCTTACGTTGCTCATAAATTAGGGATTAGTCCCAATTATTTAAGTACGATTTTTTCAAAGAAGCAAGGCCTGCCATTTAAACGCTACCTACAGCAAGTCCGAATTCAAAATGCCACAAAAATGCTTGTAGAAACCGATTTTGCTATTAGTGAAATTGCCGATTTAAATGGTTTTGATGATTCGAATTACTTCATAAAAATTTTTAAACAGCACATCGGAATTACTCCCCATCGTTATCGCAAAACTTAAAAAGACGTTTAAGTAACAAGGAGTTGATTTCCGTTCTAACTAGAAACTTGTGCGAAGCGTAGCGGGTAAAGGCTATATCTTTAAGGGATCTCCGATACCTGATCCCCAAAACTTTCACTGCAATTATTTTCAATTATCATACTCTATTTTCAATAAGAATAAGTAAACAAAAGAATTCATTTTATTCTTAAGCTTCCTCTTCTTCATAACTTATTTTCAAGTAATTCTCGAAAATGTTTTAAAAACTAAATTAGTGGTAAAGGTTATTCATAAGCTATTTAAATCTAGCATATATTTGTAGTCTGTATCTTAATGTAAAAATTCTTTAACAATAATAATTATAATTTACTAGCAATTCTAATTTACATTTGTTATAGTTATTGATGAAGAGTTTGACTCACAATTTTTCTTAGGAGGTAAACTAATATGACAAATGAAAATAACCGTAGCCGTCGTTTTACAACAGCAGGTGGTGCTCCAGTAGTAAGCAACCACGATTCTATGTCAGCAGGTCCTCGTGGTCCTCTATTACTCCAGGATGTATGGCTAGTTGAAAAATTAGCGAACTTCAACCGTGAAGTTATTCCTGAACGTCGTATGCATGCTAAAGGTTCAGGTGCATTCGGTACTTTCACTGTAACGCATGATATTACTAAATATACAAAAGCAAAAATCTTCTCAGAGGTTGGGAAAAAGACTGACATGTTTGCACGCTTCTCCACAGTTGCAGGTGAGCGTGGTGCAGCGGATGCTGAGCGCGATATTCGTGGCTTTGCGCTTAAGTTCTATACAGAAGAAGGTAACTGGGATTTAGTTGGTAACAACACACCTGTATTCTTCTTCCGTGATCCTTTACACTTTACAGATTTAAACCACGTGGTAAAACGTGACCCACGTACGAATATGAAAAATGCGAATTCAAACTGGGATTTCTGGACTTCATTACCAGAGGCGCTCCACCAAGTAACAATTGTTATGTCTGACCGTGGTATTCCGGCTGGATACCGTAATATGCATGGTTTCGGTTCTCACACTTATAGCTTTATTAATGCTGAAAATGAGCGCGTATGGGTTAAATTCCACTTCCGTACAGAGCAAGACATTAAAAACTTAACTGGTGCTGAGGCTGCTGAAGTAATCAGTAACGACCGCGAATCTTCACAACGCGATCTATATGAGGCTATTGAAAAAGGCGACTTCCCTAAATGGAAAATGTACATTCAAGTAATGACAGAGGAACAAGCTCGTGAGTTACCATATAACCCATTTGATTTAACGAAGGTATGGTATAAAAAAGACTTCCCATTAATTCCTGTGGGTGAATTCGAGTTAAACAAAAATGCGGACAACTACTTTGCGGAAGTTGAGCAAGCTGCATTTGCACCATCTAACATTATCCCTGGTATTAGCTTCTCGCCAGACAAAATGTTACAAGCTCGTATCTTTGCGTATGCAGACGCACAACGCTACCGTTTAGGTGTGAACCACTACATGCTTCCTGTAAACGCACCAAAATGCCCATTCCGTTCATTCCACCGCGACGGCGCTATGCGTTTCGATGGCAACCTAGGTTCAACTTTAAGCTACGAACCAAATAGCTATGGTGAGTGGGAACATAATTTAGACTATAAAGAGCCTGAATTACGTATAGACGGTAATGCTGGTATCCACGATTTCCGTGAAGACGACAATAACTACTTCGAGCAGCCGGGTAAATTATTCCGCCTAATGACTGCCGAAGAGCAACAACGTCTATTCGAAAATACTGCTAATGATATGGCACCAGTTGAAGAGTTCATCAAACGCCGTCATATTCTTCACTGCTATTTAGCTGATCCAGCATATGGCGAAGGTGTAGCAAAAGCTATGGGTCTTTCATTAGAAGGTATGGATCTTTCAAACCCATACGAAAAGCAAGCAACAAACGTTTAATTTTCCATTATTATTGATATCCAATCCAACTTTTTACTCCATGTGAAGGACATCTTCACATGGAGTTTTTTTATATTAATGACAGAACGAGGACTCATCACCATAATGTGTGGTTGATTTCCGTTCCGACAGGGCGCTTTTCTGGGGGCGTCCGATGAAACTAATAAGGCTTGTGCCTAATTTGACACAAGCCTGCTTTACTAATTATTGATAAATTTGACTGCCTGCCCGTTTAAATTCCTCTGCTTTCTCCTTCATACCTTTGTGGATTGCTTCAGTCGTATTTAAGTCACTCTCTTTTGCATAATTACGAATATCCTGTGAGATTCTCATACTACAAAACTTAGGTCCACACATTGAACAAAAGTGCGCAGTTTTTGCCCCTTCTGCAGGCAATGTTTCATCATGGTATTCAACTGCACGCTCTGGATCTAACGAAAGATTGAATTGATCGCGCCAGCGGAATTCAAATCGTGCCTTAGATAGCGCATCGTCACGCTGCTGTGCTCCCGGATGCCCTTTCGCTAAATCGGCAGCATGTGCAGCAATTTTATACGTAATAACCCCTACACGAACATCGTCACGATTTGGTAGGCCGAGATGCTCTTTTGGCGTCACATAACATAGCATTGCCGTACCATACCACCCTATCATTGCAGCACCAATAGCCGATGTAATATGGTCGTAACCAGGGGCAATATCTGTTGTCAACGGTCCTAAAGTATAGAAAGGAGCTTCCTTACACACCTCTAACTGTTTATCCATATTTTCTTTAATAAGATGCATTGGTACATGCCCTGGTCCTTCTACCATCACCTGTACATCATGCTCCCAGGCAATTTGCGTTAATTCCCCTAGCGTTTCTAGCTCTGCAAATTGAGCCTCATCATTTGCATCTGCAATAGAACCAGGACGTAAACCATCACCTAAAGAGAAGGCAACATCATAGGTTTTCATAATTTCGCAGATCTCTTCAAAATGAGTATATAAGAAGCTCTCTTGATGGTGATATAAACACCACTGCGCCATAATCGAGCCTCCTCGAGACACTATGCCTGTTACACGATTAGCCGTTAATGGCACATAGCGTAGCAATACCCCTGCATGAATCGTGAAGTAATCAACACCTTGCTCAGCCTGTTCGATTAACGTATCACGATACACCTCCCATGTTAAATCTTCTGCCACTCCATTTACTTTTTCTAGCGCTTGATAAATCGGCACCGTTCCCACTGGCACCGCGGCGTTACGAATAATCCATTCACGTGTCGTATGAATATGCTTACCAGTAGATAAATCCATAATGTTATCAGCACCCCAGCGTGTAGCCCACGTCATTTTTTCTACCTCTTCTGCAATAGAGGATGACACCGCTGAATTTCCAATATTGGCGTTTATTTTTACGTGGAAGTTACGTCCAATAATCATCGGCTCTGCCTCAGGGTGATTAATATTAGATGGCAAAATAGCACGTCCTGCCGCGATCTCTGAGCGCACAAATTCTGGGTCCATATTTTCGCGTATCGCTACAAATTCCATTTCTGGAGTAATAATTCCCTTTCGTGCATAGTGAAGCTGCGTTACATTTTTACCTTTCTTCGCACGCAAAGGCTTTTTGGATAAATACGGAAAAATATTTTCACTTATTCGTGGATCATCAGCTTTGCGGAATCCATTATCTTCTGGCTTGATAGTACGCCCTTCGTATTCTTCAACGTCACCTCGTTTTTTGATCCATGCACTACATAAAGCTGGCAATCCTTTCGTAATGTCCACCTTATACGCAGGATCAGTATACGGGCCGCTCGTATCATAAACACGTACTGGTGCATTTTCCTCTTCACCAAAGCTTCCTGTCGTTGGACTTAGAGCAATTTCACGCATTGGCACTAAAATATCTGGTCGAGAACCTTCTACGTAAACTTTTTTACTTCCTTCAAAACTAGACATAATCGTAATATTCTTGTCGCTAACTGTTGTCATAAACTACTTCGCCCCCTTTTATATTTATACAAGGACCGAATCTAGCTCACCCCAATAAAGACAAAAGCCGAATCCAAAAAATTTTGGATCCGGCTAAGAATGTAAAGGTATAGTTATTGCAAATACATTGAGTGCAATAATGGTTAACTTTCCCACGCTGGTATGAGCCAGATCAGGTCCAAAGGGTCAAGAAACCTCTATGCGTTTCCCTCTCAGCCTGACTCATCAGACTCCCCTAGTTAATGCTATTAAGTTTGATGATAGTGTAGCAGATATTGTTAAGAGATGGAAGCTTCATTTGTTTTTTTTGCTTATCATCAAAAGTTGGCGACAGCAATTGATCAATTATGCCTCGGCATAATTGCATCTGGATTCGGCATTGTGCTTAGGCCTGCATCTATATTAATTCCTTATCGATCCGTGTTCAGCTGATGCTTGGACACCACTGAAAAGTAACTTAAACCCGAATTGTATCTTACAACCTATAGAGATGGGAGACTTCTACTGAAAGAAGTTTAAACGTAAGCCATGCATATAGGTTGATTGGAGTGGAGGCTGGGCGACTCCTCGGGGATCAGCGTCACAGATGAGACCCTGGAGCGAGCAGCGCGAGTGGCTCATCGGACGCCCCCAGGAAGCTCTGCTCTGTGCGAAAGCGAAGCGTCAGCGACAAATGTTTTAACTGTGCGAAAGCGAAGCGTCAGCGACAAAGCGCCCAGCCGGAACGGAAATCAACCTCACGTTTTGACAATAATCTTTTTTATTCCGAATAGCACCAAACTGTTAAGTAAACAACAGTTCCGCCACATAAATCACAATCGTCACTGTAATACAGCTCACAATCGTTGAAAATAAAACTGTTTGTGCAGCAGTTGCCGATTCTACGTCATATTCTAATGCAAGACTAGAACTATTTCGCGATGTCGGGAACGAACTAGCTATAAAAAGTGATTGTGCCACGACACCATCAAGACCAAGCGCAAAAATGATTAGCAATGCAACGGCTGGCCCTATGACTAGTCGTGTAAAACAGCTAATGAATACTATCTTATTGAACATGGATTTAATTTCAAGTTGCGATAGTTGCGTCCCTAAAGTTATTAATGCTACAGCGATAAAGCCATCTGCCACATGGTCTATCGGAATTCTTACAAACTGCGGAATAGCGATAGTAAAATAGTTCATTGCCACACCAATAATAAGTGCATGAATAATGGGCATTTTGAGGAAGTCTTTCACAATAGACATGCCCGATTTTGTTGAAGAAATTAAATTGTACAAGCCGTAAGTATAGGTCGTCATATTTTGAAATATAACGAGAATGACCTGAATCGCTACGCCAATCGGCTGAGCCACAAAAATCATTTGTGCAACTGGAATTCCATAGTTACCCGAATTAATTAGGACAACACTATTTTTAAACACCGCAGCCTCTGTTTTTACTAAGCCTAGTCCCTTTGCAAGAAAATGACTAAGCACCATTTGGCTTCCGATAAAGAGTAGAATAAATAACGCAACTTCCCCAAGCACAGACAGCTCTATACTCGTTTCATATATATTCACAAAAACTGCTGCTGGCATGAAGCAATATGTAATAAGTTGAGATAACGCCTTTAAATTAAAGCGAAATTTCTTTTGTAAAACTGCACCAAGTACTAGAAGCACTAAAATTGGAGCCACAATTTTAAAAAAAATCATACCGAGATACATCATAGCTTGTCCCCTTCCCTCTCCCATAGTAGTGCTGTTTTTATGCTTGGTCAATGTACTTCAAAACTAACTCACCACTCATATCAAGGCGTTTTTCCTGAACACACTAAACTAATACAGTGTCTTTAACAAGATGGTAAAAGTTATCTTTTAGAACGGTATAGCCCTTGAAATGAGCGTGATTTCCGCACCCAACTACCCAATTTCGTACAAAAAAAATCTGGCACTTCACTTTCATTTTTTTGAAATAATTAAGGATTCTTAAAAACGAACGATAAAGAAAAAGGGACTACATTTCATTTAAGTATAATAAATAGTAAAATATACCCTTTATGTACTAAAACAAAGAAATATATGATATATTATCCATTAAATACAATGATCGGAGTGACTAAAATGAAGAATAAAGTATTAACGACTTTTATGGCAACTGCTATTACAGCAACCCTAGTATCGCCAATGCCCAATGCAGATGCCGCTTCAAGTAATTCACCTTTAAACCACTCAATTCAAATTAATGGGCAGGTAGCTGCAGCCAAAACAAAGGGGCAAACCGTTACCATTAACAACATCACTAAAGAGAAAGTACTTACATCCAATGGCCAATTTAAAATTAGCCATTCGCTGAAGCCCCTCTTTAACACATCGAATAAAACTGCATTGATGGATGCCGAAGCAACAATAGTAGTGAAAAACGGCGAAATTACGAGCGTTACAGAACTAACATTAACTAAAGCTGGCACTGACAAAAAAGCGGTATATTTTGATGGTGGTGACGCACAGATTGAAGGAAGTCTAACTGTAAATGCGGATTATGTAAAAGTTCAAAATGTAACTATTAAAGATAAGCTTATTGTAACTAATCGTGTGAAGAAGGCAATTACAATTGATGACGTTACTATCGGGGATACAATTACTTTTAAACCTTTATTAACTAGAAATATTAATTGGTTAAATGTCACTTTAAAAGATATTAAATCTCCAGACATTAACTTGGAGCGTACGAAAGTACATGTGACTTCTGACAAGACTATTTCAAAAATCAATGTAGTTGGTAAAGTTACAGCATTTGAAGTTACTGCCAATGTTGATAAGCTTACAATCGATGTTGAGAAAGATTTTAGCCTTTACGGGGAAGGTAAAATTGAGCAAGTGATTGTCAAACACGGGGAAAAGGTGGCATTAGATTCAGGACATTTTATTAACAAGGTACAGGTGGATGATAAAAAAGCCTCTGTAAAATTACCTATGGCGAATAAAACTGAGCTAAGTAATTTAGTAGCTATACCCCCATACGTTACCGTATCTGTTAATGGAAACGACGTTTTAACAACTGAGAAATGGACAACGCAGGCTGAACGTACAGCATTCGAATATGCCGTAAGTAGCGCAAGAGCGGTAGCTAATAATTCCAACGCCTCTCAGGAACAAATAAACAATGCTATTACACAATACAGGATTTCATTAACCGTTTATCAAGCTGCGCAAAAGAACGGAACAAAATATGTTTACGGCGATAAGTCTTCATTACAATCGATGATTAATTCTATTCAGTATGTAACGGTTTCTTGGAATAATGGTAATGATGTAGCTTCTTATACGCCTTGGACGACTCAAAGTGAGAAGGATGCTCTAGCTTCTGCCGTTTCATCCGCTCAGTATGTTGTAAATAATAACTATGCAACTCAGTCTGATATCACAAATTCTATTAGCAATTTAAACTACGCGATCACAGTTTATAAAAATGCACAAAAATATGGTACTTACCAAACTAGTGGAGATAGATCTGCCCTTTCATCGCTGATTAACTCTGTTCAGTATGTTGCAGTATCTTGGAATAATGGTAATGATGTAGCTTCTTATACGCCTTGGACGACTCAAAGTGAGAAGGATGCTCTAGCTTCTGCCGTTTCATCCGCTCAGTCTGTTGCAAATAATACCTATGCAACCCAGTCTGATATCTCAAGTTCTATTAGCAATTTAAACTACGCGATCACAGTTTATAAAAATGCACAAAAATATGGTACTTACCAAACTAATGCCGATAGATCTGCCCTTTTATCGCTGATTAACTCTGTTCAATATGTAACCGTTTCTGTTAATGGATCTGAATTATCTTCTTATACAATTTGGACGACGCAAAGTGAAAAAGACGCTCTAGTTTCAGCTGTTTCATATGCTCAAAATGTTGCAAATAATGGCTACTCGTCTCAGTCAGAAATTTCGTCTGCCTATAATTATTTAAATAGTGCTATTTCAACGTATAGAAGTAATCATAAATCCGGTGTAAACTATCGAAATTATGTTGATAAATCTTGGCTAACGTCACTCGTAAATTCTGTTCAGTATGTAAAGACTTCTGCTAATGGAGATGGAACTGACATACCTTATTATGAAAAGTGGACAACAGAAAGAGCAAAACGTGACCTAGAAAAAGCAGTGCAAAACGCTCAATCTGTTGCCAATAACTCCTATGCATCTTCGCACGAAGTGACAGATGCTATTAACAGTTTAGACAAGGCAATCAACATCTATAATGATGTCCAACGTTCAGGTAAACAACGATAAAAATTCTTCTATTATAATAGAAAAACAACAGGCTAGAAAATCTCTATGGCCTGTTGTTTCTTTTATATAAGCAATATCGCCTCTGTATAGGTTTTAAAATCACTTAAATGATTCTCGATAATTGCTTGGAGTATATTTAATTCAATAGCTTGATAATCATGCATAGCAATATTTAGGAACCCTACCAAACTCGTTAAATTTTAGCTAATGTATGGTCAATAATGTCGTTTTCCTCAAGATACTTGAATGCTTCACGACTCATTTTAGGCTTATAGATTCTTGCAGTTCTATCCATCATTCTTGCGATTCTATCCACCTTATCCATCTCTATTGAAAAGCGACCTCTTACCTTTCGTATTCCCAAGTACATAAGACACAAAGTGTTTAAAAAAATGCACAACCTATCTACCTATTCACTCAAAATATACATAAAAGAATCCTAATATATGATAAAATTGGTTTATCAACGTATATTAGGATATTCTCAAGACAATCAAAGATTTCATCTAGGACAAAAATCCTCATGAATTACCATGACACTTGTGAAAAAACCAATTAGGAGGTTTCCCATATTATGAAAAACAAAAGAAAACTAGCCTTCCTCGCCTTAGTTGCAGCCCCTTCACTAATTTATGCTGCACCTACTACGTCAGCATCGGCTGCTGATATTGCTGGACAGGTAAAAACTGCTTACATATACGATAATACTTATTACTACAACTCTAAGGTTTCGAATGTTGTTCGACTTATTTCGAATATTAATGATACAACCTCTTCATTCCAAGCGACTTTAGAGACAGCTAGCAAAGCATACGATGAGTTGACTGCAACGGAACAACAGTACGTTACGAATTATTCAATGCTGTCCAATTATAAACAGACGAAAGTAGCGTATCGTAAGCTTGCTGATCAAATTGAAGAGAAATTAGCTTCAGTGGAATCGACTTCCGTTAATTACTACCAAAATGTTATGGAAACGAAAGATTGGTACAATACGTTAAATGCAGCGCAGAAGACCTTTGTAAGTGCGGAATCACAAAGAATACTGACATCCTATATCTCACCAAACACATCTATCGATAAAGTGGTCAATAAAATCCAATTATTAAACTCTTCTCGCATTACCTTCCATCAAGATGTAGCTGATGCTAGAGCTGAGCTTAATGCACTACGCAGACATACAAACGTCTCATTACCTGCTGGTGTCGAAAAGATGTTGTTAGATGCCGAACAACTTGTTGTAAAGGATAAGGCAGCAGCTAAGGAAGTGGAAAACGCTATTGCCGCTTTATCGCCTAAAACGTCCACTGCCCAAGATGTACAGACAGTGAAAACAGCCTTCGAAGCTTTAACGCCTGTGCAACAGCAGCTTGTGCCAAACGTTTGGACTTTAGTAGACTTTGTAAATGGAAAATATGATCTACCGACTAAAGGGAACGGGACTAAAACTCCAGTTATATCGGATACTGCAGCCGTACCTGGTAAAATCACAGCTATGACTAGAAACAAAAATACTTATACAGCAAAAATAAACGTTGCAGATTCGGAAAATAGTACAGAGCGCTTCGTTTTAACAACAAAATCCAATATGACTGTTATTATTCCACCACTAGGAACTCTTCTTAATGAGGATACTGGTGTTATGGAAATTCAAATTACACGAAATTTGAATCGTATCACATTCCAGGCAACATTAAATAAAAAACAAGTTGAATTCGAGGCGGATATGGAAATCATTATCAATAACCTATCACCGAATGCCTCTATCGTTCGTACCTATGACTTTGGCGATCAAGAACCTGCTGATTACACAATAGAAGGAAATCGTCATTTCATTCAAACAAAGACATCTGGTTCATTCCTAATCCAACAGTGATCTCCAAATAAAGAAAAAATCATGACCCTCTGCCAATTCGTTGTTAATTGCAGAGGGTTATGTTTACCTCCGACTAATTTCCTTAGCTTTGTGAAAGGAGCAGAAATTTGATCTTCGTAAAAGTCCTCTAGGAGACTCTTTTATCCCCGCTTCCTGTATTCACTTGAATGGCCAGAAGGATATGATCATCTTTACCCACTATTTGTTTTCACACCTTTCTAATTCAAGTCATAGAATTTGTAAATACTATTAATCCCAAACATTTTCAATAACATATTAAAAACAAAAAAGAAGCACCTCCATTTCTAAAGATGCTTCCATTATTTTATTGCTAAAGATCAAATGTGCAAATTTTTTAGCTATACTGGTTTTGTTATTTCTTTTTCGTTAGCCAGTTTGTTAATTCCTCAACCTGAGCCAACACAGCTGTTGGGTCGTAATACCATGAGCGCTCCTCTGGCCAAACATAAAGGTGATCATTCTTTACGGCTGGCAAGCTACCCCAAACAGGATCTTTTTTGTACTCTTCCACTGTTCGATTACCATTAGATGTCAAAATAATATAATCGCCTGTATAATCCGCCAACACTTCTTCTGAAATCTCAGCCCACTGCTTTTCCATAATTTCATCTGCTACTTTGACAGGTGGCTTTCGACCAAGTGCCTGATAAACGGGCTGTCCACCACGTCCAAAATTATCACCATAGGCATAATAGGTTTTGCCAGCATCTTCAATAATGGAGAAGCTCGCATCTTCTGGAATTATTGCATCCACCTGTGCTTTGGCATCGGCAATTTTTTGATCATATTGTGCGAGCCACTCCTTTGCTTCTTGCTCTTTGCCAAGTAACTCACCAAAATATGTAAGCTCTTCATGAGCATTCTTCAATTCACCGTAAGGGATGACAACCGTAGGAGCAATTTTACTTAATGCATCATAATTTTCCCCATTGCCGGTAATAATCATATCAGGTTTGAGCGCTAAAATTCTTTCAGCCGATGGTTTTCCATACACACCGATATCTTCTACACCCTTTAATGCTTCCTTTAAATAATAGTTTTCAAGAGTCAACCCAGGAGCTCCCACAGGTTTTACATCTAACACAAGTAAACTAGCGATATATTCCTCTGCTACAATACGCTTCGGATTAGTCGGAATAACAATCTCACCATTTGTAGTCTGCACCGTTTTTGTCTCTGCCTCTTTTTTATCTTGTTCTGCAGAAGGACTAGCTGTCTTTTCTTTTTCTCCGCAAGCCGTTAATATAAGCAGTAATATAAGAAAAAGTGGTGTTATGAAATTTCTATTTTGTTTTAGCAATTTTTTCCCTCCATACGCATCAATTGATAATCATTCTCAATAATTGTAGAAGAATGTAAAATAACTGTCTATGTATGGAAGTGATTTGTTGCCCTGTACTTTTGTGATGTCAGTACTCCCATTAATTTATGTAATTGAGATGCTGTAGATAATGGATCATATCCATAAAATAATTCATACTGATTAATAAAATACACCTGCTTCTTTTGTACAGCCATAAGCGATTGCCATTTTTCTGAGTGTAACACTGTTAAGAGACGCTCTTTTCCGAAATCTTTTGTAGGAAGAGCAGTTATGAATATATAATCAGCTGGAAAATGAACGATTTCTTCAATATCTACTGTTAAATATCCTGTTTGTTCAATATTTTGTGTGATTATCGCATCTGGTCGACTAAAGCCTAAATCTTCGTATAGTATATGACTCCCTCGCCCATGGCTACTATTTAGGCAATAAGCTGCATGACTACCTATTTCCCAAACAATAGCAGTACCTCTTGTGCCATGCTGTTGATCAAGAATATGGTTACAGAGAGCTATCTGTTCATCATATTGCTGGAGCCAGCTCTTATATACTTCTCTTCTATCAACAATATTGGCAATAAGCCCAAATTGCTCTCGCCAGCTTAACTGTCTACATGGCAGCTCGAATACAGGTGCTAATGACAGTAAAAATTGTTTTTCCATGCTGCCACTGTAGTTAATAATGACATCTGGACAAGCAGCTGTTATCTCCTGATAATTTGAGGCGATATCATGCTCATAGCCTTTTAATTTGTGGACCGGGCTTACTTGCCTTACACTCTCCAACCAAGGAGAATATACACCTAGTTCGGGTGTAATACCGAGAGCAATGAGGCACGCTGTATGATTTGTATTAAGTGCAACTATCCGTTTTTCCTTCTTGTAATAAGCAGTAGGAGAGACCCCAACCAACTGTTTAAACTTCCGACTAAAATACGTCCCTTCACTGTAACCAACCTCTTGAGCAAGAAGATCTAATTTCGGCATATGCTGGAGTAATCTTTGCTGTGATTTTCGAATTCTCAGTAATGTAAGATAAGCACTGAATGTATAGCCCGTATGTTTGTGAAAAGTGCGAGAAAAATGCTCTGGGCTTACTTGTGCAATTTCAGCCACCTGATCACGTGTTAGCTCATCATGGAAATACAAATCTATGTAATCAAGTACTTTTTCTATCCATAAATCATCGTGCTTCTTTCGATTATCTAATTCGTTATAAAGTGCTTCTAGTAGCTCCACAAACATTCTTTGAAAATGAAACGGGTTACCAATAGAGGTATTCCTTGAAGCCTTTTGCAATTCTAGAGCTAAATTAATAATTCTATAAGAGCAATTCAAAAGCGGTTTAGCATGATGCAATATGCTTGGCTTTTCATGACCATACGTACGATATTGAATGACTATGCCTCGTAATTTTGACTCTACAGTGATGAGAAAATTTTTTGCATTATCCAAAAGTAAGACGGATCCACGCGATAACTTAAACTCCTTATCATTTACTGGACATAATGCCACGCCTTCAGAAACAACAACAATACAAGGCAAAGAAGACAATTCTTCATGGTCACATATAATGTCCTCTAATCTAGTTATTTGAACAGGATAATAAACTTGTGAAATCGCCATATCTTGTTTACATTTATTTTTCTTCATATAGATGCCATCCCCTAATATACGAAATTATTCACCAGAAACTTATTAATATTAATAGTTTTTCATTCGTACTAGCGACAGTCGATTGTCATTGTAAAGATTTCTTATTATCTCCCTAGGATTCATTCCAAATTTCTCCTTAAAAACCCCCGCAAAATAGCTAGGATTAGCTCAGATGAGCTCCTTTCCCACTATGTATCACTTGAAACTTCTTTAAAATGTAATCAATGTTGTCTAGTTGTATTTCTGCACTTCCTTTTGTTGCAAATAAAAATACACTGGCAGGTAATTGATAGTTTCGCAAAGAGTTATCCTTCTTCATTCTCGTATAACGTATATCCAACACTTTAATAGAGGCTTGAATCCATAAAAAAATATGATGATCCACATTCATGGCATTCACTCATTTCTTTTGTTTGAAGTTGTCAACATAAATCATTATAATTGATAATGATAACTATTATCAATTATTCTAGTGCAAAGGATGAGGTGGATTGGATAATGGAAACGGAGAAAATACATTACATATTTTTTTGCTCCGCTATCGCCTCTTCAATGCAAATCCCCTCTTATCTATATGCACTAATAACGAACCCATCATACTGAGTATCATTACATCAAAACTTTGCCCGCTTTGTATGCTAAACACCTCCCCTTTTTTTCAACATTTCTTAGTCAAAAAATGCGCCGTCATCCCTTCATTAGGACGCTCTTTCATCACGTTCTTTCAAAAAATTTTCAGATAACTATTGACAATTGTCATAAAACAGGGATAATCATTAATAAAGTTTCCTTAGAGAAACAATATGGAGTTAGAGAAATATTATTATAGAGAGGAATAAAAAATGCATATGGAAAAAACATTAAAACCACTTTCTGAATGCTCATTCGGAGATTGCTTTTTAATAAAAGAAATTAATATTAAGGGTCCTCTTAGAAGAAGATTATTAGATTTAGGCTTTGTGAAAGAAGCAGAAATCTCTGTTCTTCGTAAAAGTCCTTTAGGAGACCCTGTTGCTTATCGCGTAAGCAATACGACGATTGCATTACGTAATAATGAAAGCTCTATGATTTTGGGCGAAATTGTAAGGGGGAATACAAAATGAGCGTTAATAGAATAGCTTTAGCGGGAAACCCAAATACCGGTAAAAGTACATTATTTAATACATTAACAGGATTGAAACAGCATACTGGGAACTGGCCAGGGAAAACAGTTGTTCATGCAGAAGGATCTTTTGAACACAAAGGACAGCAATATGTACTTGTGGATTTACCCGGGACCTATTCTCTATTTTCCAATTCGGCAGATGAAGAAGTCGCAAGAGACTATATTATTTTTGACCAACCGGATGCAACGATTGTTGTTCTCGATGCAACATCATTAGAGAGAAATTTAAATCTTGCGCTTCAAGTTTTAGAAATGACTAATAATGTCATTATTTGTATTAATTTAATTGATGAAGCTGAGAAAAAAGGGATCCGAATTGATGAACAGAGATTAGCTCGTGAACTAGGAGTCCCAGTTGTAAAAATATCAGCAAGAAATAAAAAAGGGATTAATCGATTGCTGGATACGTTAAATCAACTGGTGAGTGGGCAAATTGTCACAACTCCGTATCGTATGAAATATTCAAAAGAAATAGAGGACGCCATTACAAAGGTAGAATCCAAATTAGAAGGTTATTTTGATGATAAATATCCATCGAGATGGGTTGCCCTTCGCTTACTTGATGGTGATGAGGAATTAATCTTAAAACTGCAACACCATAAAAATAATAACCAGCAAGAGGTGAGAACGAATGGAGTCCCAGTCAGTGTTAAATCATAATTCACTTAAGGGTATTTTAGCTGAAGTAAACGAAGTTTCAAATGAGGATATTCGAGATGAAATCGTTAGTGATATTTATACCAAAAGCAAATCTTTATGTAAAAAAGCAGTATCACAGCAGCCTGCAATGTACAGATCTGATAAATTAGATGAAATTTTCACATCCCGCATTTGGGGATTCCCTATTATGCTTCTCTTGCTTGGGGCTGTCTTTTACATTACTATTGCTGGCGCAAACGTACCTTCAGATATGTTAGCAAACTTATTCGGCTATCTAGAGGGTAAGCTAACAATTCTTTTTGAAACATTGCACGCACCAGAATGGCTACACGGTATTTTAATTCTTGGGCTATTTAGAGGTACAGGTTGGGTTATTAGTGTTATGCTGCCACCAATGGCTATATTCTTCCCTATCTTCGCTCTATTAGAAAACTACGGTTACCTACCACGTGTAGCATTTAATATGGACCGTTTATTTAAACGAGCTGGAGGACATGGGAAACAATCATTAACAATGGCAATGGGCTTTGGCTGTAATGCTGCAGCTATTCTATCAACGAGAATTATAGAATCTCCTCGTGAACGAATGTTAGCCATTTTAACGAACAATTTTGTTCCTTGTAATGGGAGATGGCCAACACTTATTTTATTAGCCTCATTATTTATGGTAACTGGTTTTTCAGGTGCAACAGGTTCAATGATAACAGCGGCTATTTTAATAGGATTTGTTATGTTAGGCGTCGTTGTGACATTATCCGTTTCTTGGGTTCTTTCTAAAACGGCTTTAAAGGGTGTACCTACCCATTACACATTAGAGCTTCCACCATTCCGAAAACCAAAGTTTTGGGATACAGTTTTAAGAGCAAGTATTGATAAAGCATGGAATGTACTAAAAAGAGCTGTTATCGTTGCAGCGCCTGCCTCTATTTTAACTTGGGTATTCGCCAATATTTACGTTGGCGATACGAGTATTCTAATGCATTTTGTTAACTTTTTAGATCCGTTTGGTCAGGCTCTTGGTATGGATGGCTTTATTATGGCTGCGTTTATTCTTGGGCTACCAGCCAATGAAATCGTTATCCCTATCCTAATTATGGCGTATTTATCACAAGGAGCTATGCTAGAAATTGAGGATTTATCGAAGTTAAAACAAGTGTTTATCGACCAAGGATGGACGTGGCTAACAGCTTTAAATATGATGTTATTCTCACTTCTACACTTCCCTTGCGGAACGACTTTAGTCAATATTTATAAAGAAACAAAAAGTGCAAAGTGGACATTTATGTCGTTTTTAATTCCAACGGTTATTGCTATTGGTGTGACATGGCTAACGGCGACAGTTGCTCGAGCGTTTGGTTGGGTATGAGTATGAAAAGGGTGGTCTTAAATAGGCCCCCTTTTTTATTTCTATCTAAAGAATGCTATTAAACTTGCAAAAAAATCTACCATTTGCTATTCCCATAATAAACACCTTAAATTAATTCACTCAATTTAAGCTGTATTGTGAGTTAGAGATATATCCTCTACAATCGATTAAGATCTCTTAATATTTCCCTAGGATTAATTCCAAATCTCTCCTTAAAAATCTCTGCAAAATAGCTAGGATTAGAATATCCCACTGCACTCGCAATGTCAGTTACATTCATAGTTCCCTCTTGTAATAAAAGAAATGCTTTCTCTAGCCTTTTTTCTCTTAAATATCCAAACACTGTTGTCCCAAACATTTCTTTAAATCCCTTTTTTAATTTGTAATCGTTTAAACCAATTAAACGCGATAACTCAATTAGTGTTGGAGGATTGGACATGTGCTCCATAATAATTGATTGGGCTTGCTGTATTTTTGTTCTATCACTTTTTGAAAACATAACAGGGCTAAGAGAATTATCCAATAGATGAGATCGAAATGTCATAGATAATAGCTGTAATGCTCGACATTCTAGCTCTAAATTGGTCATTTTCTTACTTGCTATAGCATTTAACATTTGCCGAACAATAATTAGGGAAGATGCGTTAATTCTCTCTTGAAATAGTCTATATCTTTTTCCATCAAGAATTTTAGAGAAACTAAAGGATTCCCTACTAGTTTCACCAATTTCACTCATAAAATGATTGAAGGTTGAAATTGGAATACCAACCCCCACCATTTGATAGGATTGATTTTTATGAAACATAAAATTTGCCCCCACTTGCTCTATAAATTGAAGCGAGCATGTTCCTGAAGAAATTTCATATTCTGAACCTGAGATGTAAACACCTCTATTACCTTGTAAACAGAAACTAAGTTCAACCATAGGCTGCTTTGTTACTACTTGCATTTGGTACTCTCGATAAAATGAATAATCAGATATAACCACTTCTAAATCTGGCCGAGGAATAAAACGATGTACAGCTCCTTCCTGCACATTTGGTTGGAATGCAAACGGACATTCTTGTACCTTCAATATTTCCAATGCATGAAAAAATTCACTAAAGTTCTCATGGAAATTAGTATTCAACATGTTCGTCACCATCCTTCGGTTTCAATTGAGAACGATTATCAATCATAACCAAAGTATAGCAAACGAACAGAGATTAAGCTATTCTTCTTTAGTAGTAAGTACCATTGATAATAGTAAACATAAAAAGAAAATAGTAGCTCCAAAACCATAAGCAGTAGCATATCCCCCAGTATATTCTATAAGCCATCCTGCGAGTCCAGGCCCAATCATTTGACCGATAGCGTAAAAGATGGAAATAAAGCCGATCGCTGGCGCCACATATTTTGCCGATACCTCTTGACTCGCCTTCATTTGAATGAGTACAAGGACACCTCCAAGAGACGAACCCCATATAATAGCAGACACGATAAATCCAATTACATTAGGAATTAACAGCGGAAAGACATCTCCAATAACTGACAAAAATAACGCTCCCATTAATGCTTTTTTCACACCTATCTTATCCGCTAGCATTCCCCATATTGGAGCACCGCCAATTGAAACGATCCCTGCAACAGCATAAATGGAGCCCGCCACTGCATTCGAAATCCCAATGTCCTTCATATAGCTTGTTTGATATAAATTCGGAATAAGATAAACGAGTCCAACAGCAAAATAAATTCCAGCTAAAAGGTATAGTTCTTTACTTCTCCAGGCTTTAGTTTTTTCTTGTACAGTACCATTTTCTGCCGTTGATTGTGGTGTCTTTATCACCAAAAATGCAACTAACACGACTATAATTGTGATTACCGTAAATACTAACCATACTCCTCGCCAGCCAAGCTCAGGAAAATGCCGAAGCATAGCGGGTACAAGTACTCCAGATAAGAGCATTCCTACTCCCACACCACTCATTAGCAATCCCATCACTGCCCCTCTTTTCTTTGGGAAAGAGCTCACTGCTATTGATAATAGAGGTGTATAGACAAGGGCACTACCAGCACCAGCCAAAAATAAAGGTATAGCGGCCCACCAAAAGTTCGTTACAAATATAAGACCTCCAAAACCTGCAATAACAAAGCCTCCGCCTATCAACAGCACATTTTTCGCCCCAATCCGCAACGTAAGCATCCCAGACAGACCTACTGTAAGTAAATAACCTAAAAAAAGCACCGTACCTAATAAACCTGACTGTGTTGTAGTTAATGACAGCCCTTCCTGCATAAAAGGTAATATAATACCGTAAGCCATACGAGCAAATCCCGTAGTTGTAACGATTAATAGCATTCCTGTTATAACAAATACCCAAAAGTTTTTCATTTCCATTCCCCTTTCATTATTAATGCCTATGACTCTTAAAATAAAGAAACTATTCACTATGTGGATCTTAGATCCCCTTTTCATTTTTTCTATTTTTAGGAATATAGTTATCTTAATTTTTTTAGTTCTACTACTCTACCGATTGACGGATAATAAGGCGGTTTAACGGATTTTATTTTAAACATAAAAAGACACCTCAATGGGATTTGAGGTGTCTCTTCTAGGAAATATACATTTCTATCAGTAATTTTATTCAAAGCATTAGACTTGCTTCTTATTGAAAAATGGAAAGCAGAGCAAGCACTACAATTTTATAACGACCAAGTAGATACCGAACGGAAAATTAATTTCTGATGGTAATGATTTGCTATTAAGTCTTTCTTCTCACAGCTAGACGAATTCGTTTGAAATAATTTGAAAGTGAATCGTTAAATTCATTTTAATATTTTTATGGAATTATTAATTAACGTTAAATCTTGTTTAGCATATATGCTTTGACCAATTCAAGAAATGCCTATCAAATATATACAACAGCCTTTGCTAAGATTTTAGCCAGGGGGTTTCATCCAAAGTGAAAACCAAGTGGTCTTTATATGACCACTTGGTTTTTGTATGCTTATGGCGTTGTTTGGATGGCAGGGTCCTTATAGCCAACCTTCGCATAAAACTTATGGAAATTACCATACTTATCTTCCAATACAATTGTTACCCAGTCGCCGTTAAAGAATTTGGCTGGATGCGTCAGCTCTTTTGTAATACGAGCAATATTTGTTGCAATTGTTCCTGTTCCTTTTGCTAATGAACTATTTGAACCATGCACAACTGTATCAATTACCTCCGCTGGTAATCTATTTTTAATAACATTAGGATCTGTTCCTGCTGTATCTGATAAGTAGTAGTACTTCAGTAATTCGCCATTTTCATAGAATTGTTGAGCAGAGCCCAGCAAATCGAAAGTAGCTTGAACTTTTCTATCGTCACCTAACGATTCAAGGTAGCTAAGTTTAATTTCCATAAACTTCGCATCCAATGTTCTGTATAGATATTGACCAGTATTAATGAACTTATGTCCTTCATAGCCTGGAATAACAAAATCTCGAGTTTTATCATTCATTGTAACAGTAATTGTTTTATTACCGTCACTTGGTAATTTCGGTTTAATAATGAGTTTACTTTCTTTTGTAGTATCTGTTCCTACTGTATAAGACACAGGTTCGTATTTGTTTGTAACATCAATATCATTACCATTCGTGTCTTTTGTAGTAATCTTCAAGATATCTGCCAAACCAACAACAACTTTATCATCTGTTCCTACAAGGCTTGATTTACCGTTTTCATCACGCATAATCGTTTCACTAAACGTGATTGTAAATGTATCATCATCATTGCGGTAGATAAGTCCTGGATACTTTATATTGTCCATAGGGGACGTCATGCCAATGCTTGGTGGTGTACCATCCGAGTAGAAATCTTGTTTCATCAAGCCCGTTGCTGATCTATCATGGTCATTATATGGATCATTCGCCTTATAAATCGTGAAATTACCATACGTATCCTCTGCTCCGACGTAAACAACATATTCAGTATGTGGCTTTAATGATACGCCTACCGCATCTACTTTCCCCGAAATACCTTTACCTATTTTAGATACAGATGGACTTGCTTTCAGTTTCGTTTCTAAATACTTTTCATCAGCTGGCGCCGTTAATTTAGCGTCTGGATTATCAATTAAATTGCCATCTTTATCTTTAATTCTCTTTTCTACAAACCAGTAATGAACTTTTGCTGTTTCGTTCGTTTCAAAGCTAATCGTTGCTTTTTTATCATCATTTTCTTTTGGTTTAAGATCCAAATCTCGAATTAACGGTGCTTTAACATCTCCAAATACTTCTTTAGGACCTGCAATTTTAGAAAGCTCACCACCACGATCTCTTAGTACCATGTAAACAGAATAGCTGCTAAACGGATCCAGTTTATTTTCTTCAACAGATACAGGGAATTTTTGTGTGGCCGTTTCTAAATCAGCAGTACCTGAGCCACGTTGAATATAAACATCTTTTCCACCAATTTGGAAGTAACCAGATTTATTAGAATCACCGGCAAATTCATTGGTAAAATCACGTTCTGTAATATTATGATCTGTTAAATACTGTTGGAAAGTTTTCGTTTCGCCATTATCGACTACTGTATCTGGTAGTATCATATAGTAATACGTACCGGCCTTATTCGGCTTGAATTCAATTTCTGCTCGACGGAAACCGTCAGATTCATCAGCTTTATTCACCGTATTTTCTATTTTTATAACTGGCATTACAGTATCATCATGTTTATACTCCGCGTAGTTACGGATAGAGTTTCCTGGCTTCACGTTATTTGCGTTTTCAAATGCATTATCCGCTAAATCTTTAACACCTGGTAACACCGTTACACGTAATGTATCACCATTAACAAACCCTGTATCCGATGGAATTGTTAATAATACTTTTTTATCTCCAGGCTTATACTCTACAGCTGATGGTTTAATCCCTTTTTCTCCAGTTACATTGACAATAACTGTACCTGTTAACAAATAATTATTAACGTCGTTAGCACTTTTTGGGTCTAATGCTTCGCTCACAGTTAGCTCAAACTGATTGTTGCTCTTTCTTACTAGCTTTCCTTGTTCCACATATGGAGGAACATTATCAAGCTCGCTCGTTTTAAATTCTTTTGCCACAGCGGGATCTTTTGAATAATTACCTGAATCATCCTTCATCACTACATAAAGTTGGTATTCCGTTTCAGCCTCTAAACCTGTTAGAATTTCAGTAATTCCAAGTTTCCCTGCAACTGCCTTGCCCTTACCTGTTGGTTTAGCAACAATATCTGCTGTTGTTGGATCAGCAGCAGTTGTCTTTTTACGTACGTAGTAGTAATAGTCTCCTGGTTCACTCGCTGTAAATGTAAACTCTGCACGTGTACCACCATGTAGAGGTGTAACTGTTAAAGATTTAACAGCTGGCGGTGTTCCATCTTTCATTTGGAATGATTGCGATTTAATATCCGAAACATTTTTCGCCCCGTCAACAACCATCACATAAACGATATATTCTTTTTTCTCACCTAAATTAGTGATTTTAATAGTGTTTTTGCCATTCACCGCTGCGCCTGTTCCATTTGCCGCATTGTCAGTAGAAATACGATTCACCATTTCTTTTTTCGTTGGTGCTTCAGCGCCTTTTTCACGAACAATATAGTAGTAAGTTCCAACTTTATCTGAAGTAAAGTCGACCTGAACATCACTACCGTTTAGAACTGCTACATTTGTAATGTCGATTAAAGGTTTTGTTTTATCAGCTGGTTTTTGATTATCAATGTCATCTTTATCGACTGGTTTACCATCTGGATCTGTAATAGTGCCAATATTATCTTTATCCTCTAGGAAGTCATCGAAAATATTATTCGGTGACTCGTCCTTCGGTATAATAGCTTTGTCAACATACGTGTAATCGCCAAGATCCACCCAACCATAAACATTATCAACGTACAAAATCCCTACGCGACCGTCTATATAAAGCTCTAAATCAGTAAAGCTATTGTAATTTACCCTGTCGATATTACCAGTTCCGTAAATTGTTATCTTCGTTTCTGTATCGAGGTTTAGTGTGCCAATATTTCCTTGAATCTCAAATTCGCGGACATTCCTAATGATGTCTACACGTGGTAGCTTCATATTTGTTTCGATTTTTGTACCACTTTGAGAGACAACTAGGCGTGATACAGTGCTGTTATAAAATTCAATATGTTTTTCAACATTTTTCATCGTCACTTTATCTTTAGACCAGTTCACAAATGGCTTGTTTTTATCAGGATTTTTGTCAGAATTCTGATCTGTCCAATTTTGAAGATCTGTTGTTGGACCGTTATTTGATGAAGACGAGCCTTCATCAGTTGGATTATCTGGATTAGACCAGTTGATAAATGCCGTATTTGTGCTTGCTATAGGGCCCAGCCATAAAGGCTTATAGTAGGAAACGCCTAATTGTAAAGGTGGACGTACCGTTTCATTAACAAACATTGTGCCAGTCAATGTAACATTGGAAAATTCAATATAGTTCCCATTGACAACGATTGTTGCACCAAAGGACCCATGATTTCCATCAAACTCTAGAAATCTTGAGCTTGTCCCACTAGCGTTCAATGTTAGCTTCGACACAGAGCGAATGGTTTTGCCTGAAAGATCTCCTTCAATAAGTGCACCTTTTAATACCGCTGCATTATCTTCGTTAAAAATATGCGAGAGACTTTTCGGTACTGTGTAAGGCTCACCATTTATGTAGATCTGTTCGTCTTCAACACCTGTAATTTTGAAAGATGTGGCATTGCCCCTTTTCTCTTGTGAACGCACAATAAAGGATGCAATTTGTCCACGTGTTACCGCATTATATGGTGAGAAAGTGACAGGTGTTGTCCCTTCTGTAATCTTTAAATCTACTAAAGTTTGAATATAGATGGCGTTGCTTGTTTGGCTAGTTACATCTTTGAAACTATTGTTGTAATTAGATGCTACCTCAAATTTAAAGCCAAGCACTAATATTTTCGCTAATTGCCCACGCGTAATCACTTCATTAGGCATAAATGTTCCGTTTGAATACCCCGCCATGATTCCTGCATTTTGTAACGCGGCTATATACTTGTAGTATTCACTGCTTTTTGGGACATCTTTAAAATATGGATCTTGTACATTATTTAAATCTAAGTTTAAAACAGTTGCCAACATTTTTGCTGCTTGACCACGTGTTACATTTTGATCTGGTCGAAAGGTTTTATCTGCATACCCACTTATCGCACCTTGAGAGTATAATTTTAAAATATTATCGTAATGGCTTGAATATTGGTCAATATCCGTGAATGGTGAATTAGCCGCAGCGGCCGCTTTTTGTGGTGGTGGCACTACAGCAGCAATCCCACTAGTAGCAAAAACAGTTGCTATAAGTGCTTTATTCACTTTTTGGACTTTTGTTTTATCCATTCCACTCTTCCTTTCATCTATGTATTTGATACGTTCAAAATATCATTTTCATCATACCCTTTATATCGACAGGTATATAGTGAACCTTCATAGATAAACCTAAATTAATGGAAGAAAAACGTTAACAAAATACAGAAATAAATATACGGAAGTTCACCATCATAACGTGAGGTTGATCTCCGTTCCGACTGGGCGCTTTCCCGGGGGCGTCCGATGAGCCGCTTCGCTTCGCTGCAGGGTCTCATCTGTGACGCTAATCCCCAAGGAGTCGCCCAGTCTCCACTCCAATCAACCTATACAATGGCATACGTTTTGTACCAACCTATGTGATGAATCAAAAAACTATTTGGACACTGACACTCTAAGCTATCCAAATTGCACTACTCACCAATCACTTATCTTTTCTCGATTCCTTTCCCTTAATCCAATAAAAAAAGCCAAGGAGCATCGGTGCTTACTTGGCTTTAACGATATATAGGCGTACATCTAGTCGCTTGCGATGTCATAAGGGAAAGGGGGATAACCTTACATCTTGTCAAGTCGATCGAGAGATGTGTCCCGAGTTTACGTATCATTTGAACAGGATATACAAGTCATATGGGAAATGACTTAAAAGTAGCTTGCCCAAATAATCGTTCCATTAATCATGTACCCTAAAAATTAGAAATGTATGCTTATTTTAAAACATTTTTTTATTTATTTTTTTGGCTCTGCTACCATGACTCGATTTCGTCCAGCTTGTTTTGCAAGATACAGCGCATCATCTGCTGCTTCAATCAACTTTTCTGTCGTGTCAGCCATATGTGGATACACTGCAACACCCGCTGATAATGTAACCGGGCGACCACAAGGACTTGTAGTATGTGCCAACATATCGCGGAGTTGTTCAGCAATCTGTGCCGCTTCCTTAGCAGTAGTAGTTGGCAATAACATCACAAATTCCTCACCACCGTAGCGACAGCAAACATCTCCTTCACGAGCGACTGCTTTCATATCCCGAGCCAAAAATTGTAAAACTTTATCACCTACGGCATGACCATACGTATCATTAACACCTTTAAAATGATCTAAATCTAGCAAAATGAGAGCATGTGGCAAATCGTTCTCAAGCCACTCAGCTAGCATCGCATCCATTGTGCGACGATTAGTTACACCTGTTAACGGATCTGTTGTAGATTGATCTTTAAAATAGGACACCTGTCCCTGTAAAAATGTTAAACTTCGAATGAGTGCACTTTTTAAAAAGTGCGCTTCAAAGTACCAACTACGTACAGATTTCAAGCCTTCTACATTTTTCGATTCCATGCTCTCCTCTGTTAAAGTAGCCAATTGCTGTAAGGGATTAGCTATACGTGCTGCCATCCAAAGGACTATAAAAATCGAAATTAGCATAAGCGGAATGGATTTTATAGCTACATCCTGTACTCTATCAAATGAAGGAGCCAATGCTACCTTTAACGGTCTTTGAGCAACTACTCCCCAGCCTGTTAAAGGTACGGTGCTATAACCAGCAAGCATTTCTACTCCTTTAGTATTCGTTACTTGTTGAGCCCCACTTTTCCTAGAAACCACTGCTTGAACAACTTCATTATCAATAGCGATATCATTGATCCGACTTGGGTCCTGATGATAGATAACGCGCCCATCTGAATCAACTACGTACACATATGAACCATCATGATAATAATGCTCTCCGAGTAATTCATTAAAAACATTTCGTTCCTTCAAATAAATTGTCCCAGCTACCATTCCTAAATATTCATTTGTCTCTGAAAATATAGGATACGAGATAAAAATAAGGAGACGCCCTGTAATCCCCTTATAAGGCTTTGAGACAAGAGGTTCCCTTTTAGATAAAGCCTCTTTCGCTCCAGCTGAAGTTAATACTTTACCTTGTACCTCCTCAGATGGTGGTGAAATAGATAATACATGACCTTTTGCATTTGTGATAAGAACAGAGTTAAACATGTTATTTTGCTTTTTCAAACGCTCAGTTTCTTGAATTAATGCATTGCTATCATGCATTTTCGTCTTTATCGCACTCGCGCTATACCTTAAAATTTGGAAGGATTCTTCAAGATAGGAACTTGCGGTTGTTGCTAATTTCTGTGCATATACTCGATTCGTTTCAAGCGAATTTTCTTTAATCGAAGCAACATTCATACGGTAACCGCTCCAAACGCTACCAATGCCTGTTAAGAAAAAAGCAGCCATGGCAACACCCATGATTAAATACTTTAACTTTATCTGTTTTGATTTCATTTTCTATCATTTACCCCTAGTTAATAATTTCTTCTATTATTCTATTTAAGCACAAAAAATTCTTTATTAAGAAAATTTCTCGTATTGAGAGCAAAATATTTGTGAAAAGCAGTACTTTTGAAGTCCCTGTTATAACAAAAGCAAAAATATAGACTTATCATAAAAATTCGAGATGAAAATTTACCTTGTTGATTGGCGTGAAGGCTTGGCGATTCTTTGGGGATTAGCAATAACGGAACGCGAGTGAAGCGGCTCATCGAACGCCCTCAGGAAGCTTTGCTCTGTGCGAAAGCGAAGCAGCGACAAAGCACCCAGCCGGAACGGAAATCAACCCCACGCTTTAATGGTTAGCCATATAGTAGGCAAAGTTCCAGGATTTTAGCATCGTTAATATGACAAAAATATAGTATTTTATATCTATAGAACTTTTATTATTTTGATAGATTTTCATTATAAATTTATTATTAGAAGAGGGTTTAAATATGTTGTTACGTAAAGTAGCTCCAATTATGGTTGGTTTTAGTATGGCTCTATGGACGAATACTGCTCTCAATTCGAATAAGTCAGCTCGTACAAAAATAACAAATACACAAAAAACCTTGTCACTATCCAGCTTTCAAAGTGAATATAAAATGAAATGGCATCGAGTAGAGATGGACTACCCCCAATATTCCCTCGTAGGAAGGCATAACTCCAAAGAGGTCGGAGGATATGAAACACGCGCTGGGCATAGCGTATTTGGTATTCCTATCGGTGCTAATCGAATAGATGTGAATAAAATATACGGTCTTCCACTTAGAGCTATTCACTATCAAAACACAAGCTATTTGCTCGATTACAATGATTGTGACGGTAATACTACACACGGGACCTATTTGATTGATGGTCACTATGTTACTTTTTACTATGATTTACACAAAAACAATATTGTTCGTTCTATTATTTGGATTAATGTCAAAACTGAATTTAGTAAACGTGGTTATTATGGCAAGCCTTCCGATGAACTACGAATAGGCCTTGAAGATTTAATGGTTGAACTTATTAACCATGAGCGGGTTATAGAAGGTTTGCAACCACTCATTTATGACAAAAGATGCAATCCTATCGCTCGGCAGCATAGTAGCAATATGATCACACACCAATTCTTTAGTCATGAAGATCATAATGGTAATCATTCCAATGACCGCCTCAATGCTGGTAGAGTTAATCACTATTGGTATGGCGAAAATATAGCACAAGGTCAGCCCAATAGTATATTCGCCCATGAAGCACTGATGAATTCAAAAGGACATCGTATAAATATTTTAAGAAAAGAATTTACACATATTTTTGTTGGTGTCTGCTTCAAAGATAACGGTACGCCCTATTATACAGTTAACTTTTATTCTAAGTAATTTAATGGTTAAATTGATGACGATGACCAATATACACAAAAATCTCTATGCAGGAATCTATTGCATAGAGATTTTTTAACCTTATCGCAGTCTGAAATTTGATAAAGAATTTCCATTAGCTCCAATTCTAAGAAATGAGTGTGAAATTTATTAAAACATATGATTTTATAAGTCGATTGGTTTGGACCAAACGAAAACACCCCTTATTATAGAGATCACGTACATTCTGAATTTTTTTACTTTTATTGTTATTCTGACATATGATTTTTCAACTAGATATTTTATAATAAAATTTAACATAGTCAAGCCATCAATTCTTTTGTTATAATACTGATGATTTATCACCGCTCTGTATTAATACAGAAGTGATGCATGCTTTTCGCAAAATGGGGATTAAGAGAAAAGCGCTACAATGCATTCTTGAATACAGTGTAGCCTACACAAAAAGGGGTTGGGAGATTTGGGTATTTTAAAGGGGTTAAAAATTCTCGATTTTTCTGCATTACTACCGGGACCAATGGCAACAATGATATTTGCTGATCTTGGCGCTGAGGTTATTCACGTTGAATCATCAAAGCGCGTAGATTTAACACGTATTATGCCTCCTTACGACGATGATCATGAGGCGTATATTCATCAACATCTGAATCGTTCTAAAAAGTCATTAACATTAAATTTAAAATCGCCTGAAGCTATAGAAATTGTTAAGTCACTCGTGAAAGAGTACGACATCATTATCGAAGGATTTCGACCTGGTGTCATGCAACGACTTGGCATCGGCTATGAAGCTCTAAAAGAAGTAAACCCTAAGGTTATTTATTGCGCTATTACAGGCTATGGACAAACTGGACCATATAGCAATCGGCCAGGACATGACAATAACTATTTATCATTAGCTGGCATACTTGATTATTCACGTCATAAAGATAAAAAGCCTGTCTCAATGGGTATTCAGCTTGCTGATTTGGCTGGGGGCACGATGCATTCAGCAATCGGAGTACTCGCAGCTGCTTTACATCGTGAAAAAACAGGTGAAGGGCAATATATTGATATAAGTATGACCGATGCTGTATTTTCACTGAATGCTATGTATGGATCTGCCTATATTGGCGGCGGTCGTATACCTCAGCCTGAGCAAGAAATTTTAAATGGTGGAAGCTACTATGACTTTTACAAAACAAAGGATGGCCGATTTTTCTCGGTAGGAAGTCTTGAGCCTCAATTCCGCAGATTACTCTGTGAAGCGCTTGATATTCCTGAGCTCATTGATAATACTTTTAATGATTCATACTACACACAAATTCGTTTTAAAGAAGCTGTCCATGATGCGTTTTTATCGAAGACTTACGAAGAATGGCTTGAAGTATTTAACGAGGATTTCGAGGGATGTGTCGAACCAGTATTAACTTTCCCAGAAGCATGCGAGCATCCTCAGCTTAAGGCTCGTGATATGATTGTTGATATTCCCAAAAGCGACGGTACTACGCAAAAACAAATTGCATCTGCTTTTAAGTTTGACGGTGTTAAGCCTCAGTACAAGCATGTCGGTGCCAAGCTTGGAGAGCATAATAAAGAAGTGTTGTCTTCACTTGGCTATAGTGTCGAGCAAATTGCTGACTTAACGGACAAAGGGGTTTTAGAATAATATTGTTAGCCAACTACACGAAATAAAAAAGGTGTCTACTGTTGCAAAAAAACACATTAGACACTTTTTCGTATTTCTAATCAATTATGCCTCGGCAAGATGTTAATTACTCAGTCGTGTATTGTTGCTGTCGCTTCGCTTTCGCACAGAAAAAAACCGTGTTGCTGTCGCTTCGCTTTCGCACAGAAAAAAACCGTGTTGCTGTCGCTTGCTTTCGCACAGATAAATTGCCACAGGACGTGCGTTCTTAGACTGAGTCCCTCTTTTATTTACCGCGGATGTCTTTTGTGCCGATAGCGTAGCGACAGGTACGGATGTTTGTACACCCGCTGAAATAAGTTAAACATATGCGCTTATAAAGATTCGTAGCTTTTCAAAATGGTCATCAATAAGTAAATATTTTTTATAAATTTCCATTAATTTTTCAAACAGCTCATACTGTTCCGTCACAAATAAAACTTTTAAAATATTGAGCATATGCAAGGATGCGCTCAGTGCTACCAAATAGCAAGGTGTTTCTAGCTGACGATAATATCGACGCCATTCTTCCACAGACAAGCCAATATGCTGTAATGAATTATTCACATGGAGAGCAATATCCTGTTGAACGGACGCCTCAATCGCAATAAATTGCTCGTTACTATAGTTACCCTGTACTAAAGAGGCATAAATTTTTTTATTGGATGCTAGTACATGTTCCTTTAAAAGCAGGAGCCCCTCTTGATAACGCCCCATTTTCACATAATGATCAAGCAATACTGCATACAAGTTTTCTAAAAAATTAAGTTCATAATTTTTTATAATGGCCGGAGGTGTTGGCTTACGATTCGGCAATAAGTCCTTATATTCCAACAAAATCTCTATCGCGTAATTATTAAGTCGTTCATCTTCTAATAAATACTCTCCGTAGTGAATAACAGTTTCAGGATTATGCTCCTGATGTGCTATATGAAACAGTAGATACGCAATCAGAACTTTTTCTTTCTCTGTCAGTGCATACATCGAATAACGCCAATCCGCTTCAAAGGAAGTAATTAGAGCTTTAACACAACGATAATCCCCTTTCGATAAACGATAGTGCGTTACAATTTGGTAAAGATGTAACTGTTTTTTAGCCAAGCAAGTAGAATTGCGGTTATCCACATAAGTTATACACTTATCAAGAGTTTCCCTGTAATTATTCACAAAGTTATCCACATGTACACAAGTTTTTCTTGTGGATTGCTCAACATGCCCCATCATTTCATGGATAAATGTGAATTGTTCTAATGGTTTGTGGATAAATAGTGAATAAACTTTTTTTATGAAAAGCCAATGCCAAAATTGGGCTTCTTCTTTATAAATCATATGCACAAAATATTCGTTGTCAAATTTATACAAAAATATAGTTTGTAGTTCGTTAACTGGCATTGTAATTTGCATTCGCTTCCCGAAAATCAGCCAAATTAATCTCTCTAAGTCCATTGTATGCTGTGCAAAAAGCTGCTCAAAAAAGGTTTCCTTGCCTTTTTGCGTATAAAAAAAGGCATTGAGACGTTCATTAACAAATTTAGTATCTAAACCATGGTTATTAAAAAAAGTTGTCATATCTGCTGTTACACGACCCCAATATTTTCGTGCAGTTGAAAACGCAATATTCATCGCTGTTTCCTCATTCACTAAAAATAAACTCGGTGAAAGTGCAGTACCTAGAATTTTCGGGTCTGCTGGTGAATCAATCTCTGCTTCTACCCATTTTGAAAGTAACTTTTCAGCACCCTTTTCACCACTTTGTTTATATGTCATGAATAACTGCTCATCACAATCCAACAACATGCAAATGGAGCCCCCCATCAAATTCAACCAACAAAGATCTTCCCCTATCATGTAAAATACTTGCCTAAAAGTTTAACCACTCTTTCTTCAATATAACAAATCTTATCCAACATATGCTAAAGAAATCGTGATATGGATAAAAGAAATGACAGCAAAAGTATTCGTGTAATATCACAACTTTAACTACAACGCATAAAAAAAGCCATCTAAAGGTCAAATACCTCATAGATGGGGAAAGATTATTTGCTGTTTAAAAGATGAGCGGCAAATGAGCTCATTGGACAATCACTCATAAGTTGGTAGCCCATTCGTATTGTCACAAATAGCTCATTGCCTACGCCAGCTCAAAGCTAACGCCATAGTACGCACAACTAAAACAGCTATGCATCATTCACCAATACAAACGAGAAAAAGCACTCTCACAACAGTAGACGGGCGACTAACAAAATAGTTACAAAAAACATCCGTCAAATTTTTTGAGGGATGTTTTTCTGCATCGAAAGCGCAGCGGCAGATGCAAAAAGCTCTTTACGTCAAATTTTTGAGGGATGTTTTCTGCCCCGAAAGCGGAGTGGCAGGAGCAAATATTTTCTAATCCGTCCATTTTGACGGATTTTTTTCTGCACCGAAAGCGCAGCGGCAGATGCAATGTTTATCTTTGCGAAGAACAAGACGTTTTTCCGCCACTTGCTTAAACTTTTTCCTCACCAAAATAAAGGATACTTCCGCGTTTCTCGCAGATTATTTATCACTAGACCAAAGAATACGATAATGAGAGCACCAATAAGGACGGGCATTACTAGATAGCTCCATCCATAGCCTCCTAAAATAATAATAATTGGATTCGCTCCTGCTGGCGGATGAATGATTCCTAATAAAGCCATAAAAAAAATGGTTAAACTTACGCCAAGGCTAATTGAGACTATGCTCGTCCCTAACAACGAATACATGGTTAAGCCGACAAAAGCTGAAATCAAATGACCTCCTATAATATTTCGAGGTTGGGACAACGGCGCATTCCAAACGACAAATACAAGTACACAGCTCCCACCAAGTGACCCCATTAACCATGGGGTGCCTGTATAGTTCGTCAACCAAAGCAAGGCGGAAATACATATTAATCCACCGATTGCACCTGTTATCGCATCAGCAAAATTTGTTCGTGAAGGAGCATGTCCCCCACCTTTCATCTTGAATATGTATGTTTTAATAGGGTTTGATTTTTCTTCCTTGTTCTGCAAACGTACGAAATCTGCCATGAGTCACCTTCCTTTCTATTCAAAATTCTATAGAACCGTATCGATTTTTTGTATATTCTAAGCTTGTTTTATTATAACAACTACTAAATAGAATTCAATTTATAAATGTAAAATTTTGGATATAATTTAAAATATGTCTTTCACCATAATTTTTAGCATTATAATCTATTAGAAAGAAAAAGCAAACTATGAAATTTTCTAGTTTGCTTTCTTTTTAGGCTTTTAGGTATGCATTTAATCATATTGTTTTTTCACTGGTTTATAAATTTTCGCTTTTTTTAGTACTGTTTTAGGTACTTGGAAAGTTGCTGTTACAACTCCTGGATGACGACCAATCTCAATCGATCCTGTAATCGTCGCTCGATTCATAACCTCTAGCTCGCTCATCTCAAAAAGCCTTGCAGCACGACTTATAGCATTAGTTGTTGCTTCATTTAATGTTGTTCCAGAGCCAATAATTGATACAGGGAATACTTCCTCCACTTGTTTAACGCCGAATTCCTCAGCAAGCTCACGTGCACGACGTTTTTCTTCCTTAGTAAAAGGTTTAGCCGTATAAGGTAAATCCTCTGTATTTGGCAATAGCACAGGGCCATCCAAAGCTACTTTTTTCAACACACTTACCTGAAGTTGAACAATACCAGCAACATCCGTTGTATGTCCTGCAATTTCTCCGTCCCCTTGCATTGCGTGCATATCACCAATATACACACCACCGCCCGGAACCTTTACTGGACAAATAATTGTTGCCCCCTCACGAACACGGCTTATATCCATATGTCCATCTGTACGATGTGTATCTAATTCAGTCTGCGTAAATGCATATTCATGTGGCGCACCGATTAAAAAAGAGCCAAAGTCACCAGCATTATGGGAATCGGGCAGCGCCTTTGAAGGTGTCGTTCCAAGCTGCCCTAAAAAAGGTCGCATTCTTGTCATTACACCAACCAAATCACTTGGTGCTAATGCAACCGCAGGATTTTGCACAGAATTTTCAGGTGTACGCATATAATTTTTAGCATCAAGTGCAATTCGGCGAGCACCTTCTCGCCCAACAGTCACACCAATATTACCTTTATGATCTAACGCCATAGTATAGCCATGTGTCATGTTAAAAGGTGATGTTTCTGTATCACATGTCGAACAGCGAATGGCCTGTCGACCTATTCCCTTGACAACTGTACTAGGATGAAGCTTACCACAGCCTGGACACTTTACTGATACGAATGGATCCCCAATGAATCGGTCCAAAATCGCCTCATCATGCCCAGATGCTGTTGCTACTGATGTTACCTGTATTGATTTAATCTTGATAACAATGGCGTCTCCTACCTCTGCCCCTTCTACAAATACAGGCTTCGTTACTTCATGCCCACCACGGATCGTTGGTGTTAGCATCGGGCCCCAGCAGCCTGGCGTCGTATTAGCAATAATTGTTCCACCGTCTTTGATAGGTCCAAGCATATTTTGTTGTGGATCTAAAATACCATCTATGAACTCATTTACGAATAATGTTTCGACAGCTTGCGGCTGCTGTACAAGATCTTCACTTTGTATTCCTTCTTTTTCTAGCATTTGCAATTCGCTTGTCATTTTTTCGTCACGCCCCTAGCTCTGATTTTATGTATATACTTAAGTTAAAAATGCTCTCCACAAAACGTAGAGAGCTATATTCCTTAATTGTTCATGTATAAATCAAATATGTGTGAGAAATCTCCTTTCTTGTATTTTCCCTTATGGTCAATCATCCAATTATTCGCAAAACATGTAATCTCCTCAAATGATGCAGATGGTGGGACATTGTCATTGCCGATACGACCAATGGATGAAGAAGCAACAGATGAACTCTTTTCTGCCACCTCTAACTTGTATGCATTTTGCTTTTGCCCATAGCTAATGGCATGCAACGCTTTATATAAATCTTTAATGTCATCGATAAAACGTTTATGAATATCAATTGATAATGGTGTATTGTCGATTGTAAATTTAATTTCGACATCAAGGTCAATAGTTCCTGCTGTTTCGAGGAATACATTACTAATATTATGCATTAGGTAGTCGTAACGACGCAGTAAACGCTTTTTGCTCATCGCGCTCTTACCGTCTACATGGATAATCGCACGATTTGTAAAGCAATAATCATCTGCATCCGTCTTATCATAGTACTCTCGAGTGATAACTACACTAATATCTGAAAGTCCGAGCGCGTCTGCTGTTATTTTTTTAAACATTGCTCCCCCCTTAATGGTTGATACTCTTATTACGCTTTACATCTGTAAAAGTGTCAAAAAGCCTTAGTACTCTTACTAATACTGACCTTTTCTGGAATGGTTTTAAAAAGTTATGAAAAAGCTCCTGCGATCAATGACACGCAGGAGCTAGAGAGTATTCTAATGTAAAGTTGTTTTCATTCTTCTTTAATATTACCTAAAAATGATTTAAAACCATTGAAATCAATCCGTAAAGCATTCCAATAATCGGTATCAAAGCCCACCATTGTGTTGTTTGAAGTTTATTATCTGTATTTTGGATTATAATCTCTTTTTGGAAATCCTTGTCACCCTTAACCAATTCATCTAGCGAAATATTATATAGCTCACTTAATAAAATGAGATTATCTAAATCCGGATAACAATTACCGTTTTCCCATTTTGAAGGTTCATCACCAAAAGTTATGGATGACTTTTGTTAAAACGTCTACTATGTAAATAGTTGATTGGAGTGAAGACTGGGCGACTCCTCGGGGATCAGCAATAGAGGAACGAAGGCTAAAAGCATCACATCCTGTGATAACGCCTTCGTGACCAACATCGTGTTAGCCCGAGACCCTGCAGCGTAGCGGATGTTTTCTGTGCGAAAGTGTAGTGTTAACGTAGCGGCAGCAAATGTTTTGACTGTGCGAAAGCGAAGCGGCAGCTACAAAGCGCCCAGTCGGAACGAAAATCAACCGCACGTTTTGATGATGATCCATTTTGAAACAGATTGTCTAGAAACATTTAATTTTTGAGCAATGTCTTCTTGTGAAAAACTGTGCTCTTCTCTTTTATTTTTTAAATTCCGAGATAAATTCATCCATCATTCCGCCTATCATTTTTGATACCTTAACTTTACTAAAAATCCCAAAATCAATCGAGAACTCATTGGTTACTTTTTCCGCAACCTAAAGTTGCATCGTTGATTTTAAAGGCTTTTCCACAAAGTTCTAGAGACCTATACGTGTTTAAAAATAAACTTTTCAGCTGAGTATGTAAATCATTATTTTCCCTTTATAGGTAACTAATTGGTCTTAATATTTATTAATTCAAATAATGAATAATGTCTCAATTCCTTTTTCAAGCAAATTTCATTTATAATGAGTCACATAACGTGAAATTTTCAATCGGTAACTTTTATTGCAAAATAATAAGGAATTGCTTATCGTGCTATCACTAACTTATTAGCCATACGCTATTCTTAAAATTCTAATGACGATTGACAATATAAAGAAGAAAGGACGTGTGAACAATGCAAGAACCAACAATTCTAGTAGTGGATGATGAGGCAGATTTAGCAAAGCTTCTAAAAGTCAGCCTGCAAAAAGAAGGTTATAAGCAAATTCATACAGCTGGCTCCATTCAAGAAGCTTGGACGAGCTTTCAACAGACTCAACCCGATATTGTACTTCTTGACGTGATGCTTCCTGATGGTGAGGGCTACGATTTATGTCGACGTATTCGAGAAGTGTCGCATGTGCCGGTGCTTTTCATGTCAGCCAAAAACGAGGAAATTGATAAAATTTTAGGACTTGCTATCGGAGGGGACGATTATATTACGAAACCTTTTAGTCCTAAGGAGGTCGCCTATCGTGTGAAAGCACAGCTTCGCAGAGCTGGTTATCAAACGCAGGAAGCAGTGCCAGTAACTTCAGCGAAATCGATTCAAGTTGGTCCATTCTTGCTTAATGGAGATGAAATGGAGGTACATAAGGACGGCGTTTTATTGGAGCTAACAGCGAAAGAAATCGGTTTGATGGCTTGCTTTATGAAACATCCTAATCGAATTTTAAGTAAAGAAACTCTGTTTGAGCGTGTATGGGGAGAGGACTTTTTCGGCTCAGACAACACTGTTATGGTGCATATTCGACGTTTGCGTGAAAAGGTTGAAAAAGATGCATCAAAACCTAGGTATATTACAACGGTAAAAGGGCTTGGCTATAAATTTGTCGTTCCAAAAGAGGAGCAAGTATGAAATGGAAATTAACAGCTAGATTTCTGCTTTCTGTGCTGTCTATTGTTATTATTGTTATTTTCCTGAATACAGCCATTTTAATTGGTTTTTTCATTTTTCAACAGGTAAATAAATACGATAAAACAACTTCGTATTCAGAGGAAAACTTCGTGCGTGAGTTCCAACAGTATATTGATATAAGTAATGGGACGGTAGCGGTAAGCAAGGATGGACTTCAACAATTGCATCAGCGAAATGCTTGGATTCAATTACTTGATAATAATGGACAGGTCATTGAAGCCCATTTTGCTCCAAAGAAAGCTCCTACACACTATGCGCCGATTGATTTAATTCAAGTTTATAAATATAAAGAATTCGACGTAGATACAACCGTATATGTGGGAAGTAAAGAAAGTATCAGTTATCTTATCGGCATCGAAGGAAGTGGCGTTACTAGATATGTCACTCATTTTTCTGGTTCTTCCGTATTACAGTTTATTGGTAAGTTTGGTTTGCTCATTGTCCTTGCTGATTTATTAGTAGCTACGCTCGTTGGCTGGCTTTTCGGTCGAACGTTGACCAAGCCCCTACACGCAATGATTGAACGTATTCGTCATTTAAAAAATCATGAGCATGTTTCTAGTAAAATGCCAGGTGGTGTGTACAAACCTGTTTTCGAGAATTTAAATGAAGTATCAAAAGAGCTTGCCGCACACGAGCAGGAACGTAAAAGATTAGAAATGATGCGTGAGGAATGGATCAGCAATGTGTCACACGATATGAAAACACCTCTTGCTTCGATTCGTGGTTATGCGGAGCTACTGAATGATGGAAAATTGACTGCTGATGAACAAAGAGACTACGCTCACATTATCGAAAAACAATCATTGCATATGCAAGATTTACTCGATGATTTAAATTTAACTATGCGCTTAAGACATCAGCAGCTTCCGCTCAGCTTAACCGAAGTAAATATGGTGCAATTTATTCGTGAAATCGTTATAGATACACTCAATACCCCTCAATATGAGGAAGCCAATATTGAGTTTAATGCAACTAACGATGTCATCAAGCATCACATTGACGAGCACTTTATGCGACGAGCGATAATGAATTTTTTACACAATGCATTGCTTCATAATCCTTCTGATGTATCAGTTACTATTCTTGTTGAAGATCATTCAATTACGATTTCCGATAACGGTAACGGCATTTCCGCCGAAGATCTTGAACATATTTTCGAGCGCTATTATCGAGGGACAAATACTGAGCAGACACATGGTACTGGGTTAGGTACTGCTATTGCTAGAGATATTATTGAAGCGCACGGTGGAACTGTAACAATTACCTCTGAGGAACAACAAGGTACAGCTGTCAGCATTCAATTTCAAGTAGAAAAAAAGGAGTAGCCCTAAACTAGGGACTACTCCTTCTTCTTATTTCTTCATTAGCTCCTGTACTTTTGCAGGTAGCTCATGGAATTTTACTTCATCATATGATGAAACTTCTGTTTCTTTTTTTACATAAAGCTTTAAGTATGCATCATGACGTAAATTTTTCTGAGCTGAAAACTTCAATGTTTTCTCTTCACCGTTCTCGTCATAAGCAGGTAGCTCGTACCAATATGACTTCCATATTTCTCCGTTACTTGCCTTGAATTCCTCCATTTCACCATCAGTAGTGATATGAACATAGTATGCCTCTTTATTTAAACGGTTAAAATCTACGGTCATTAGAACAACAAGACCTGCGACGAACAATAAGAACAATGCTCCTATACCTAAGAAAACCTTTTTCATATTAATTCCCCTGTCTAATAATTTTATAGAATGAACGAACTGTAAAGATATAATATACGCCGTAAATTGCTGAATACGCAATCATCCACAGTATTACTGGTTTAGTTATATCCATATTAAATAGCTGTGAAAAGGCTAGTAGCGCAAATGCACTATGTGCTATGCCAACAACGAGTGGTGCACTAAAGATAACGGCAACCTGCCCTGCAACTGTTTTTAATATTTGTTTTTTGTTAACTCCGATTTTATTTAAAATTGCATATTTAGGCTGATCTTCCTCTGCCTCAGTTAAAACTTTAAAGTAAATAATACTTCCTGTCGCTGCTAAAAATACTAATCCTAAAAAGCTTCCTACAAACAATAGTGATCCTACAGTAGCTAAACCATCCTCATAACTTTGCGGAACACTTGAAAACCCTTCTTGCTGTTCAGTAGATAGTTGATTGTAGATTTCCTTTGAAATAGCCTGCTGCTTTAAGTCATTATCCATACCAACTACCTGCATTTTCACATCTTCTGCATTAGTTGCAGCGAACACTTTATCATTTACAACGAGGACTGTACCAGCTGGAATAAAGTTTAATACACTCTCTGTATACATTTTATCAACATGGAATGATTCCCCGTTCTCTAATTTAAATTCTTCACCGGTAAAATCATGTGAAAAACGTTCATCGAAGCTTGTATCAAATAAAACTGTTGCACCATTTGCAATGTGCAATTGTTCATCTTTCCCCTGCAATTTTGCTAGACGATTATAGTCGGATTCCTTTAATAATGTATATTCAAAATACGAAAATTCATTATCCACACGTAATTTTTTCACAGAAAGCGATTCGTTGTATAAGACGTCTTCTTGAGAAAATTTTACCGTATCGCCCTTCCACATAAATGTGTTAGGTAGCGCATGACGTACACTGGCTTCGGCATTGTAATACATACCGAAAACGCCACCACCTGCTGTGATCGTTGTCGCACTTAAAATAGCGATAATAGAAAGTGATTTAGCATTTGCTCGAATACGGTACAATAATTGTGATACACCAATTAAATTCAAGCCTTTCCATGACCAAGAAGTTGCTTTTTTCAACGCCGTTAACACAAATACGCTAACACTATGGAATAATAAATATGTCCCTGCAATTGTCATACCTATAACCATTAGTGGCGTACCTAGAATTGTGAAGAATCTCCAAATTTTACTCGTAAAGATATCTGAAGACGCTGTATAATAACCAAATGCAAGTAGCGCTGTCCCAAGTATAGCTGCTATTAATGATGCACGCGGAATTTTCTCTCCTTGCTTCTCAGCATGGAACAGGTCAATCAATTTAAATTGATAGATGACACGATAACCTTGTAAAGATGTGAATAAAAATAGTAGTGCAAAAATCCATGTTGTATTTACTAGAGCCTCAGGGGAAAATGTTAAACTTCCTACAACCTCAAAGCCCATTAAACGTACTAAGATCATTAATAAACCTTGTGACATAAAGAATCCAAGAACAATTCCTAGTACTAGGGAAACAAAACCGATCACTAAATTCTCAAAAAAGAGCATTAAGCCGATTTTCTGCTTACGCACACCTAATAGCGAGTAAAGTGCTACTTCCTTTTTACGTTTTTTCATAAAAAACGAATTGGAATACGCCATAAAGATGACGATAAAGAATAATAACACAACAGATGATCCACTCATCAATCCTTTAATTTGCCGTGAAAATTGTTGTGAGGCTAAAATATCATCATTATATTTTAATGTCACAAACGTAAAGTAGATAACGATACTAAAAACCATCGAAGCGATATATAAAAAGTAGTTCGACAAATTACGCTGGATATTTTTACGCGCTAAACTAAATAACGTCATTTACTCCACCTCCGATGCCTCCAAGCACCTGTAAAATCTCTTGGAAGAATTGCTTTCTTGTTTGAGTACCACGGTGAATTTCCTTAGAAAGCTGTCCATCTTGAATAAATAGAATGCGCTGGCAAAAGCTTGCTGCGAATGCATCATGCGTCACCATCATAATAGTGGACGCTTGAGAATTATTCAAATCACTTAAACTTTCAAGTAAGTCTGTTGCTGATTTTGAATCAAGAGCACCAGTTGGCTCATCCGCAAATATTAATTTCGGCTCTGTAACTAATGCACGTGATGATGCTGTACGTTGTTTTTGCCCACCAGAAATTTGGTATGGGTATTTATCGAGTAACTCTTTTATCCCAAACAGTGTAGCTATGCGTTCTACCTTTGCGTTAATTGCCTTTGTTGGCACTTTTGCAATCGCAAGTGGCAGTACGATATTTTCACGAACGGTTAAAGAATCAAGTAAGTTATAGTCTTGGAAGATAAAACCTAGATTGTCGCGACGAAAATCTGCTAACTCTGCGTCCTTCATGCGCGCTAAGTTTGTATCACCAATAATGATTTCACCAGTCGTTGGTGTATCAATTGTCGCTAACACATTTAGTAGCGTCGATTTCCCAGCCCCCGAAGGCCCCATTACACCAACAAACTCTCCTTTTTCTACTTCAAATGATATATTCGATAGCGCTGTAAATGTATTTGCGCCTTTGCCGTAAGTTTTTTCTACATTTTGTACCTTTAATAATGGCGTCATAAACGCTCACCTCTTCTTTCTGACTTTAGTATACGACCCCAAACTTACAACAAAGTTGTCGCAAGCTTACAACAACCTTAAATCGTAGGCATAACGAGGGGGGGGATGTCCGTTCCGACTGGGGGCTTGTTGTTGCTGTCGCTTCGCTTTCGCACAGATAAAACATTTGTTGCTGTCGCTTCGCTTTCGCACAGATAAAACATTTGTTGCTGTCGCTTCGCTTTTGCACAGAGCAAAGCTTCCTCGGGGCGCCCAGTCGTCGAAGATCAACTTATCCACATGATATACGTTTTAACAAAATGTCATCCAACTTTTGGAGTTTTAACGGAGCACTTTTGCGTTTTATCGCCCAACTTTTGAAGTTTATCTACCAACTTTCACGTTTTATCAACCAACTTTTAATGTTTATCGACATCCACCTTTCTAATGAGCATAAAAAAGGATTCACACACAAAACTGTGCGTGAATCCTTTTTTATGCTAATGCTTTTTGTATATCATCCTCAAAGCTACTTGGCTTATCGGCCGACCCATAGCGTCCAATGACTTCACCATTACGATTCACAAGAAATTTTGTGAAGTTCCACTTTATACTGTTGCCTAGAAAGCCTTTAGAATGGGATGTCAAATGCTCAAAAATAGGGTGTGCATCTTTACCATTGACCTTTACTATTTCATGCATCGGGAATGTCACTCCATATGTCAAACGACATTGTGATGCTGCTTCCTCAGCAGTCGCAACTTCTTGCTTAAACTGATTTGATGGGAAGCCAAGAATAACAAGGCCTTTATCCTGATATTTTTTATATAGATCTTCTAATTCTTCAAACTGTGGTGTAAAACCACATTTGGAAGCCGTATTAACAATTAACATTGCCTTACCCTTATAACGATCTAAACTATATTCAGTACCATCGTCTAGAGCAACTTGAATGTCGTAAATGCTCATTTCTAATTACCCCCAATGTTATAAACGCCCATTTTTTCTGGCAATCTGCTGTAGAGGATCCCAAACACCATTGAATGGAGGCGCGTAGGCTAAATCTAAATCTAGTAAATCTGGTAATGTCATTTTATTGTATAAGGCGGTCGCAAACACATCGATCCGTTTATCAACACCTGCAGGTCCAACAATTTGTGCTCCTAAAAGTTGTTGATCTCGTTTACGAACAACAATTTTAATAAACATCCGTTGAGCACCAGGGTAATAACCTGCAATATGGCGGGCAGATAATTTAAAGGCCTCATACTCAAAGCCTAGCTCTTTAGCCTTGCGCTCATTAATACCTGTCGTAGCGATTGTTAAATTGAAAAACTTTAAGATTGAAGTACCTACAATACCACTAAAAGGCGCAGATTTGCCTGACATATTGAGTCCCGCTAAACGACCTTGCTTATTAGCAGTCGTGCCAAGAGGTACATAATCTAAGCGTTCTTTTACAATATTAAAATGCGTTGCACAATCTCCCGCAGCATAAATATTTTCAACAGATGTCTCTAAATGTCGATTGACGATGACCGCACCATTTTTAGCTAGTGCTACACCTGTTCCCTCTAAAAATTGTGTATTCGGTTTAATTCCAACGGCCATAATGACTAAATCTGTATCAAAAGCGCCATTGTCCGTTATAACACGCTCAACACGGTGATTGCCCTCAAACGCCTCTACTTTTGTATTTAGCACAAGCTCGATGTCATTCTTTTTTGCTTCCTCATGAACATGTTGCGCAAACTCTTCGTCTAAAATTCTTGCAACATAGCTACCTCGTTGAATCAATCTTACTTTTTTACCGCAAGCATGTATCGTCTCGGCCATTTCTAGCCCAATATAGCCTGCACCTATAATTGTTACATTTTCTATATCTAACGTTAAATCAGCTAGTAAATCCTCTAGCTGCGGTATTGTTTTTACCGTGTGTATACCCGCTAAATTTGAACCCTTCTCCACTGGCATAATAGGATCTGCACCTGTTGCAATAAGTAGCTTATCATAAGGAATTTCAAACGATTCCCCGGACGACCGCGTTCCAAAAACTAGCTTCTGTTCAACATCAATTCTGTTCACCTCATGACCAACACGGGCATCGATACGATACTTATCACGAAAAGTTTCTACATCTCTTGCTATAAGTCGCTTTGTCGATGAAATACGCCCATCTACCACATAGGGTAAGCCACACTGCCCATATGAATAAATAAAGCCACGTTCTACAGATGTAATCTCTGCTCCTGGTACATTTCGATATATTTCCATTGCTGCTGACATTCCGGCAGCATCTCCTCCAATGATTACGTATTTCATCCAACAATCCCCCTTATTTTTTTCTCGTTGCTAGTAAGCCTGCGTAATAGTCCATAAATAAACGGCGTCTGCCTCCACTTACGATGACCCTTATTACATGAATAACAATTACCATCGTTAGAACAAAATTCGCAATAAAGGCTAGCAATGTAATGACAATTTGCAGTACATAAAATGGTGAATCCATATCTAATTGAATATTTCCGAAAGTTGTTATCATTTCCGAAGTACATACTACCACGAGAATAGCAACACAGCGGCGCCAAGATTGATTTACAATACTTTTGCCGTTTTCACTGACCATTGTAAAACGCATAAATTTCATCCCTAATGTTGCCCCACTTGTAAAGCTTGGAACAACTCCAAATAGCAACATATACAAAGCAATTTTCACTAAAAACTCGAACATACCACTATAGCCTGTTACGACACCAACGAAGAACAAAATGAACTGTACGATAATCAAATCCACTGCTAGTGCTAACAAAATAGATAATGGCTTGATGATATCTTTTTCGACCATTTCTGCTGCTTTAGCCGCTACCTCTTCATGTGAAGGAAACAGCGCCCACACAACAGGGGCTAAAAAGAATCCTAATAGTGCACCAACACTGTTAAGCATTAAATCATCCACATCAAAGATTCGATACGCACAATTAAAGATGCCATAAATCCCCGTAAATTGAGTTACCTCATAAAACAATGTTAGCAAAAAGCTAAATAGAAATGCACGCTTCCAGTACTCCCTTTTTTTAAGAAAATAACGCAAGTATACACCGAATGGCATGAGCAGTAAGAAATTATAGAATGCTTGATAAAAAGCAGGCTGCTTTGGTATATAAATCCACGTTGATGGATTCGTCAGAACAATCCCACTATCCTTTAAAATATCCGTGACAAATTGAAAAGGATGTAAATTATAATGGACTGTATCTGCAGCTTGTAGAGAGCAAGTATCACGTGTTTCCGGGAAAGGTAGTAAAACTAAACATAATGCCGATAAAAAGTAAAAAATAAATGAGAACATAATAATCGTTTTGGATACAGATAAGTAGCCATATTTCCGATAGGTATAAATAAGCCAAGGTACAAATAGTACAAAGGATAAGAAAATTGTTATTAAAAAAGCTACCATAATAGAATTTGTATAAACTGACATAGAACACCTCTTCGTTTAAAAATCGGCTCTTCACCATAAAGTGTCGTTGATTTCCGTTTCGACTGGGCGCTTTCCTTGGGGCGTCCGATGAGCCGCTTCAGTGATAAACTTCAAAATAATCTTAAACTTAGTTTAGCACTTGAACACAACACGAATGTTTCACCAACCTTAAATAATCTTAACTAATGATGTAAAGTTAAAATTCCGCGTAGACTCCCAGGAGACAAACAAGAGTACGCCAATGTAGCTCGTGCCTGCCCACTGAAAGAAAAGCGGAATTTTACCAAATAAGAATATTAATTTTTGTTTGGAAAGGCTTTTACGCCAGCATATTATGCTTTTGCAATTTCCTCTTTACAAAATGCTAAAATTTCCTCTAGCTCTTCATCCTCTAATGCAAAGTCTAAATATTCGCCTTCAGCTTTTTCGATGATAAAGTAATTTAAAATAAATGACTCTTCACCTTTTTCAGCAATTAGTACACGAATTTCAATTCCTGCTTCGTGATAAAGCTCATCTTCTTCATCAATATCTACATCTAAAATAAATTCGTAGCGCTTGCCTTCAATAATGTTTGTTGGATCTAAAATTTCTTCCATCGAGAATTGTGTAATTTCCATTGTACGATCTCCTTTAAGTTAACCTGTTCTTATATATATTAAATCAAATTCAGCATGGGTCAAATAGAAAACTCATATACACTAGAAAGTAATTATGCCACAATGAAATAAAACTAATTGAGAAATATGATTCTCATATGAATACTCTACATAAAGGGGGAGGCTTTTTCTTGAAAGAACTACTATATTATCAAGATGTTATGCTGCGTGAATTTAATGCAACAGTTGTCAATAAAGGAACCGATATAGATGGCCGTAACTACGTGGTGCTATCAAATACTGCTTTTTATCCAACAGGAGGCGGGCAACCTCATGACACAGGTACTTTAAATGATATCGAGGTCATCGATGTTGAGAAAATTAATGATGAAATTCGTCATTATATTCAAGGTGACTCTTCAAATTTAGTTGGAGAGGTGCATGGTAAATTGAATTGGCAACGACGCTTTGATCATATGCAGCAACATGCAGGTCAGCATATTTTAACAGCGGCTTTTGTCGAGCTTTTTGATGCACCTACCGTTAGCTTCCACTTGGGCACTGAGCAGGTCACAATTGATATTGCAGTGGATACCCTAACGGAAGAGCAGCTTGTAGCAGCAGAAGCTCGTGCTAATGAAATTATTCTAGAGAATCTTCCGATTGAAACGAAATGGATTACAGAAAAAGAACTTGAGAACTATAGCCTTCGTAAAGAGATAGCCGTCACAGGAGATATTCGACTTGTTATTATTCCTGATGTTGATTTCAACGGTTGTGGCGGTACACATCCAACATCCACAGGACAAGTAAGTGCGATAAAAATCCTTGGCACTGAAAAAATGAAGGGTAATATTCGTGTCTCCTTTGTCTGTGGTCACAGGGTTTTAGCAGAGCTTGCCATGCGAAAGAAAGTACTAGCTGACGTTGCAAGACAATTAAGTGTACCTGAGGTTGAAGCAGCTACAGCACTTACAAAAATCTTAACAACACAGAAGAATACAGAAAAAGCACTCGTGGCAGTAAAAGAGGAGCTACTAAATTATGAAGCAAAGGCGCTAGTTTCTAGTAAAGAACGTATTATTACTGCAGCCTTTACTCAGCGTACTATGCAAGAGCTGCAAAAATTAGCAAGAACTATTGTCGCTGAGCAGACTGAAGCGATTGTATTACTTATTTCAGAAAATGAAGACAAGCTCCAGTTTGTCGCAGCGCGTGGTGCAAAAGTTGAGAAAAGTATGAAGGACATTGCTGCAAAAGCATTGCCACTCGTTAATGGAAAAGGTGGCGGCAGTGAGCAGATGGTACAAGGCGGTGGCGAGCGTATTATTTCTACCGAGCAACTTTTTGAAGCTATGCAAGAAGTAGTTAAATAACAAATCTTTTCGATGATAGGAGCTCCCCATTACTGGGGTAGCTCCTTTACTCATTTAGCATCATCATTGCTGAACATTCTATTGCTGCTATCTCCCCCATCGATGATTATCCACAGACATTTGCTCAGCTGCAGTAGTCGATATCTTATTTTCCCACATATTATCCACATTCAACGCACAACTTATCCACAATCTATCCCGATTACATTAAATTGAATCCTCAGTTGGATTAAATTATAAATTTTACCAAGGATACCTGATTATAATTTACTTTTTTTGCTGATTATAAAAAATAGAATAGTTTCTATACATTTTGAGGGGAGGATTTCTATGAGTTCAGAAAAAGATATTTCACGTCGTGATTTTTTAAAAACGACAGGGATTGCAGCAGGTACATTAGTCGGCGGTGGATTAATAGGAGGCCTTGTAGGCTATAACATGCCTGGTAAAGGAACTGCCACACTAGAGCATGGTCAGCATGGAACTGCTACTGAAGAGACTGGCTCGCCAAAAGCTAAAATGTTTTTTATGAATCAAAGAGATTTCAATATTTTAGCAAATGCTACTGAACGTATTTTCCCTGAGGACGATTTAGGTTCAGGGGCAAAGGGCTTAGATGTGCCTTACTTTATCGACCATCAGCTAGCAGGCCAATATGGTAGTAATTCTAAAGAATACATGCATGGACCATTCGGTGAGGGTGCTCCAACACAAGGTTATCAGAGTCGTTTAACGCGTGCGGAAATTTTTAAGCAAGGTGTCCAAAGGTTAGAGTCGGAAGCACAGAATCGCTATAAAAAGAGCTTCAATGATATAGATACTAAGCAAATGGATGAAATTTTAACTGCCTTCCAGAAAGGCGACGTACAAATGAGTGGCGTCACATCTGCTTTCTTCTTTACTTTATTACGTGCGGCAACATTAGAAGGTGCTTACTCTGATCCAATATATGGTGGTAATCGCAATATGGATGGCTGGCGTATGAAAGGCTTCCCCGGTCATCAAATGGCGTATATTACGCAAATCGAAGAACCGAAATTCCAAAAAATTGAACCTAATTCATTAGGTAGCCACTAATAGGGGGTTAGTAAATGGCAAAAACATTACCAGGTGTAGACGTTGTAACAGTCGGGGTAGGTTGGACCGGCGGCATTATCGCTGCAGAGTGCTCGAAGGCTGGCTTAAAGGTCGTTGGCTTAGAGCGTGGACAAAAGCGCGGCACAGAAGATTATTTGACAATCCACGATGAGTATCGTTATGCAATTCGTTATGATTTAATGCAAAATCTCTCAAAGGAAACGATCAGCTTCCGTAATAATCGGAATATGAAGGCATTGCCTATGCGTCAGCTCGGTTCCTTTTTACTTGGTGAAGGGCTTGGCGGCTCTGGTACACATTGGAACGGTATGTCGTATCGCTTCTTACCATATGATTTTCAAATTAAAACAATGACAGACAAACGTTATGGTGCGAATAAGCTTGGACCTGATTATTTATTACAGGATTGGGCATTAACATACGATGAACTTGAGCCCTATTTCGACAAATTCGAAAAAACGTCCGGTATTTCCGGTGATGATAAAAATCCATTTAGCGGAAAACGTTCAAATCCTTATCCGACGGGGCCAATGAAAATGACACCGATGCTTACGCAATTTGAAACAGCTGCAAAAAAATTAAAACTATCGCCTTACATGGTACCTTCTGCAAATTTATCAGAAGTTTATAAGAACCCGGACGGTGAAACGATTAATGCTTGTCAATACTGCGGCTTCTGTGAACGCTTTGGTTGTGAATATGGCGCCAAATCATCTGCGGAGGTTACTGTTGTTCCTACTGCATTAAAAACAGGTAACTTTGACTTACGCTATAATTCCAATGTTGTTGAAATCTTAAAGAAAGGCAATAAAGTAACTGGTGTCCGATACATCGATACGATATCTGGTGAAGAATTTATTCAACCAGCAAACGCTGTTGTACTTACTAGTTATGTCTTTAATAATGCCAAGTTATTGATGGTCTCTAACATTGGGGAACGATATGATCCAGCTACTGGAAAAGGGACACTTGGAAGAAACTATTGCTATCAAATACTCCCTGGAGCTGCAGGGTATTTCGATGAGCAGTTTAACACATTTATGGGTGCAGGTGCCCTTGGTATGAGTATAGATGACTATAATGGTGATAATTTCGATCATAGTGATTTAGATTTTATTCACGGTGGAAATATAGCTCTAACACAAACAGGTGCACGTCCTATCGGCTCGAACCCAACACCTCCTGATACGCCAACATGGGGATCAGAATTTAAAAAACAATCTATTCATTACTATACACGCTCATTCGGGATTGGTGCACAGGGTGCTTCAATGCCACATAAAGAAAATTATTTATCTCTTGATTCTACGTATAAGGATGCTTACGGCTTACCTCTTGTACAGTTAACTTACAATTTTACGGATCAGGATCGCGCACTTCATAAATATATTTCAGCACGTGCAGCTGACATTATGAAAGAAATGGGCGCTAAAATTGTTGTCCCAAATGCTGAAATCACTGATTACAATATTGTACCGTATCAAACAACCCACAATACAGGCGGAACAGTTATGAGCTTAAAGCCAGAGGATGGCGTTGTGAATAACTACTTGCAACATTGGAATGCAGAAAATCTTTTTGCTGTGAGTGCCGGAAACTTTGCACACAATAGTGGCTATAACCCAACAGGTACTTTAGGGGCACTAGCCTACCGCTGTGCAGAGGGTATTGTGAAATATAGCAAATCAGGTGGTTCCTTAGTATAACTTCTTTTTAGCGGGTGTTTGGACACCCGCAAAATAGAGGAACTCAGTCTAAGAACGCCACGTCCTGTGGCAAGTTATCTGTGCGAAAGCGAAGCGACAGCAACACGGGTTTTGTCTGTGCGAAAGCGAAGCGACAGCAACAACAACACACGACTGAGTGACCAACATCATGCTGCTGACGCTGCGTTGGCACTACGCTTTCGCGCAAAAGACATCTGTTGGCCCAAAGCCTCCGGCGAATGTCACCGAATCGGCAAGGAGTTCTTGGTGCTTGCACAAGGCCGATTCCAGACGCAATTATGCCGAGGCATGATTGCTATACTAATTTTATAAAAAGGAGGTAAGACTATGGGAGGTCTCGGAGCAATTGGTGTACCTGGGTTAATCATCATTTTAGTCATTGTTTTAATCGTGTTTGGTCCAAAGAAATTGCCGGAAATCGGCGGTGCAGTCGGTAAAACATTTGCGGAGTTCAAAAAGTCCACGAAGGGGCTTATCGATGATGAGGATGATTCAGTGAAAAAAGAAGAAAAAAAATCTGACGCTTCGTAGGAGGTTGTCCTATGGATCCATATGAAGAAGGAAAAAGAAAATATTTAAGTCCACTTGATAAGAAAGAAGCTGAGCCTCTCGCACCTGTGGAGGCTTTTGTTGAAGTTCCAGTTGAGACAATTGAACCGGATACGAAAGCCGATGGGCCACTTTTTCCAATAGCCTCATTGCTTGAACATCTTACGGAACTGCGAAAACAAATTATTAAAGGGCTTATCGTATTTATTTTATTTTTTATTATCACATTCTCTACTATTAATATTTGGTTTCCTTATGTAACTCGAGGACATTCACTAATTATTTTAGGGCCGTTAGAAGTTGTCAAATTTTATATGACGATTTCCACAACACTAGCATTTGGGCTATCAATGCCATTTTTAGTTCATTTTTTGTGGAGTTTCGTAAAGCCAGGTTTAAAAGAAGAAGAAAGCCGTTTCCTCGGTCTTTATGCACCTGTCATGCTTTTCCTCTTTTTATTAGGCGTAGCTTTCGGTTACTTTATTGTGAACCCACTTAGCTATTCATTTTTAGTAAGTGTAGGAGCAGCTAATTTTGATGTGATGGTATCCGCAAATGAATACATGCATTTTTTAGTGATGACAACTGTACCACTCGGACTACTCTTTGAATTACCAATTGTAGCCCTCTTTTTATCGTCCATTGGTGTACTAACGGCTGAATCCATGAAAAAAATACGAGGCTGGTCTTATATCGGGATGGGCGTTGGTTCTGCTGTAATTACGCCACCCGATTTTATTAGTCAGCTACTCGTCTTAATTCCGATGATTATTTTATATGAAATAAGTATCTACCTTGTTAAACGTATAGAGCGTAAACAAATAGAAAACACTGCGTAGCAAAGACGCAGTGCTTATTTTTTCTTTAATTCCATGACAACAATCTCTGGTGGATTAAAAATCCGCATAGGTACTGTACTATTGCCTAATCCTCGACTAACGGCCATCGTTGTTGTTCCTTCTTTAGAAAGACCAGCCGTATATTTCGGGAATATTCCCTGTCCTCGTGCGAAAAGACCGCCAATACCAGGAATTCGAACTTGTCCACCATGCGCATGTCCTGCAAATACTAAATCAATTCCAAACTCCACATACGTATTAAACACTTCTGGTCGATGTGCTAGTAATATCGTTAATATATTTGGTGGAACATTTTTTGTTGCTATCTCTAGCATTTCTTTCGTTGTTCTACCTGATAACGGATCTTCTATGCCAACAATCGCCAAGCGCTCCCCGTCGCGCTCAATGAAGGTCGATTCATTGGACAACACATGTACACCTAACGATGATAGCTCCTCATAAATTTCATTCACTTTATTCGTCGCTACTTCATGGTTTCCTAGTACATAATAGACATCCGCTAATTTAACTAATCCTCTAGCAGCTTGCAAGCTTCGCTCCAAATCATAACGATTACTATCAACTAAATCACCTGTAATAAAAATCAGGTCAGGATTTGTTGCTTTCACCTTTGCTATGAGCTTCTCTTGCTGTTCGCCAAAGAGAGCATCCTGTAAATCTGATATTTGTGTAATGCGTAGCCCATCGAAGCTGGCAGGCACTTTTTCTGACTCGAATTCATACTTGCTTACAACCAGCCAGTGATTGTTTACGTACAAAAAAATGACTATAAAAACAACAAAAGAAGCTACATATAATAATTTTTTCAATCGCAATCGCTCACCCTAGGCTACTTTTTCATCAGATCAATTTCGCCTTGGCGTAATCGCCGCTAACGCTTTGCTTCGCGCAAATAAACAATGCGTCCGGATTTTCCACAATTCAACCCTTTAAAAATCCGCCGGAGGCTTTGGCCAACATGATGTTGGTCACTCAGTCGTGTGCTGTTGTTGCTGTCGCTTCGCTTTCGCACAGACAAAACCCGTGTTGCTGTCGCTTCGCTTTCGCACAGACAAAACCCGTGTTGCTGTCGCTTCGCTTTCACACAGACAAAACCCGTGTTGCTGTCGCTTCGCTTTCGCACAGATAACTTGCCACAGGACGTGGCATTCTTAGCTTAAGTTCCTCTATTTCAGTAGGTATTTGGATATCCACTGAAAAGGAACACATGCACATTTATCTCATCACCTTTAGAGGTGGGAGATTCTACTGAATGAAGATAAAAATCTGACCCCCCTATTATAAGCATAAAATAAAATAATTGTAAGCACATACACATAAAATCATTAGATTGAACAAAAGAGTAACCCAAAAGTGCTACATTTAAAGAGTTCCCTCTAAAGTATTACAAACAAAATACTGTAGATATGAAATTCTATGTTTGCAACATCTTCTAGAATGTTAAAATCAAACTTTATTAAAAATTATTAATCTTTTTATATAACTCGAGCTTCAGTTAAAAACAATAGATATTCATTACCTTCATTCATTTTTTCATACCCGTGAAAACTATGATTAGTGCATTCTTAAAGACCTCTGTTTGAACATCTTCTTCCTTAATTCCCTTAACAATAATAGGCGATACCTAAAAGTAGGGTCTATCCAATAAAATGCTTCTTTTGGATTACTAAATTTTTTGCTATTTAATTTGTGGGCTTGTCCTCAAGTACTTGGAAACAAAATAGTACTGTTAAGCAAAAAAATACAAACAAAGTTTTCCACTTTATAAATACCCCCATTTTTATTCTCAGAATATTCTGATATATATACCGTAATATAATGTATAATAAAAGTCAATGGTGATAAAATTTATTAAAAAATTATGAATAGGCGGTGCTTTATTTGTTAAAAAATACAACTATAATATCTTTTGCTTTAGTACTCCTCATTTTTGGTATCGGATGTTCTAATAATGCCCAAAAAATTATATTGGATATAGCCGATGACAAAGGAAATTATAAAGAACGTATAGAAATTCTAGATAAAGACCAAGTTTCAATCGTACATAAAATTCTTAATAACGCTGAATGGGAAGAAGAAAATGAGGCATCATTTAGGTTATTAAAATATAGAATGTCTTTTGCTTTTATAGATTCCAATAAAGAGGTTAAGTCTTCTTACTATTTAATTTATATATATTCAAATGAACAATTAATTTTGGTAGAGAATGACGCGAAGTTTACTAAATTATCAATAGAAGATTCCAAAAAATTATTTGATATACTACCTAGCGACACTTGAAGAGAACCGCTAAGGACTACTGCAGCAATATCTACACACCAGTCTCCAAACATAGCCGTAGAAAGTTATGGGGCCCCGAAGAGATATAATAAAATGAATACTCAACAAAAACAACAAGCGCATTTAGACACTCCTTTAATTTAGTCTAAATGCGTTTTATCCCTTATAATATTTTTTCTAAGAAATCCTTCGCACGCTGAGTAGATGGTGCTGCGAAAAACTGTTCTGGTGATGTATCCTCAATTAACTTTCCGCCATCAAGGAATAGTATACGGTCAGCCACTTCACGTGCAAAGCCCATCTCATGCGTTACGATTAACATCGTCATCCCTGTATCAGCAAGATTTTTCATAACCGCTAATACCTCTTTTACCATTTCAGGATCAAGAGCAGAAGTAGGCTCATCAAATAACATTACTTTTGGATCCATTGCAAGTGCTCGGGCAATGGCAACACGTTGCTTCTGCCCTCCAGATAGACGGTTTGGATATTCATTGCGCTTTTCAAATAGTCCTACCTTCGTTAATAAATCTTCAGCCTTTTTAATCGCAGCTGCCTTATCCATTCCCTTCACATTAATCGGTGCATATGTTAAATTTTCAAGTACCGTTTTATGAGGGAAAAGATGAAAATGCTGAAATACCATACCGACTTCTTCACGGATCTTCATAATGTTTGTCCCTTTGTCCGTTAGAACGTCACCAGCAATTGTAATCTTTCCGCTCGTTGGCTCTTCTAATAAATTTAAGCAGCGCAGGAATGTTGATTTACCAGATCCTGATGGTCCAATAATAGCAATTACTTCTTTTTCTTTAATTTCTGTTGAAATACCTTTTAGTACTTCATTTTTTCCATACGATTTGTGTAAATCTTCAATTTTAATCACTTTTTCTCATTCCTTTCTCGATTCGTTTGCCAAGGAACGTTAATACAAGTGTCATAATGTAGTAGATTACACCTGCAAATAGTAAAGGTTCTAGATAGCGATATGTTGCACCACCAACAATGTAAGCACGGCGCATAATATCAAGTGCACTAATAACTGTGACAACAGCGGTTTCTTTATTTAATGTAATAAACTCATTCACTAAAGATGGCAAAATATTTTTTATTGCTTGTGGGATAATAATATCCTTCATCATTTTTGCATACGGAATACCAAGTGCTTGTGCCGCTTCCATCTGTCCTTTATCTACCGCATTAATACCAGCGCGAATGATTTCAGAAATATAAGCACCTGAGTTTAACCCAAATGCAATAATAGCCGTTGGAACCGGGTCAATTTGAATATCTAATAACTGTGGCACTGCATAGTAAATAATCATTAATTGTAATACGAGCGGTGTGCCACGGAAAATCGATGTATAAAAATCTGCAAACCAACGCAAAACATTCACTTTACCAATTTTACATAACGCGAGTAATATACCAATTATAAAACCGATGATTGAAGCACCGATTGCAATTTGAAGTGTAACACCTATCCCTTTTAATATGTAAGGAATAGAGGGAATGATAGCTGTAAAATCTAAATTCACAGTGCCCCCTCCTTTCTTGTGTTCTTTTAAAGAAATGAAAGTATAAGCGATAGCTCGAAATAGAGCTATCGCAGTTCAACTTGCTTATTTAACTTTTAACCATTTTTCTTCTAGCTCTTTAATTTTGCCTTCAGCAGCTAATTCTTTTAATGCTTTGTTAATTTTATCTTTAAGATCGCTACCTTTTTGAACAGCGATTGCTTTGAAGTCTTCAGGTTGCTCTTTAACAAGGAACGCCTCAAGTTTATCATTCGTATCAAGATAACCTTTTGCTACACCACTTTCTACAATCCCAGCATCTAAACGTTTAGACATCATGTCTTGAATAATTTCAGGAATGCGTGTACGTCCTTCAACTGTTGCATCTACTTCTTTAGCAATTTTGTTGCCTAATTTTTCTTGGATAGAAGCGTTTTGAACACCGATTTTTTTACCAGCTAAATCAGCTTCTTTTTTAATTCCACTATCCTTTTTCACGATAAACACTTGCTCTGTTTGATTGTATTTCTCAGAGAAATCTACAACTTTTTCACGTTCTTTATCAGGAGACATACCAGAAATAACAACATCCACTTTACCTGCTTGTAGAGCTGGTACTAGACTATTGAAGTCAATATCTTGAACTTGCATTTCTGCACCAATCTTGTCACCAACTAATTTAATTAAATCAATATCAAAACCAATAATGTCTTCACCTTTTGCAGCGTCAACATACTCAAATGGTGCATAATCAGATGAAGTACCTACTTTTAATACTTGCTTTTCTTCTGTGCCTTCGCTTGCATTTGATTTTTTATCGCTTGCCTTATCATCTTTTGCGCCACATGCTGCTAATACACCAATTACTAGAACAAGCATTAGCATGAAAATTTTGTTTTTCATATTCATGATCCCCTTTTTTTTATATTTTATTGTTTATGAAACTCGTGTTCTTGAAAATGACGAATGGATATTTATTCACTATAGAGAATAAATATCTATCTGCTAATAAGATATACTTTTTTGAAGTAATAATCAAGCTAATCTGAAAATATCCCAATAAAACATTATATACTTAATCTTCTGATAAATCAATCTACTCAGATTTATCTATAAGAAAAAAAGCTCATCACCCTAACGTATTAACAAATGCAGCAGTTATATTCAACAAAAGACCCCCAAAAATGGAGGTCCGCCACTTATTTTATTTTTCATCTGGAAATAGCTTTTCCTTCAACTCATCCTCCCCAGACCCTTCTGCTAAAGGTACACGAGAGCGATACGCTGCACGACATATTAAATGCCCTGCTACAGGAGCTGTTACGAAGACGAAGATAATTCCTAAAATTAAACGTACACTCACATATCCATCATGCACCCAAAAGTAAATAAATGCACCTAGTAGACATGTTAAGACCGACAATGTTGAACTTTTCGTTGCAGCATGTGAGCGTGTGTAAACGTCCGGCAAACGAATCATCCCTAATGCACTAATAACACTTACAATGGAGCCAATCAATATAAGGGTAACTGCCGCCCATTCAATCATTTGATTTACGTTCAACAATCACACCTCTTTCAATATATTTCGTAAACGCAATCGTACCGATAAAAGCTAAAATACCCAATATTAAAATAGCTTCTAAATACGCCTTTGTTTTCAATATAATTGAGACGATAGCGATTGCTGAAAGTAAATTAACACCTATTGTATCAAGTGCTATGGCACGGTCGGGCAACGAAGGACCTCGAATCACGCGAAACAGCGACAACGCTATCGATACACTGAATAGCGCAAGAGCCAATAGCAAAATTTTTTCAGTCATTAACGTGTCACCTCCATGATTGCTTGTTCAAATTTCCCTATAGAACGAATGACAGCTTCTTTTGATTGTTCAATATCCATTGCATGAATATAAAACATATCTCCCTCTTCACAAACTTCCATCACTACTGAGCCCGGAGTAAGAGTGAGCAACAACGCAAGCGCTGTTATTTCCCAATCTCCTTTAAGCACTGTTTTATACGTAAATATACCAGGCGTAATATTGAGTTTCGGCGTAGTAATTTGTCTTATTACACTAAAACTCGATAATAGTAGCTCCCAATTAAAGAGCCATAATAATTTAATAATTGAAAATACACGTCGTAAATAAAATTGCGTGCCGTAAAAGCGATGCATAGCATATAAAATTCCTATTCCGACGATAAACCCCATTAAAAATGTCGAAAACTGCGGTATAACTTCATCCTGTAACAAGAGCCAAAGTGTTGCGATAAATAAATTTAAGATAAATTGCATCGCCATTATTTATTCACCTCACCTTGCCATGTCGTACCATCCAGGACTGCATCAATATAGATGGATGGTGTGTAGAGCGTTTTTGCTGCATCTGTTACATACGGAGCCATCCATTCAGCTCCAATTCCTAAGCCAATTGTACAAGCTGCCAATAATGTTAGTGGCAAGACCATGCGCTTTGGTAACGGCTTTTCATCCTCTAGACTAATAATGGTTTCTCCAAAGAATGAGGAGAGGAATATTCGTAATAGTGAATACAAAACAATTAAACTAGATAAAAATCCTAATCCTAGTAGAACAAAATTTCCGCCCTCAATAGCTCCTTGTCCAATTAAAACCTTCCCTAAAAAGCCACTTAATGGTGGTATTCCAGCAAGGGAACACATGACAATAAAGAATAGCCAACCAAAAAGAGGGTAATTTCGAATGAGCCCACTCATTTTATCAATAACCGTTTCGCCAGTAACGTACATCATCATTCCAACTGCTAAAAACAGCATGGCCTTAGCTACCATATCATGCATCAAATAATAGGTTACACCCTGTAAAGCTGACTCCGTACCGATCGCTAGACCAGCTACTATAAAGCCGACACCAATTAGGACATTATAAGAGGCAATTGTTCTTACATCTCGCCCTGCTAATGCTCCCATACATCCAGCAATAATCGTAACTCCCGCCATAATCCCTAGCACCATATGAGTCACTTCAGTATTCGTTGGGAAAAGTAATGTAAAGGTACGGACGAGTGCATAAATTCCAACCTTCGTTAATAATGCTGCAAAAAGTGCAGCTATAGCTGTTGGAGGTACACTGTATGAGCCCGGAAGCCAGAAAAATAATAGTAGGCCAGCTTTCAAGCTAAAAACAATTAAGAAAATAAGAGCCACAGTCGTTATTAGTGGGTTAGCTCCTGCCTCCATAACGCGGACAGAAATATGTGCCATATTCAACGTTCCAACTGTTCCATATAAAAAAGCTAATGCCACTAGGAAAATCCAAGATGCAACAATATTAATCAGGACATATTTTAACGCCTCGCGCAGTTGAACTTTATCGCCACCTAAACTAATAAGTGCATAAGAAGCAAGTAACATAACCTCAAAGCACACAAACAAGTTAAAAATATCCCCTGTTAGAAACGAACCGTTAACTCCCGCTACCATAAGTAGGACAAAGGGGTAAAAATACATCTTTTCAAAGCTCTTACCGATTGAAAAAATGGCATACAACAAACAAATGGCTGCGACAATATTCGCTACTAATACAAGAAGCATTGCGAATGAATCTGCAACAAATAAAATTCCGAATGGTGGTGCCCAGCCACTAAAATCAATACGCATCACACCTTGTTCTTGAATCTCTAGCAATAAAATGACACTAATAAGAACAACAAAGCTTAATGTCAATAAACTAATTATGCGCTGCAAAAAAACATTTTTACGTAAAAACACAAGTAAAATCGCCGTAATAACCGGCACAATTAATGGTAAGACAATCATATTACTCATCCGGCGTACCTCTCAATTCATCAAAATTCGCCGAATCGTTCGTTTTATACGCTCGGTAACCAAGAACGAGTACGAACGCCGTTACTGCAAAGCTAATGACGATTGCAGTTAAAATTAATGCTTGCGGCAAAGCATCTGTATAAGGACCTTCTGATTCTTCTAAGAGTGGTACATCCCCCTTTTTTAGTCCACCCATCGTTAATATCAGTAAATGTGCCGCATGCGATAAGACTGCAGTTCCTAAAATCACACGTAATAACTGTTTCGAGAGGATTAAGTACGTCGCAACAGCTACTAATACACCAACTAACACTAGTATTAAAGACTCCATTGGCTACTCATCCTCACTTATACTTAAAATAATTGTGACTACAACACCTACTACCGTTAAAGCCACGCCAGCCTCGAAAATTGTTACAGTCGAAAAGCCCATTTTCCCAAATATCGGTACATTTATATAACTATGTGTCTGCGTTAAAAACGGGACATCGAAAAATAATGAGCCGATTGCTGTGCCTGTCGCAAGTAATACGCCAAGCGCCGCAACTTTTTTAAAATCCAATGGCATTCCTTTATGCACTGTTTCAATGTCATATGCTAAATACAACAGAACAATGCCAGAAGCTAGGACGAGACCACCTATAAAACCTCCACCAGGAGCATGATGCCCTGCAAAGAATAGATAAATACCAAGGGTTAAAATAATGAAGACGACCGTCTTTGTAATAGTACGTAAAATGACGTCATTGATTTTCATGATCCGTTTCCTCCTTTCGTGGCTTTAGCTTCGTTAATGTATACACTCCTAAGCCTGCAATCAGAAGAACGACCACTTCTAGCATCGTATCAAATGCACGGAAATCGCCTAATATTGTGTTGACAATATTTGAACCACCCGCTAGTTCGTAGGAATCGTTGAAGTAAGTAGCCACTGGCTTAAAGCGATCAAAATGGACAACCGCTAAGCCGATTAATGTAACTGTGGCGCCAACGAAAATGGATAAAATCGCCTTAGACCATTGCTTTTTTTTCTGAGAAGCTTCAGGCATTAAATCGGGTAAATATTTAAAGCATAGAAGGAATAATGCAGTTGTTACAGATTCAACGACTAATTGGGTTAATGCTAAATCAGGGGCACGGAAAATAACAAAGAAAAATGCAATTGAATAGCCGAGTACGCCATTTAATAACATGGCTGTTACACGTCCCTTAGCGAAAATTATCCATACTGCGGCGAACATCATCACAAATACTAAAATGAGCTCATAAGACTCAATTGTGGAATCCTTCGCAAAATTAAATGCACTAGCATCAGACCAAATAAAATATCCTGCAATTAGCGCAACAAAAAATACATAGATGTAGATAAAATAATGCGTTAAATTGCCTGTCATATAACGATTAGTAAGCTTCGCACAACTATTTTCACTAAACTCAATCATACGATTGTAATACGTATTAAACGTATATCTTTGCGGGAATATCCGATACAAAGGCTTCCAGGTTTTTAACGTTTTAAATAAGATGACCCCAATAATAATTACACCGAGAGTCATTAACAATTCTGCATTTATGCCATGCCAAGCATGAATATGTGGTGTTAATTCACTAGTTGATGGGAATGTTGGATAAATACTCGCCATAGCAGGCTCTAAAATATAATGCCCTAGCACGTTTGGGAAAAAGAAAATCCCAACTACAAAAAGGCACAGAATGATTGGCGAAAATAGCATACCTAACGGAGCTTCATGCGGTTTTTTATCCAACTTATCTAGCCGTAGTTTTCCGAAAAATGTTCGACAGATCAAAATCATACAGTAAACAAATGTAAAGATACTTGCCACCCATGCCACTATTGGAAAGAGTAGTCCCAAATCAGCAATTGAAAATGCCTCTACGTTGCGAATCGCTAGTACCGCTGCGAAAAACATTTCTTTACTTAAGAAGCCATTAAATGGAGGTAAGCCTGCCATAGAAAATCCACCAATGACTGCAATTGTGAAAGTTATCGGCATTATGGCCATTAGCCCTCCGAGACGGCGAATATCGCGTGTGCCTGCTTCATGATCGACAATACCAACCATCATGAATAGTGCACCTTTAAACGTGGAGTGATTAATAAGATGGAACAACGCTGCAAAGCTTGCCTGCGTATAAAGAATAGTATCTGTAGCATAACCGTAATAATGACCTACCGATCCTAGCCCAAATAAGCTCATAATCAATCCAAGTTGACTAATCGTTGAAAAGGCCAGTAACGCCTTTAAATCGGTCTGACGCACAGCATTAAATGAACCCCAGAACAACGTTAGAAGGCCAATCACACTTACTAGCCAGAACCAAACAGCCTCTCCTCCAAATACTGGAGAAAAACGTGCAACTAAATATATACCGGCTTTTACCATCGTTGCCGAGTGTAAATAAGCACTAACTGGTGTTGGCGCCTCCATCGCATCTGGTAACCAAATATGGAAAGGAAACTGTGCGGATTTTGTAAATGCACCGATTAGAATAAGGATTAACGCTGGGATAAACAGTGTATGATCTCGTATAACGCCTACATTGGCTACGATTTCGCGAATACTAAATGTACCCGAAGCTACATAGAGCATCAAAAAGCCTGCTAACATTGAAAGGCCACCAAAAACGGTAATTGTCATAGCTTTCCTTGCACCAGCACGAGATGCTTTTCGATGATGCCAAAATGCAATTAACAGGAAAGATGACACACTTGTTAACTCCCAAAATGTGTATAAGACCATTAAATTATCTGAAAAGACGACGCCAAGCATAGCGCCCATGAATAGTAATAAATAGCAGTAAAAATGGTGAAGAGATTCTTTCGTTGATAAATAAAAAATAGAATATAAAATGACTAAACTACCTACGCCCGTAATCAGTAAACCAAAAATCATACTGAGTCCGTCGAGATAAGTTGTGAAATTTATATTAAAAGAGGGGATCCACTCATATGTATGCATAAACGTTTTACCCTCGGCAATTTGAGGAATGTAGCGCGCGAGTAAAAGAAACAAGATGAATGGAACGGATAACACAAACCAGCCTAGATGTGCAACACGCCTTAGTCGCCTATAAAGTAGTGGAATAAGTGCAGCACAGACAATTGGTAAAAGAATCGCAAAGAGAACTGTAACCAAGTGAAAACCTCCTACTAACAATTTCGTTCAGCAACTGTATGATATGGTGCGAAAAACTTTGTATATGAGAAAATAACCGATAATAAAGTATTCCCAAATCTACTGAAGTTACTACTGTTTTATACTTTGCTTCACGCACAAAAATTTATAACAATTGCTGGAGATCCTTAAAAAAACTCACTAAAAATGAATAAAGCTAACTAACATATTAGAAATTCTCTTGAAATTTGATTCATGTAATAAAGTGTGTACTCCTTGAATCGGTAAACAAATGGTAAAGATCTAGCTCATTCAACATAGCACATATTTTATACAGGGAGAAGCTCTGGTGATTACACTGCATCAAACAAGGGGAATCTTTCAGGCTATGAACTTTATCTACTGAGAAGCCTAAATACCAATAGCGTATTGCCTTAGAAAATGGCATGACTTTTTGAGAGATAATATGTACACACTATCCATGTCACTATGGTGTACCAAGTCACTTGACTAACTAATTAACTAACTGCATAATAGTGTGGCATATAGAAGCAATTGGCTTAAATGCACGGAATGCATAATTCAAATAACTGTAAAGTATAGAGATAACCCTGTTTCCTCAAGGTTTTCCCAATATATTATCATTAACTTTTATACGTTTTTTAGTATACAATATAAATGAGCATAATGCACTGTATCAGTATCGATTTTCGCTGTTTTAGGCTATTTTTTTCAAAATCGACTGTAGAAATGACAAAATAACGACAAGATAAGAGGTGTTAATTTTTATGAAGCATGTAAAAGGGCGTTTAGATGAAAGTATATTAGTTTGTGTCTACTATGGGCTTAACGGTGAGCGATTAATACGACGTGGTCATAAAATGGCTACAATGTTAGATTGTCCGCTCTATATTCTTTCGGTCGATTCGCAACCCCTTGATGCATTTGATGCAGAGAAATCTAGCTACATTGAGCAATGGAAAAAGTTATCTGATGAGCTTGAAATTGAAAAGTTCATATTACAAGATAATGAGAAGCGCCCCATCCAAAAGGTTATTGCAGAAGTGGCAAAAAATTACGGAATTTCCCAAATTATAGTAGGCCAAAGTGCACAAAGTCGCTGGGAAGAGATTACAAAGGGTTCCTTCTTAAACGTCTTACTAAAAGAGGTTCCTTTCGTTGATTTTCACATTGTAGCTGTCCAACGTCCAACTGACGACGATGCGAACGATACATACGAAAAAGGTGTACGTGCTTATTTAATCCAAGAACACGAAGATTTTAAAGTAGCATTTACATGTCCTAAATATGTATCAATTGAAGGTATATTTTTCAAAGAGATTGGCACTGACTTTGATAATGGTATTTTTAAATTCACTTACAACGATAAAATGCATGAAGTTCACATATCAGAGGGCTATGTACTAGATATAGAAAAACTTCCAGCTGAATTTTTATCTCCATTACGCCAATAATAAAAACGCGTTTCTCAAACTTGAGAACGCGTTTATTTTACGCCGCCGAAGCTGGCTTATCCTTAGGTAAGAAAAATGCTACTAGTAACAATAAAGGTAGCAAAGATACAACCATCATCGTAAAATCAATACCCCTGTGATCCATTAATACACCAATTACCATCGCACCGATTGCGCCCATTCCGAAAGCAAAACCAGTTGTTAAACCAGCCATTGTACCAATTTTTGTTGGAACAAGCTCCTGTGCGTAGACAACTGTTACTGAGAAGCTAATCATAATGAGTGTACCGATAATCACTAAAAATATCATTGCTGCCCATAACGGTACATAAGGTAATGCCAAACAAAATGGCATCGGCACAACAACGGACAGTAAAATAACGTTTTTTCTACCAACTCGATCTGATAATGAACCTCCGAAAAATGTGCCAACGACGCCAAAGGCCATAAAGGTGAAAATTAATATTTGTCCAAGACGAAGACTAACATCATAATGATCCATTAAATAAAACACATAAAAACTTGTAATATTAGTTGTATAAAATGATCTCGCAAAAATAATCGTAAATAGTAACGTCAACGCAATGCCTACTTGTTTCTTTGTTAATGGGGGTAAGTTAGAAACTAATACTCGTTTTTTCTTTGCCATACGTTCTTGCTCCAACTGCTTTTTATACCACTTTGCAATTTTACTTAATAGTAGAATACCAATTGCTGCCACTACTAAGACAATTGCGGCACCACGTTGTCCAAAAACAGCAAAAATATAAGCACTAATTAGTGGTGCGAGTGCTTGCCCAGAGTTACCTCCAACTTGATAAATCGATTGAGCAAGTCCTCTTTTTGAGCCTGCTGCCATAAATGAAACACGTGAACCCTCAGGATGGAAAATAGCTGAGCCAAACCCTAAAAATAATACTGCAATAATAATTATCCAATATTGTGATGTGAACGCTATAATAGCAATGCCTATGAATGAGCTTGCCATACCAATCGGTAGTGCGTAAGGCATCGGCTTTTTATCGCTAGCAAAACCAACAATTGGCTGTAAAGCAGAAGCAAACATATTTAATGCGAACGAAATAAGACCTATTTGTGTGAAAGTTAGCCCTAAATCACTCTTCAATATCGGGAACATCGCTGGAATAACTGCTTGCATCGTATCATTGATAAGATGGGCAAGAGCTATTGCAATCATAATTGGATAGACTGGATTATTTAAATTTTCTATTTTCTTATTCATGTCGCCACCTACTTCCAATTTTATTCAATCTCCATTTATAAGAGATCGTCGCATACTATTAACCTTTTTGCACAAGCTATTCATTGAAATAGCAGTTTTAAGGGAGTTGATTTATGTATGAATATAGACGAATTTTTTAAAGCTGATTTTTGGGAAATGATACTTAGGTCCACACTTTCCTTCTTTGCGTTACTCATCGTAACCCGACTACTAGGAAAAAAACAGCTTGGACAGCTTACATTCTTCCACTATACAACAGGTATCACATTCGGTTCCATTGCATCAGAAATAGCAGCACAGGCTGAGACACCCTTTTTAGATGGACTCATTGCCCTCATTTGGTGGAGCGTTTTAACATATTTAATGACCATCATTACCATTAAATCTAAAAAAGCTCGTGTAATTGTTGATGACAAGCCAACAATCCTTATTCAAAATGGAATTATTTTAGAGTCTGCCTTAAAGAAAAATCGTTTGCATATGGATGAATTAGCGATGATGCTAAGGGAACAAGCCGTATTCTCTGTACAAGATGTACAATATGCGTTACTTGAAACTACGGGTAAACTAAGTGTGCTACCAAGGCCTGCTGAACAACCAGCTACAAAACAAGATGTAAAGGCCGATGTCACACCACCAACCTATATACCAACAGAAGTAGCTTCAGATGGGAAAGTTATTTATGAAAACTTAGTTGAACTTGAATTGACTGAAGATTGGCTTATGAAAAAGCTGAAAAAGCAAAACGTCCAATCCGTAGAAGATGTTTATTTTGCTCAAGTTCAAGGAAACGGTTCCTTATATGTAAGCTTAAAGGATAAAGCAAGACGGTCAAGCTCTTAACAGCTTGTCTCGTCTTGCTTAATCTATTTTTACAATATCTAATGGTGTAACAATGCCGATTAATTTTTGATGTGGTTTGCCATGCTCCGTTATTAATAAAGCTTCAAAGCGACGTCCCCGTTCCACACCTTGTTTAAAAATATCTTCGGCCTCGTAAATGGTTATGTATCTACTCACAAATTTATAATTCACCCTATTTTTTTCATGCATCAAAATATCATGTAAAGACGGAATCTTCTTAGGTATTTGATCGCCTCCCATCATCGTAGCTAGCCAATTTGTAATTCCTACTGTCGTCACAAGCCCTTTAAATTGATCTTTATGATATACGGGAAACTGTGTAAATTTACGATGACGTATAACTTTTAAGACATGTTTTAATGAATCTCTTTCCTGAAAAACTAATACTTTTTTATGAAACATTTGGCCAACAAGTGTTGGCTTAGCAAGTGTTGCATCTATATATTCAATTCTTTCCACAACATCTATATGTGGTTCAGCGATGACATACTCTAATGATATGCGATGATGAACAATTGCATTTCGTAAATCTGCATACGAGCGTAAATCGTCTTCGTATTTACGAACTAGTACTTCCTTCTTCTTCGCTTGATCGATAAGACGATAAAAGGGCATAAAGTCCTTTGCGCCAACAATATCTCTTAACCTATGATCTATCCGATTAAACGCTGTAAGAAAGCGATCGGAATTTTCTGTAGCCAATTTTTCCACATCCTCCTACTTATATTTTCATATTTTCCGAGTTATTTGACAAATTCTGTTTCATAGCTCCATTATATTCCTAAGTTATGGATATTCCAAGATAAGTGATTACATCATATAGCCTTGTAGCCGACAAATGTATTTTATTTAAGCTACTTTTTGGCAGTGTCTAAACACCCGCTAAAAGAAGATAAAGTTGAAGGAATTGAGAAGAAATTATAATGCAGATCAAATTCAGTGCAACGCATTATTAAACGAATGATGGAAAAAGTAGAGGAAGAATACAAAGGTGATGATTCCTTTTTTAGAAATATGCAGGAAATAAAGACGGCATTTTTTTGATGCTTGGCTTAGATGTTATTTTTGATCCAATTGCAAATGCATTAAATAATCACTCTGCTAGATTAGTAATGACAATTGTGAGGGCGATATTATTTGTCGGAAGTTGGCTAGTACCAAAGAAAAAAACATCGGGATCTCTTAAGCCGAAATCGTTTAGTATAGGAGCAATGATTGCTTTAGGATTTACGACTTCTCTTTTAGAAGTGGCAACAGCTTTACCCTATTTCGCAGCAATAGGTATTTTAAACGAGCAATCATTTAGCCTTTTACGAATAGTTGCCCATTATAGCCGGATATAACCTAATAATGATCACGCAAGCCTACCTATTACTCGGCTTACACATACTGTTCAAACGCTCGTTCTTATTTTGCTGATGCATGGTCGTATGATTTAAAAAATAATATAGTAAAAATCCGCTATAGTTTTTCATCGATAGCGCCGCTGGTTTTAGTGCTCGTGCCCTATCTTAAAAGTTTACGCGGATTTTCACCTCAATACTTCCTTTAAATTTTCGTCATCGATGCGTTTTTCTTCATTGTCCAAATTCCTATACTCATACAGATTATGGTGATAACTAATGTAATAGATAGGCTCCACCAATAATCCGACATCTCCATCGTGCCCCTCATTAATTGAACACCATATACCGGTAATTTCCAAGGTGATATTGTCCAAAATGCCCCAACTAAAGCATCCAATATTTGCCCAATAAATATGACAGCAAATGCACATGCTGTTGCAACCACTGTTTTAAAAGTTGCACTCATCATTAATGTCAAAGCTATCACAAAGAGCAACCAAGAAAAATACGTAAAAAGGCTTGCCATAAGTGTCCCTATCTCAAATGTCCCATAAAGTACAACCGTATAGTATACGCTCGCGGTAAAACCAGCTAAAATACTAACAAGGCCAACAGTACTCATGACGATAAATTTACTCATAAAATAAGCGCCGAACGATATTGGACGGACATACAATAAAGTAGCCATTCCACTTGCTCTTTCTTTACTTATGGCTCCTACGAAAGTAGCCATTAATACGAGTAAACCTATCGTTTTAAACTGTCCAATGGAAGCTTGTAATAGGTCCACTGGCATTAATTCTGGCATCAACATTTCAAAGCCTTCTGGTACGTTACCAACAGCATTTAAAATATCCATCATATAATAGTTCGTCAGTGGATCGCTCATCCCGAGCAAAGCAAATACAAGAGGTATCCATAAAAACTTCCAGCTTCGCCACGCTTCTCTGAATTCCTTTTGAAGAAGTACAGTAAATCCTCTCATATCTTTCTCGCCACCTTCATGAAAATCTCTTCAAGCGATGCTGTTTGACGCTCTACTTTTCGTATTTTATAAGGACAACTACTCAAATGTTGAAGCAGCCCCTGCATACTTGGTTGTTCATCAATAATTTCTATATATACATGACCGCCCTTAGCTTTTCCTATAAGTTCAGATTGACTGGCAAAAAGTTGTGCTTCTTTTTCGGTGCTAAATTCTACAACATAATTTGATTCTTCGAAACGTTGTCGAACTTCACGTAATGTCCCCTGCTCTACTAGCTTGCCATCACGTAAAAACAGTAATTGATCTGTCATCTCTTCAGCATCATTTAAAATATGTGTCGAATATAAAATCGTTGTTTCTTGCTGTAAGCCCTTCAATAAATCAAGAACTTCCCTACGACCTACTGGATCCAATGCAGACACAGGTTCATCTAATAACAGTAATTTAGGCTTATGAACAATAGCCTGGGAAATGCCAAGCCGTTGCTTCATGCCACCAGAAAACGTGGAAATTTTCTTATTCAAATCATTACCAAGACCTACAAACTCAAGTGTTTTTTGGGCTTCTGCTTGTGCTTTTTTTGCGGGCATACCATTTAGCTTTGCTGCCATTTCAGTAAACTCTAACGCACTTAACCAAGGATGGAATTGCGGATATTGTGGCAAGAAACCAATATTAGCTCTTAAATCACCATCTAGCATTTTTACACTTCCGGAGGTTGGTTTTAATAAACCTGTTAGCATCAATAATGTCGTTGTTTTGCCAGCGCCATTAGGTCCAATTAAAGCTGTCGATGTATTTTTTTCTAAAGAGAACTCAATCCCATCCACAACTACTTTTTCTGCAAATTGCTTTGTAAGTCCTGTTACCTGAAGTAATATCGTCATGATTGTTTTCTCCCAACTATAAAGTACGCAATCGATCCAATAATATTTGTAAAAATAATAAGAAACGCCCATAAAACTTTAGGCCCATTTGTTGCATGGACTTTGCGTAAATCAACTAAAGCTACAATCATTAAAATAAATTGAACCACTATTAGTGGTGCTATGACTGCCCACGGAACTTTCGCTAATTCCTCCATCATATAGATTCACCTCATCTTTGTTATATTATCACTATAACAAAATCTGTTCTAAAGTGTATAGCACAAATTTATGTATCTGCTGTTAAAAATAATCCGGCTAAGCACTTTCTCGGGGCGTCCAATGAGTCGCATCGCTTGTGCTACAAGATCTCATCCGTGACGCTGATCCCCAAGGAGTCACTTAGCCTTCACTCTGATCAATTTAACAAATATCATCTATATGTTTCTTCCACCTAAATCGGGTATGCATTAATTTGAAGCAAAACCGTTAGAACCATCGACTGCTAACGCCATAGCTAAAGCATAGAATGTGCGACGTGCTCCAGCACAGTTTGGAGATTCTTTATCAGTAGTAGTTAGGTCTGTAGCCGAGCTAACAGTCCCATCTGTATTTGAAGCATCGGCTAATATATCTAAGCGAGCTAAATCCCAAAGACCTGAACGACCGTGTGATGGGAAGGCATTTTGACCATGTAATGCTCGACCAACTTCAAGTTGGAGTTTAATTGCTTCCCCGATTTTATTATTAATACTTGTAAATCCTTGACCTGCGAATCCAGGATAAACATTGAACAATCCGACCATGGCTTGATTGATCCCCTCGCCCTTATTAGGTATTTGCCATGGATTTTTAATCAACTCGGATGAACCTAACATTGCGTTTTCTGGAATGTACATACCCCAATATTTAGCTTGGCTAAACGAATTATTCATTAAAGTGTTTTTGATAATTGAATAGTTTGTAAATATATCTTGGTAAGTATTAATCATCTGAACTACCATAATTCCAGAATCTGAATCAGAATTTGGAACAAGATTGTACCATGATGAAACTGTTGGATTTTCAATCAAGCTTGCAAAGATTTGTAAGAATGTTATTGCAAATGTATTATATGCCGGAGAATCAAATCGAGATCGCAGCATATTATTCGTTAAGTTCACTTCGGAATATCCATGAACCGGAAGAACTCTTTTAGCAGTTAATGCATCGTTAAATGGCTCTTGTTGGAAACGCCCTTTAGCATCATTAGCAACTAACGTATTTGAACCCCAATGAGTATAGCTAAGAACATCTCTGATTGCATTTTTTAAGTTATATGCAGGATTTAATGAAGCTCCAGTTTTATTCACTTTTACATCATAAACATGTGCCGCCATCCATAATGCAATTGTATTTAGCGATTCGTTAAGAATAAATCGCTCGTTTTTAGTGTTGAAATAGGAATGGTGATCTATATAATCTCTATCACTTGTTCCTGGTTGAATACCAGCAAAAGAAACTTGTCCTGAGCTATCAAGAACTGTTGGCATCTCTAAGTATTTTTTTTGAGGATCTGTGGATAAATCTGCGGTAGTTATCCAGTATCCTATTTGACCCGAATATGGTCCAGTAGCAAAACGGTACGCTTTTTCTGAGTCATTATATGTCCAAGCAGACGGAGTCCGATGATACATTAACGCATAGTTTTCTTTATAACTTAATACTTCATTAGCAAAATAGTCTCGGTATCGCACTAACAACTCATCTACATTAGAAAGTGATACATCGCTTTGAGATTCATCCAACTTCTTAAGCATCGCTACACCAAGATAAATAAAGCCTGCTAATGGATTGATTGACGGGAAATTATATGTTCTTTTCAAAAGTTTAGGAATAACAGCATTAACCATTTCTTTGTAAACTGCATCACGCTCTCCAACCAATGCCTTTTGTTGAGCGAACTGTGCACAGAACATCATTAATTGCCCAACACCTTGTTGATATGTGGAAGCATCACTTGTACCATTTAATAAATGATTCTGGAAAAATTTCCGCACTCGTGGATATCGACCTTTATCCTTCTTATAGGGATGGTTTACAGATACCTGCTCGTTAGACAATAGAAAAGCTTCAGTAAAGGCTTGAGCCTCTTGTAAGGGTGTAAATGTAGTCAATCGATTCACTCCTAAATTTGTATTTTTAACTTACAAACATAAAAGTGAATTATATTTTCAAAAATAAACCAATTTGTTAATTTTGATTTTTTGATAAAAATGTATAATTCACTAACTAAAAAAAGAAGATGTACCAAAGTTGAAAAAACTATTGGTTCATCTTCTTTTTTATTTGTATAGCTTCTGCAAAGCATCTGCCATTTTTGGACGAATTGTTACTTGTGGACGGGCTTTCTTTACCGCCCCTTCCGCTTCCTCTAGAGAATTGGCCATGCCAAGCTCCATTAATACAGCAGTGGCAGCCACTCCTGCGCGACCTCCCCCGCTTCCGCAATGGAAGTACACTTTTTGTCCATTCTCATAGGCAGAAACAATTTCTTTCGCAACTTTTTCAATTGATGGTGCAACTTCTATGTCCTCATCTGCAATTGGCATATGCTTGTACGCATATGAAGCCGCTTCTTGCTCCTCTTTAGATAAGCCATTTACTCGAACATCAATCACGATATCAACCGTTTCTTGTTCAAAAGCTAAATCTGCATCTTTCGCACCGCCAAAGAATAATCGATCCTTCACTAATACATCGTAATTTTTCTCCATTGTATGCACGCTCCAAACGACTATTTAAGTAAATGTTTAATATCATCATAAAATGGAAGAGCTGTTAATGCCCCTGCTTTAGTGGCTGCTAAAGCACCCAGCTTATTGCCAAAGCTTACACAACGAACAAGTTCCTCTTCCGTTGTAGGTAAACCATTGTAATGAACATCGCGTAATACACCAGCCATAAATGCATCTCCAGCACCTGTAGTATCTACTGGCACAACCTTTTCTGTCGGTACATGGCTAACCTCACCATTTAATACCGCATATGTGCCATTTTCCCCTACTGTTACTAAAATAATGGGCACTAAATAACTGTTTAATTGCTCAATGCCCTCTTCCAAGCTAGTTGTTTCTGTTAGGAAAAATAATTCTTCATCAGTAACCTTTAAAATATCTACGTGCTCAAAAAATGACGTGATCGTTTCACGGCAAATCTGCTCACTGCTCCAGCGTAGAGGGCGAATATTCGCGTCCATTGCGATAATTGCCCCTTTTTCCTTTGCCATCTCTACAGCAGCACGTGTAGTATCAAGGGCTGTAGGATGGAACATTGTACCTGAGCACACAGTTAAAGCAGATGCATGTTTAAAAGCTGCTTCATTTAATTGGGTTGCTTCTACTTGTAAATCTGGCGTCTCATCGACATAATCCTTAAAAATTCGCTCACATGCTTCCGTTAAATGTACATAGACACCGCTAACACGCTTCGCAGGGTTAAATACCGCATAATCCAGGCTTACCCCTTCTTGTGCAAGGCCATCTCGAACAAACTGAGATCCTTCGTCATCTCCTGTGATCGTAATTAATGCAGATGGAGCACCGATACGGCTAATTCCCGCAGCAACATTTACCGTTGCACCACCCATATATTTAGTAAAAGATGTATTTGTTACATCATCAGCGATATAGTCAATAAAAGCATCTCCATAAACTAAAATATAATCCTTATCTTCCTTTGTCATTGTTGTCCTCCCGAAACTCTAGTCATTATAGATTAACATGAAAATCGATGTCGTATAAAGTTTTAAACTTTCGGAATAATAATCAACTATGCCTTGGCATAATTGCGTCTGGAATCGGCTTTGTGCTTAGGCCTGCACGATGCAGGTCAGTTAGCCATTATCGCATGGATGCGATGGTTTTAGGCTAACATCCCCTAAGAACTTCTTTCCGATTCCGTGACATCCGCCGGAGGCTTTAACTTCTTTCGGCGGGTGTTTGGCACCCGCCGAAAGAAGTTAATGATGCCATCAGAATATCACCATTTACTCAAAAACTTGAGTCATCCTCTATCTTTGTTATACTTGCCTATAGAAAGGTAGGGATTTTGACAATGAGTATTACAATTCGACAAGCGCAACCACAGGATGCCCATGCCGTTGTACCATTAATTATTGATGCGATTGGTGATATTGCAAACCGTTTAACAGGTGAACAAACAGCGAAAGCCGTTGAACAAGAACTTACTGTACTATTCAAACGTGAGGACAATCGACATTCCTATTTAAATACTTTTGTTGCTGCCCTGAATGGGCAAGTATTAGGAACTCTTGTTTACTATAATGGTGTCGAAGCCATTCATATGGATGCAAATCTCGTAAAATGGCTTGAAGAGAAAAATGCGCCTTCTATCATCATCGATAAAGAGGCTCATGAAGATGAATATTATATTGATACTATTTGTGTAGCACCAGAAGCTCGTGGTAAAGGAATAGGAACATTATTACTGCAATTTGCCGTAGAGGAAACACAAAAACGAGGCTATACAAAATTATCATTAAATGTTGAAACGGAAAAAGAGGACGCTCGTCGCCTTTATGAACGCATGGGCTTTGTCATTACAGAGCCATGGTCCATAATTGATGAACCATTTCATCATATGGTAAAGCAATTTTAGGAAGTGAAACAAAAAAACATGAAGAAAAATTTATTATATCCTCTTTTAATTGTCATTGCTTCTAGTAGCTACGGTGTACTATCGACAATTGTCAAAGTAGCTATGCAGCATGGCTTTACAACAGGAGAGGCAGTATCAAGTCAATATATTATTGGCTTTATGCTTGTTGCAACAATTTTTATAGTGACACAAAGACAATTGCCGAAGCTTTCTAAAAAGGGACTGCTTATTTTGGTGTGCGCCGGGATATTTACCGGAACTACAGGAATTATATACGGCGAATCATTAAAGTATCTACCAGCTTCTCTTGCAGTAGTAATGCTCTTCCAATTCACGTGGATCGGCTTATTAATAGATTGCGCCCTTCATAAACGCTTTCCAAGTCGGACTGAAGTGATTTCCATCATTGTATTATTTGCTGGAACGATTTTAGCCGCTGGCGTACTAAATGTAGATTTAAGCGATATTCCTATTCAAGGCTGGCTACTAGGTTTTGCTGCTGCCTTTACTTTTGCTTGCTTTATTCAATTTAACTCTCGTCATGTGGAGGGTATTACAACGACATCACGCGTGTTGATTGTTTCTTTTGTCGCCCTTATCATTATTGGTATTTTCCTAAACCCTGAAGTTCTTTGGAACGGCAAATTATTCGCCGGGGGGTTATGGAAATTTGGACTAGCACTGGGGCTATTCGGTATTATTTTGCCAATTTATTTATTCTCTATAGCTGTTCCGAAAGTGGGAGGAGCTCTTGCCTCTATTTTAAGTGCTATGGAGTTGCCCGTTGCCGTAACCGTTTCAGTTATTGTTCTCCATGAGCCATTAACTTCTTTACAAATAGCGGGTATTATTTTAGTTATTTTAGGTATGATGCTACCGACAATACTTTCGCAGCGACGACAAAAGGGAAAATCTTTAGAGCCTGTCAGTAAGTAAATACTTTAATCTAAATTAGAAAGGGAGATGGATCATTTTTTTGATACATCTCCCTTAATTTAAGTATGAACTTTTATAAACCAAGCGCTCGATACATGAACACTGTAAATTGTGCACGTGTTACGTTTTCATTTGGTCTAAAATTGCCGTTTTCATCACCTAGTGCAATGTTATGGTCCGCTAGTGCGGCAATATTTTCACTCGTCCAGTATGATGGATCGATACGCTTTAGAAAATTTTGAGGATTCCTATTCTCTCCTTGATAGAGAGCGGATCACAACCGAACCCTGTTTGCCTAGAATCATGAATTAGGGATCCCTTTCAAAATCACCAAAATCAATATTTGTTCACTTACATATTCGCTATTCTATCCCTCAAAACTCTTATACTTTAAACCTCCGCTACTTTAAAACGTTTCCAACTTTAGTGAAGCACCATCGCTATCTAATATTTACCTAGCTACGATGAATATAATTATAATTTTTTAATTTTTCTAACATTAACGCTAAGTTTTAGGATTATACTAATAGTATGTAAGTTTTTCACTATTAGGGAGGGGGAAGATTATGCAGAAAACACGAATTTTCGGTATTTTACTTGTGCTGATGCTTCTTGTCTTAGCTGCTTGTAGTAGTGACAAGGCTGCTACAAAAGATAGCGACAAAACGTCCAGTTCTGAAAAGACCGATGTAGCAGCTAAGCCATCTGGAAAGCTCGTTATTTATACAGGGCGCGATGAAGAAATGGTGCAAAAAGTAATCGATCAGTTTAATGAAAAGTACCCGGACATTGAAGTGGAATTTTTAACGATGGGCGCACAGCAAATTTTAGAACGCCTACGTGGTGAAAAAGCAAATCCTCAGGCTGATTTTTGGTGGGGCGGTACGCAATCTGCACTAACTGTCGGTGCCAATGAAGGTTTACTTCAAGCTTGGAAGCCTAGTTTTAACGACTCCATTGATGCAGCTTATAAAGATGCGGATGGTCGTTGGTTTGGTGAAATGTTACTGCCAGAAGTCATTATGATTAACAGTGATGTGTTAAAGAAAGATACAGGTCCACAAGATTGGGATGAATTATTAGATCCAAAGTGGAAAGATAAAATTTTAATTCGTGGTGTGTTAGCATCTGGGACGATGCGTACTATTTATTCATCTATGATTTTACGTCAAGGTGCAGATACACCTGAGAAAGGCTATGATTGGTTATTAAAATTAGATGCCAACACGAAGGAATATACACAAGATCCGAATGCACTTTATTTAAAGATGACAAGACAAGAAGGCAGTGTTTCTTTATGGAATTTGCAAGATATTTTATTAAAGAAATATACGACTGATTATCCGTTTGATTATATTTATCCGAAAAGTGGTGCACCGATTTTAGTTGATGGTGTTGCTGTTGTCAACAATGCTAAAAACCTAGAAAATGCAAAGCTCTTCGTAGAGTTTTTATTTGGAAAGGGAATGGTGACTCAACTAGCAAACGATTACTATCAAATTCCTACTCGCTCAGATATCGATAAAGCTTCAATGCCTGAGTGGTATAAAGAATTAGACTTAAAAACTTTTGATATAGACTGGAAACTCATGTCTGATAAAGAAGCAGAATGGATGGAGTATTGGGATAACAATATTAAAGGACGCGGAAAAAAGTGACCGATTTTTAAAGATTTTTGACTCAAAAACACCTACAAATATTGTTCATATTTTTAAGCCTCGAGTATATTTTTGCTCGAGGCTTCATGTAACTAATTTTCTAACGAGAAAGGAGCATTTCAGTTGAAAAGTGTCAAAATAAAAAATGTCTCTAAGAAATTCGGTCACATTCATGGCGTAAAAGATTTAGATCTTCATATTAAAGCTGGTGAATTTTTCACCTTCCTCGGCCCAAGTGGTTGCGGGAAAACGACTACACTAAGAATGATAGCCGGCTTTTATTACCCAACAGAAGGGAAAATTCTTTTTGATGATTTTGATGTGACAAGGCTTCAACCTAATAAACGGAATATCGGTATGGTGTTTCAAAATTATGCCCTCTTTCCACATATGACGGTAGATGAAAATATCGCCTTTGGATTACAAGTACGAAAATTTTCGAAGTCGGAAATCAAACAAAAGGTCGACCGTATTAGAGGGCTTGTTCATTTATCGCAATATGGGAATCGGAAAATTAATGAATTATCTGGTGGTCAGCAGCAACGGGTTGCATTGGCAAGAGCACTTGTGATAGAGCCTGATATTTTATTGTTAGACGAGCCATTGTCGAATTTAGATGCTAAATTACGCGAAGAAACGCGCGTAGAAATAAAACGTATTCAATCCGAGCTTGGTGTTACAACCATCTATGTTACGCATGATCAAATGGAAGCTATGTCCATGTCAGATCGGATCATGGTCATGGAAAATGGGAACGTCAGACAAATCGGTACTCCGCTAGAAATTTATAATCGACCTTCTAACCGCTTCGTCGCAGATTTTATTGGTGAGACAAACTTAATTGAGGCGACAATTGATGCTGTTAATGGTGACGATATACAAGTAAAAACGGCAAGTGGACTTGTTTTGACTGGGCGAAAGCAACAAAGCTCCCCCACTTTCACGCATATGATTGGAGACAAAGTATTTATTTCTATTCGCCCTGAATCCATTAATCAAGGTATTGGTGAAAACACATTAACAGGTAAAATCACTTTTGTTGAATTTACAGGAATAAGTGTGAACTACATTGTAGAATGCCTAGATTTTTCACTAAAAGTAATGATTATCAATATGAACGGTCAACTTAAAAAAATTGGTGAAGACATCACCTTAAATATAGCCCAAGATTCACTGTATTTTTTGGGAGAATAGGAGGGTAACAACATGGAAAAAACACACCTCAATCCTTCTGAAGGAAATGCATGGACACGACTAACTAGCTCAAATTGGTTTGTCTATATTTTAGTTGCACCTTTATTTTTAGTGTTGTTTGCCTATGTAGTATACCCATTCTATCAAACTTTTACAGAAAGCTTTTCTGGTGATGATGTACTATCTAATTATAAAAATTTTTTTAATATAGCTAGCCCAGCAAATATAGAAGCATTATGGACTAGTATTTATATATCCGTTATCAGTGTTATTTGCTGTGCAATCGTCGGTGTAACTATGGCATTTTTACTGGAACGCTATGATTTCCCAGGCAGACGGATACTCTCTGTTTTAGTATTGATACCCATGGCTCTTCCGCCGCTAGTAGGTGTGCTGTCCTTTACATTTTTGTATGGAGAGAGTGGGATTTTCCCACGTGCGTTTCAGCACCTATTCGGTTTAGAGCAAGTTCCATTTTCATTAAAAGGCATATGGGGGGTTATCGTAGTACATACATTCACTATGTACACTTACTTCTACTTAACCGCCTCAGCAGCTATAAAAGGTCTTGATCCAGCTTTAGAAGAAGCCGCAACTAGCTTAGGTGCCGGGCGTGTTCGAGTATGGACAAAGGTTATTCTGCCCATGTTAACACCCTCGATTGTTGCCTCATCCCTACTCGTATTTATGATTTCTATGGCATCCTACACTGCACCTTTAATGTTCGGTGTTGAACGCACAATGACTATGCAAATCTATTTATCACGTACGAATGGGAATTTAAATATGGCAGCGACACAATCTATGATTTTATCCTTTGTTTCCATTACCTTTTTAATTATTATGCGCTGGTATCAAAACCGCCGAAATTACCAAAATCTTAGCAAAGGTATTAGTGTTCATCGATCTGAAGTGTCTTCAAGAGGCATGAAAGTTATGGCGACTATTGCATCTTTCATAGGTACATTAATTTTAATTTTGCCGATTTTAGTGCTTATATTAATTTCATTTTCCGTTGATGGTGCATGGAAAACGCAAATTCTCCCAACAGACTATACATTGGATCATTATCATGCTCTTTTTACAGATGAACGGACGTGGCGACCGATTTGGAATTCTGTTCGAATGGGGATTGTTGCCACGCTCGGCAATATCATTTTCGGTGTTGCTGCAGCCTATGCTATGGTACGGTTAAATTTTAAAGGTAAAACATTACTCGATATTTTAATCATGGTTCCTTGGGCATTGCCGGGTACGGTTGTAGCTGTCAATCTGATTGCAGCCTTTAGTACGGAAAATATATTCTCTTTTAATCAGGTTCTTATCGGGACATTTTGGATTTTGCCGTTAGCTTATTTTATTAGACATTTACCTCTTGTTTTCCGATCGACATCTGCATCACTTGTGCAATTAGATCAATCTATCGAAGAAGCATCACGAAGTTTAGGTGCAACATGGTGGTATTCATTTAGACGTATTGTACTACCACTTACATTTACGGGCATTTTGGCGGGTACATTACTAGCACTTGTTCAAAGCTTTGGCGAATTCGTAGCGTCTATTCTTCTTTACAGTACGTCAACGATCCCATTATCAGTGGCGATATTCCAAAAATTGTATTCTTTTAAATTTGGAACTGCTTGTGCATACGGTGTCTTACAAATTTGTTTAATTTTAATTGTACTTATTATTTCCGAGAAGTTATCTAAAGGCAGTGCTGGTTCGGCCATATAACTGCTAATCTACTAGGAGGCAATAACTATGTTTGAAGATTTCCGCAACAAGACCCAGCGGGAAGATGGGATGACCTTCCCTTCTAATATTTATCGTAAAATTGTCTTGCAACCGGCTTACGATGAAGCCAAGAAAAATTTTTTAACAATTATGTTGCAAATCAATATTGCACACTTAAAAATGTTAGAAGAACAGGGTCTAGTTAAACAAGAAGAAGCTAAAGAAATTGGTACTGCTTTAAAAAAACTAGACTTGAACTATTATCGTATAGAGGATTACAGCCCGCGATATGAGGATTTGTTTTTCCGCATCGAAAATAAATTAATAGAGCTTGCTGGTGATGTTGCAGGGAATCTTCACATTGGTAGAAGTCGTAATGATATGGGCATTGCCATCTATCGCATGACTTTAAGAAAAAAATTGTTATTGCTTATGCAAGAATTACTGACATTACGAGATGATTTAATCGCAGCTGCTGAGGAGCACGTTGATACGATTATGATTGGCTATACACATACGCAGCAGGCACAGCCAACAACCTTTGCGCATTATTTGAAAGCTGTCATCGATCAACTTGAACGAGATTTTGAACGTTTACAGCATGTCTATAAAACGGTGAATCGCAGTAGTATGGGGGCTGCGGCATTAACGACAACAGGCTTCAATATTAGTCGAGAGCGCATGCGTGAGTTATTGGCATTCGATGATATTATCGAAAATGCGTGGGATGCTGTTGCAGGAGCAGATTATATTGCTGAGGCAGCGAGTATCGTGCAACTTGCGGCACTTAATCTTGGCCGCACATCCCAAGATTTCTTACTTTGGGCTACACAGGAATTCAATGCATTTACGCTAGCAAGCCCGTACGTGCAAGTGAGCTCTATCATGCCACAAAAGCGCAATCCTGTTTCGATAGAGCATACGCGTTCATTGCTATCAGCAGTTGTTGGTGATGCTAGTACAGTATTACAAATGGTACATAATACACCTTTTGGAGATATCGTAGACACAGAGGATGATATGCAACCTTATTTATGGCGCGCCATCGACCGTTTAATAGGTATTTACAAACTATTTGGTTCACTTGTTGTCACGATGGATGTAAACAAGAAAAAACTAAGAAATCGAGCAGAAAATAGCTTTGCCAATGTGACAGAGCTCGCAGATACGTTTGTGCGCTCTGAAGGGATTTCCTTCCGCCAAGCACATAGTATTGTTAGTAAATGTATTAAAGTATTGCTCTCTCATGGGGAGGAATCTCTAGCAAGTCTTACATGGGGTCTTGCCAATACACAATCTAAATTAATTACTGGTAAGCCATTAAAAATTTCTGAGGAAGATTTTTATAGCACATTAAAACCAGAAACTTTCGTTGGTGTACGTACATTACTTGGTGGTCCAGCGCCCGCAACGATGAAAGAATCTCTGGAACGCTCCAAGGCAAATTCTCATAACCTTAAAGAGTGGGTTAGTTTGAAAGAGTCTAAGATTGTTGAGGCAGAAAAACAATTAACAGTAATTTTCGAGGAATGGAATCAATGATGGAATGGCTACTTATTATTGACGGTGGTGCTACAAAAACGGCATGTGCGCTCGTACATGCCGAGTCTGGTGAAATAAAATATACAACATCAACCAGTGGCTCGAATTATCAAGCGATCGGTGCTACAGCTGCTACAGAAATATTGCAAGCATTATTAGCAAATGTGCAAGGTTTTTTACAACAGCAAGATGACTCAAATATTGCTGTTGCTACATTTGCAATGGCTGGGATTGATTCTCCTAAAGATCATGAAGCCGTATCAGCAATCGTTCATAGTGCGCTATCTACATTACAGTTAAAGATAGATACGCTTATTATAGAAAATGATGCACAAGCCACTTTACTTGGTGTTACTGCTGGACAGGCAGGCGCGTTACTCATTGCTGGAACAGGAGCTATTGCGTATGCATTTGATGGTACACAAATAGTACGTGCAGGTGGTTGGGGGCATCGTGCAGGAGATGAAGGCAGTGGCTATTGGTTAGGACAAGAAATTATACGCGCCATTTTCCGTATGGAAGACGGGCGTGGTGAGCCGACCATATTAAAAAGTGCTGTCTATGATTACTTACGGATCCAAGATGTTACAGAGCTAGCTTCATGGCTATTCCGTCCATCCTACACAAACGCGCAGCTTGCAAAAATGGGTGCATTTTTGGCAGGGGCCGTGACCAAAAAGGATTCATGCGCTATTCAAATATCAATGCGTGCTGCTCATGAATTAGTACTCCTTGCATGCGCTGTGGTGAAAAAAATTGACTATAAGGGCGAAGCACTCAGCCTTTATTGTAATGGTGGTGCCATAAAGCATAATCCATTAATTTTTAAAACTTTTTCATATGAAATGAAATCGATGTATCCACAAATTGAAGTTTCTCTGTGTCAGCATTCGCCAATCCATTATCTTATAGAACGATCAAAAAAGGCCTATGACAATCTGTAATGTCATAGGCTCTTCATGTTGTTGAAAACTATTATGTTCAATGAAATCAAGGTGTCTATTTAAACAAAGTACTACTCTTCTGTAAGACGAGGGGTTGATTTCCGTTCCGACTGGGCGCTTTGTTGCTGCCGCTTCGCTTTCGCACAGAGCAGAGCTTCCTGGGGGCGTCCGATGAGCCGCTTCACATAACGTGTATCTTCTGGCATGTCACTCATATCATTTTATTGATCAAGTTAAAGCGCCATTTTCTTTAGTTCATTTGTCGTGAAATATAAATAGTTGTCCTGCACAAATAAATCCTTCGTTTCTTCCCTATTTAATACTTTTTCGCCGCTTCCATCCGGGCGAATCTTTGTTAAATACGCTCCTTGTGAATAATTACTAAAATATAGCCAGCCATCTGCATAAACGATGTACTGTGCACGTGATTTAGTGACGCGTTTCGATTTACCAGTTTGTAAATCAAGCACGTACAACTTATTATCATCAGCAACATTACTATAAAATATTTGCTGCCCTACTTGTGCAACGAAATCTACATTATGAAAGTAGCTATACATTGTACTCGTTGCTTTCGGGTAGTCTTTAGCAATCCATGTATGATCCTTTGCCATCATTCGATCATCCACTAAAAAGTATTGATAGCGAACCGCCCCTTTACGATCAGGCACCGGGTCATTCCATGTTGTATCGAGGTGATACCATTGACCATCCAGCTTTACTAAATTCCAAGCATGTCCTTCCTGTCCGACATAGCCTACGATATATTTCGTTTCTATACCTAGCTTTTGTAACATCGAATGAGCCAACAACGCATAGCCCTGACAAACACCACCATGTTCCGCAAGCACTGTATAAGCGCTATGTGGACTTGAATTCGTTTGATCTGTATAGGCGGTATTGGCGACGATATAATCATTGACAGCCCTAACCTTCTCTACATCACTTAATGATTTCTTATTGATTGAGGCTACAATCTCTTGCACATTCATTTCAACAAATGATGCCTGTTCTGGTGTCATTAAATAACTTTGCTCTCCAAAGATTTTGGCTGTTTTTCTTCCATATTCAAAACGAATTGAATGCTTACTAATATGTCCATATACATAATCATCCCGTTTTATAGCATTTTCATAGGCTTCTTCCACTAACTGTTCAATTCGTTGTGTATCGCCTTTATATTGAATCTCAAACGTAGGTGAAAAACTACTATAGTACGCATACATCGCATCAGCCATTTCCTTTGCATTAGTTACAACTAACTTTGCTTCAGGTTTTTTGGCTACAGGAGCTGTAACGGCTCCTCCTTCTGGCTTTTCTTCTATAGGTGTGGCCGTTTCAATGGAGGTATTCTCTGAAAGTTTAGCAGTAACATCTATGATTTTGTCCTTTGTTGAAAGAAGCACCGTTTCTATTTCATCATTATTTGCCCAAGTTATTACTTGTTGTACAACTGCTTTACCAGCCGTATAAATGGGGTCAATAAAAATAATTAAAATTACAATAATGGCTAATTTTTTCCACAAAATCCTCACCTCCAACCGTTTTCCTGTTTTCATTATATACAAAAAAAGCACAAAGGACTCACTCGGAAGTCCTTTTGTGCTGTCATTTTATAAATAGAAAAGAATATTTGAAGTTTATTTTATTTTAAGCTTCTGTTCTTTGCCATTAACAATATAAACTAAGTAATTATCATTAATTCTTAAATCAGAAACTACTTGCTTCACGAGCACCTCAGTTTTTAATGTTTTAAGATTTAATTTTGTTAAGTAGCCACTGTTACTGTAATCACTGAAATATAAAAAACTATCCGCTCCTGTAATATACAAAGCACGTTTATCAATGACCTTTGTTTTTTTACCACTTGCTAAATCCAGCGTATACAATTTATCTTTGTCTGCCGTATTGCTAAAGTACAGTGTATTATTAACCTGATATGCAAAATGAACATTTTGCATATAGCTATATTTTGTACTTGTTGCAGCAGGATAATTTGATGCTATCCATTTATGATCTTTCTTTAGCTGTGCATCCGTTACTAAAAAATAATCATACGAAGAAGCACCGAAACGATTTGGTAATGGATCATTCCATGTTGTATCTAAATGATACCATTTACCATCAATCTTCACTAAATTCCATGCATGTGCCTCGTTATTATTAACAGTACCAACAACATATTTTACATCGAATCCAGCTTGTTCTAACATTTTATAAGCTGTTAACGCGTAGCCCTGACATACAGCTTGTCCTTCCATTAACAATGCATAAGCACTATGAGGACTAGCCTTTGTTTTAGTACCATATGTAGTATTTGACACAATATAATCATTAATCGCTTTTACTTTTTCGAATTCTGTTTTCATTGAAGGCTTAATAATCGTTTTTAATATTTGATCCACTTTTTTTTGTACGGCCGCTTCTTGCGTTTGGTTTGTCAAATATTTCACTTTAAATGTCACATTACCCATTGAGTCTGCAGAAATAGCCGTACTCTCCATATGACCACTCGCGTAGACTGCTTGTTCCTGTGCTTTTTCAAAGGACTTCATAAAATTCTTTTTGAAATCAGTCATTGATCCACTATATGTAATTTTAATTTCAGGAGCGAAATTATTTAATTGCTTTACGATTTCTGTTGTGAATTGATCCCAAGTTGTTACTTTATTATCAGCTACTACATTATAAGCAAACACAGAGGAAGTATTTACTGAGCGAGCGTCTGCATGTTGAGCATAGGCTGCTGTTGGACTTAACATCAATAATGCTGCTCCGCTTATCAACCATTTCTTCACAATAAATCACCTTCCATTTGTTATATTCTTGTAATTAGAATAACAGATAAAGGAACTACAAATCTATCGGACAAGTTCACTATCCATGACTTTCAACCATATGTACAACACGTAATCAATAGGTATAAATACCTCGAAATAAAATATAAGTATCGAATTAAACTATATTTTTGTAAAAAAATAAAAACTCACCTGTTTTAAAGTGAGTTTTATGATGATCTTTTTTATAAGGTAGGCTTCCCTTTATTTAACGGCTTTTCACCACTAAATTAACTGCTTCTTGAATAGCTTCATTCATTTTCTCGCCATCACCTTCAGCATTTTGTACACATTCTAAAAGATTCGTACTAACAATAACACCAACTGTACGATCTACTGCTGAGCGTACTGCCGATAATTGAGTAATGACTGCCTTACAGTCCTTTTCTTCTTCCATCATTTTTAAAATTCCACGTAGCTGACCTTCCATCCGTTTCACACGATTTTTCACTTGATCTGAATATTCCATCATCATAGCTCTCCTTCTTTCTATACTTGCTACGTTCTTGAGTAATTTTTATTCTTTATCCTAGCATATTACTTCACCTATAGTTATTTTTCCTTGGATTTAAATAATTCATAAGCATTTTAGCAATAATTGACCCTGCATTTGTTATTTCATCATACTGGATCACTGTATTTTTCTTTATTCGTAGCTGGCCTATCTCTACTTCAAAAATTGGACACTTTCTTTTAATTGCCGCAACTAACATATTTGTGTCGTAGTCATATCGTTCACCTTTTACTTTCATCAGCCACGGTAGCTCTTTTTTAGAAATAAAGCGTAAACCAGTTTGTGTATCCATCAGTTTTCTATGATAAAGGATTTCAAAAAACAAACTTGTTGTTCGATTACCCCAATATGATAAAAACGTGCTGTCCGAGGAATGGAAATTACGTACGCCTAACACAATTCCTTCAGAAAATACCTTTGTCATTGTTAAAACTAGCTTCACATCCTGTAAAGAATGTTGCCTATGAGCACCTACTGTTATAACACCTTGAAACATCCCTCTTTGCTCCATTACATAGGCAAAGGCTGTTTTTAGTGCGCCTCCCTTTCCAATATTGTTGTCATGCTCTAGTACTCGACAGCAGTCAATCTTTTGTAATTCTTCAAATACATTTGCATATTTTTGGTCGCTACCATCATTGACAATAATAACTTGGCTAATAGCGGTGGCTAATAATTGGTGGACATAGGTTATAAGTGACTGTTGTGGATTATAGGCTGGTATAATTGCTGCAATATTTTTCATCATTTCTATCCCCCGGATAATATGAAACTTTGGCATATGCGCTCTCTAATAATCGTTACTGAATTTCAACAACTCTCCTTATAACAAATAGTATCATGTATCGAGGACAATTCAACAATAACGGTATTTTCCCGATATATGAAAAAAGAGGATATCATCGTAGTGTATTGTTGATTTCCGTTCCGACAGCAACAGCACGATATTGGTCACGAAGGCGTTACCATAGGATGTGATGGTTTTAGCCTTCGTTCCTCTATCGCTGATCTTCAAGGGTTCACCCAGTCGGAACGGAAATCAACTAATATACTCGGTGTTAACAAATTAAATATCCAGATTTTTAGTGAAGAGCATACAAAGAATGAAAGAGGTGATTGCTATCGTTGTACAATATGAAATCCTCCAAGATCAATGTAAGAAGTTAAAAGCTTTGTGCTTGGTGAAATTGGCTAATAATTTACAGGATGCTAGCTCGCTCGCCATTGCAAAGCCAGCTCTATCTCTTCAAAAATCACTCCTAGTACTGGAGGAAGTTTTATATGAACTTTATAAGCTGGAAATGCATACCGAACCGAAGCTAAAAAATATTCGATCATTACTCAATAATCGTAGCTTTGTTGCAAAAATTCATCCACGTCGCATTTATTTATTAATGAATCTTGTAAGCAAAATGACTTCTAGTAATAGAAGTGAAGTTGTGGAGGCAAAGGCAGCAAAAATTGTTCTTGATTATATAAGTGATATTGTAGAATGGTTTATCGAACGCTATGACCGTACCTTCAAGGCAAAGTTGATGCGGCAAAGCTCCCGCTTTGAAGATATAACTTCAGCTTTTGATATAAATACGCTACTTCAAGATGACCAATCAACCGAGGCCTATAAAACTGCTGCAGACTGGTTTGAGCTTGCCGCAAAACAAGGGAATGCAAGTGCTCAATATAATTTAGGCGCTCTTTATAATCAAGGGCGTGGTGTTAAGAAAGATTATGCAGTTGCAAAAATGTGGTATGAACGTGCCGCTGCGCAAAATGATGCAAACGCGCTTTATAGCTTAGGCGTGTTCTATCATTTAGGTCACGGTGTTATCCAAAATTATGAAGAAGCCGCTCACTATTATAAAGCTGCTGCAGATTTAGATAACGCAGATGCGCAGTACAATCTAGGAGTCCTATACAATCAAGGACTCGGTATGCCACTAAACTTTTCCGAGGCGGCAAAATGGTACATGCTAGCAGCCAATTCAGGGAATACAAGCGCTCAAAATAATCTTGGATTCCTTTATCACAATGGAACTGGTGTCGAGCAAAGCTATGAGGAAGCTATAACCTATTTTGAAATGGCTGCATTAGCAGGTGATGCTAGTGCTCAATATAATCTTGGCTATATGTACCTTAAAGGTCGTGGCATCTCGCAAAATTTTGAAGAAGCTGCGCAATGGTTCCATTTAGCTGCACTTCAAGACCATACAAATGCAGAATTTCAATTCGCTATGCTATATAACACTGGACAAGGTATTCCTTATGATCACCTAGAGGCTATAAAATGGTTTAAGCTCGCAGCACATAAAGGACACTTGAATGCCCAATACTGTCTTGGTGTGCTCTATGTTAAAGAAAACGACATAACTTTAGCTAAAAAATGGTTACAGCTCGCCGCTAACAATGGACATATAAGTGCGGGCTTTGAGCTTGGACGTATTTATATATACCACCTCCAGCAACCAGAGGAAGCTCTCCCTTACTTCAAAGCGGCTGCTGAAAAGGGTTATGCTGATGCTCAGTACGAGCTCGGATTATTATATGAAGCTGAATTGAACTATGATGAAGCAGTAAAATGGTGGAGGGCCGCTACTGATCAATCCCATATTCAGTCTGAATATCAATTAGGGTTATTATATGAGCACGGATTAGGGATCGAGCAGGACCTAGAAGAGGCCCGACGCTGCTATCGACTAGCAGCGACCCAAGGACATGCCGGTGCTCAATATCAGCTCGGTAATTTATTTGATAAGGGTAAAGGTGTCGAACGGGATTATACTGAGGCTGCGAAATGGATTGAACAAGCTGCCGCTAAGGGACATGCCAAAGCACAATATCAATTGGCTCAAATGCACAGTCATGGGCAAGGGGTACCAAAGGATTTTGTGAAGGCCGCCCAGCTGTATCGACTCGCTGCCAATCAAGGGCATCAAAAAGCACAATTCCAGCTTGGTATGCTTTACAAAAAAGGACACGGTGTTGCACAGGATTATACTGAGGCAACAAAATGGCTTAAGAAGTCTCTTGAAAATATTAAATAAAGGACTCGTTAGCTAAAGTGGGGTTGATTTCCGTTCCGACTGGGCGCTTTGTTGCTGACGCTTCGCTTTCGCACAGAAAAACATTTGTTGCTGACGCTTCGCTTTCGCGCAGAGCAAAGCTTTCTGAGGGCGTCCGATGAACCACTTCACTCAACCTATCCACATGAATACATTTTAACAGAATGTCATCCAACTTTTTGTTTTAGCGATTAACTTTCATGTTTTATCAAATGTCATATCTAGCTTTTGATAACGAGCCAAACAAAACTGTTCTTCATAAAAAATACCGTGTCACTCTTATTAAAGACGGTGACGCGGTATGTTGATTAGTTTTTCATTTCTTCTTTTTGATCTACCATAAACGTTACAACGATGAATAAAGCAAAGCTGTTATCCCACCTACGATAAAGAAAATCATTGTAAATGTTCTGCTAAAACTAAATGGACTCAAATTGTAAAACCACATGCCTAGCGTTAAGCCAAAAACACCGAGAACCGCGGATCAACCATGTACTGTCACTAATTTTTGTAATTTCACTTTAAAGGTACGATAGCAAAAACCCCATGCAAACATACTTAACCAATCTATGAGTAATTATGTGCATGTATCGGTTTATATTCGTAACTACCTGAGCTAGACATATGTGAGCCTAGATACGTATCAAATAAGGCAAAAATCGCAGCAAGACGAATAAGGCGTATACTCCATTTTTGTTCCAAAACGATACCCCCCTAAGCTTTTTCAACTTATTTAGCAGTTTATCTTGTGAACATAAACTTTACAGGTACTCCTCATTACAGTTTAGGTAAGTGGACACGCACCTTCGTACCGGAATTTATAACACTATCCATATGAACCGTTCCTCCATGTAACTCAGCAATTTGCTTCACGATGGCTAGTCCAAGCCCAGTACCTTGCTTTGTTCTGGACGCATCTACTCGATAAAAGCGATCAAATACCTTTTGTAGTTGCTCGACAGTCATTCCTATGCCGCTATCCTCAATAAGCACTTCAACTGAGGTTGAGGATTCTTGTATGTGAATATGAATTTCTCCACCTTCGACATTGTATTTAATGGCATTTGTCAATAAATTATCCCACACATTTTGTAATAACCCAGCATCGCCATCATATGTTACTGGTTCAAGCTGATACGATAATTGTACATTAGCGTCTTCAAGCTGCCAGCGATATTTCCTTACGGTTTCCTTTAATTGCTCATCTAAACGATAAGGTTCACACTTTAACAACCTTGTAGATTGATCGAGTGACGTTAGTAATAGTAATTGCTTCGTTAATGTCGACATACGCTTCGTCTCTAGTTCAATAATCGTTGTATATTCCTGCCTTTCCTTGTCGGTCAGCAAGGGATTCTTTAGTAAATCTACATAGCCTCGAATATTCAACAATGGTGACTGAAAATCATGCGATACATTACTGATAAACTCTTTACGTATTCGATCATTTTCCTGTAATTTTTCTGTCATGACATTAAAGCTAACCGCTAATTGTCCAATCTCATCTGCTCGATCTATATCCAGTAACGTATCGAATTTTTCATGTGCAAGCTGATGTGTTGCCTCTGTTAGTTGTGTAATAGGGCGAATTAGAGCCTTAGCAAAAAGTAGCATTGCCAATAGACTAAGTACTGTCATCGTAAGCATAAGTCCACCAAGTATCGTATGCACTTCAGAGAACAACAAGCGAATATCAGGTCTAATGAACAGTGCATACTGCTTATTTTCATAAGTAAACGACACACCTATCGTATTAATTAACTCATTCGCAAAAAAGCCTGTCACAAAAGTCTCTTTTGGAAAATCACGCATACCATGATAAATTTCCCCGTTTAAAACACGCTTGACTGTATTTGATGGTAATGTTTTATCACGATACTCACCTCCGAAAAAATGCCCTTCGCCATCAGTTGTTACATAAATTTGATAACCTATTTCACCAAGAGTCGCTAAATAATTATCTAAATCGTTAGACTTTGAAGACTCAATGTATTTCGCAATATCCTGCGCAATTTTCACATTTTTAGCATCGTTTTTTTCCTTTACAACTTGATGATAATACGTATTTGTCGCTAAAAAGCCGATACATAAGCTGCCAATCATAACGAGCATCGTCGTGACAACAAATCTACTATATAACGTTTTTATCATGTACTAACCTCAAGCTTATAGCCAACACCACGCACTGTTGTAATCTCAACACCTGATTTATAACGATGAAGACGTTCACGAATCCGCTTCACATGCGTATTTAAAGTCTGCTCATCCCCATCGTAATCATAGCCCCACACCTGCTCCATAATAAAGCTACGTGTAAACACCTGATTCGAGCGAGATGCTAGTAATGCCAATAGTTCAAATTCCTTTAGAGGTAGAACAAGTGTATCTCCCCCAATGACAACCTCAAAGCTTCGACGATCAATAACGAGTCTACCCACCTGGATGGTTACCTGATTTTTCTTATCGAATCTACGCAATATCGCGGCTATGCGAAACAGCAATTCTTTAGGTTCAAAAGGCTTTACAACATAGTCGTCTGAGCCTGCCAAAAACCCTCGTTCTTTGTCCTCAAGCTCGCCTTTTGCTGTTAATAACAATACGGGGATATCGTACTCCTGGCTCAATGTCTCGGTTAATGTAAAACCATCCATTCCTGGCATCATAACATCTACAACTGCCAAATCAGGCAAGTTTCCTTCAAGTAGTTTAAGAGCCTGTTGTCCGTTTTCCGCCTGTATCACCTGATAGCCCTCTCTTGTCAGATAAATATTCACTAGCTGTAAAATATGTACATCATCATCTACAACGAGAATTTTCATTCAGGTCAACCTCCATCCAACTTGTTTCTGGTACACTATTTTAACAAAAAATCCGCCGAAAAAAGTTAAAGTCTCCGGCGGATGTCACAGAATTATGCCGAGGCATAATTGATAACTTCATTTTTTTTCATATTATAACGAAAAGAAAGAAATAAACAGCAATATAAGTAACGGCAAACCAATTACGATATAGCCACGTGGATTTGCAAAATTCATCGTCCAACCGACCCCAAAGCGTTTCTCTACAAAAACGGAAGGATCTTGACGATTCGCATAAATTAATCCACCCCTCCAATAGCGATCCTCATCAACATCCATTACTTCTGAAACGACATTGTCTCTATAGCTCACCCTCAGCTTGCGTTTCTTCCAGGCGTAAACAAGGACTAAGCCAAGAACAAGCAATAAGAGCAAAATAAATACCGGTAGTAGACTTTTTGCCGTAGCCATTGAAGGGTAGATGTTGCTTAGCTGTAATACTGTAAATAATATTGTAAAGGCATAGCTTAATAACATAATGCTCCAACTCATATACTTTCGGCTTTTTAACTGCTCTTCCAATGATTCTTCCTTACGATTAACAGCCAACCTGATTGCTGAACGCTTTATAGAATCTACAATTCCCCACATCATACATTGCATCATCAACATAACAAGTGGCAGTGAAACAGCAGTAAAATATGTTTTGCTTCTCCATGAATCCGCTTCACCACTAGGTCCCCAGTGTACAGCAATGTGATCTGGTATTTGATCATAATGGCGGAATGTAAAGATAATCAGAAACGCTGTAACACCAAAAGGGATTACATAAAATGGCCACGGAAGCATTTCATCACGACTACGTGCTGTTAAGTCAACAGCACGAACTTGTTTTATAGTTAAGCCCCATTGCCCTTCCTTTTTAAGTTTTAAAATTTTTTGATGGTTTATCCAATATAATGTCATACTGACTGCAAGCATTGCAAATAAGCATCCAAGCAGTAAAATACTTTGCATAAACTCAGATTGTGCAAAATAATAATAGCTAAAAATCTTTATCATTAATAATATGACACCAAATATTCCAACAATTTGAGCATAATGCTTTTTCATATTACGTAATACAGGATGTTTTACATTTTGTTCAGGTACAGTAACGCCAAAAATGATTGTCTCACGTACTATATATGGAACAAATACTTGTAGAGCTAAAGTTAAGAGATAGACGGTTAAGAAAACAAAAAGTAGCATGTGCTACACCCCTTCTGCAGGTATTTGCAAATCAGAAAATACCTTTTTAATCATGTGCTCGATTTGTTCAGCTGTTGCGCCGAGCACCATTCCTTCTACCACAACAGGCTTTAGGTTTTTTTCAATTTGTTGAAATTGTTCAGGAGTTAATGCTCGCTCCTCAGTTGAACGAATAATAGCACCTGATTTGGCTCTTATAGTAATGATCCCCTTTTCCTCTAGCTCATGATAGCTTTTATTAACTGTGTGCATATTGACGCCCAGATCTGCCGCTAAACTACGTACAGATGGTAGGGTATCTCCTGGTTTCATTTCTCCTCTTGCAATACCTTCAATAATTTGCCGTGTTACCTGTTCATAGATTGGTACATCAGATTGTGGCTCTATTTGAATAAACATTCATATCATCTCCATTTTTGTTATACAAACAGTATAACAAACAATCATTACTTGTGCACAAAGGAGGGATATTGAAATTATAGAGAGTTCTTAATAGTTTCTATAAACTTTTGCACAAGTAAGCTATGCCTTTCATTCTTTCTTGTGCAAATTGCAATTTTATGTTTAATATGAACATCCTTTACATAAACCCTTGCCAATTGCCCACTATCAACATACTCTCGAACAGCTAGTGACGAAATAAAATTTGCACCGTAGCCCGCGATTACCGAACGAATCGTTTCATTGATTCCATTAAATTGTAGTGCGATTTTAGGTGGTTTGACTTGATAAGTTTTACATAAAGAAAAAAGATGCTCTCTCATTGAGCTCCCTTCCTCTCGCATAATAAATGGCTCTCTCATCATGTCAGCAAGTGAAATGGATTGATTTGCATAAGGATGTTCAGGTGCGACTACAAACCATAATTCATCCTCAAAAAGCTCCTCCCACGCTACTTCTTCTGGTCTTTCTGAGATACCACCTCCATAAATAGCAATATCAGCTTTATACTGTATTAACTGCTTGAAGGCATCTTGGGTATTAGTTGTCGTAATGACTAAATTAATATCTTCATTTGTACCTTTAAAGGTAGCGGCCCACTTAGGAATTAGAAAGTTAGCTGGTAAGTATGTAGCAACTATATGTATTGTTCCTGCTTTAGCAAGTCGATAATCTCCAATGAATGATTCAATATGTTCTTCAAGCATAACGAGTTTTTTGGCCTTTTCTGCTAAAGCCTCTCCAAATTCAGTTAATACTACGCCCCGTCCTTGCTGTTTAAATAATTGAACGCCAATCTCATGCTCAAATTTTTTTATTTGGCTTGAAACTGCCGGTTGACTTATACGAAGTAATTCCGCTGCTTTCGTAAAACTGCCTGTAGTAGCAACTTGATAAAACAATTTTAATCCATGAATATTCATGATTTCACCTCATACCCATAATCTAAAGTTATGAGTTAATAATAATAATATATTTTCATTATGATTCATTCTATCATACACTTTACATGCAAGCTTGCACGAAAAAATGCGGAAATGGGGACTGTTTGATGACCAATTTTAATGTTTGGAATAATGTAGATGAGTACTTTATGAAAAAACTAATACCGGCAGACACAGAACTTGAAGAAGTATTACAAGCTAATAAAGCAGCGGGTATTCCGGAGATTGATGTATCACCAACTCAAGGCAAACTATTATATTTACTAGCTAAAATAAAAGGAGCAAAAAACATTTTAGAAATTGGAACACTTGGTGGCTATAGTAGTATTTGGATGGCCCGTGCACTACCGAACGAGGGTAAAGTTTATACACTCGAAATTGATCCCGAGTATGCCTCAGTAGCTAAGGAAAATATTAAAAGAGCTGGTTGTGAAGATAAAGTTGAAATTATCGTTGGAAAGGCCTTAGATACGTTACCTACTTTGAAAAAAATAGCCCCACCGTTCGATTTAGTATTTATCGATGCAGATAAGCCTAATAATCCACACTATTTGAAGTGGGCATTAGAATTGGTTAAAACAGGAGCAATAATTATCGCTGATAATGTAGTTCGTGATGGTGCTGTAATTGATGAAAAAAATGAAGATGGAAGGGTTCAAGGTGTGAGACAGTTTATGGATTTATTGCAAGAAGAATCTCGAATTGAATCCACAGCAATACAAACAGTTGGCAATAAAGGCTATGATGGCTTTGTGCTCGCCGTAGTTAAATAATTGAAAAAGGAGATGTCTCATGTTTAATTCGAGACATCTCCTTTCAGCGATAGCTTTTTCGAAGCTATTGCAAATTTTTCTTTCAAACATGTAACAGCTTGTTCTGTACCAACTGTACATCCTATTTCATTTAATGTTTCCCTTATTAATCGGTCCAGGAACCAATAATATTTCGTTATTTCGTATGTTATACTCCTCCTTACAAGCTCCCATCTAAGCTCGTAAGACATCTTTCCATTTAATTCTCTTTACTTTTATTAATAGACCCCTTTTTTGTAACCGTGCTCATTTTTCAGTAAGGAACGAGGGAACAGACCTCGCTCGTTAGTAGAATAAGGTGGACTCCATTCGAGTTTAGTCCACAACAATTTAGGAAAGTTGGATATGTTCATTTAGTAGATCTCAAATCAATTATCAGCGATTGCTGAAAGAAGTTAAGCTAATTTTTCGTATCCTGGAAGCGTCAAGAATTCGGCAAACTCATCTTGCTCAATTAAAGATTTAAACAGCTCAGCAGCTTCTTCATAGCGTCCGCTGTTATAGGCTTGTTCCCCAACAGCCTCTTTAATTTTTACAAGCTCTTCCTCCAAGATATCTAGTACAAAGGCCAATGTAATACCACGGCCATCATCTAAGACCCCTTTTGGATGACGAATCCATTGCCATACTTGTGTACGAGAGATTTCTGCAGTTGCAGCATCCTCCATTAAATTGTTAATCGGTGCAGCTCCATTGCCTCGTAGCCAAGAAGCAATGTACTGAACCCCTACACTACAGTTAATACGAAGACCTTCAAGTGTAATTGTACCTTCTGGAACAGCAACTAAATCTTCCGCTATAACATTTACATCCTCACGCTTTTTATGGATTTGGTTTGGTGTCGCCATAATCGCGTCAAACTGTTCCATTGCCGTTGCAACCATACCCGGGTGCGCTACCCAAGTACCATCGTGGCCATCTGTTGCCTCGCGACGTTTATCTTCTGCAACCTTTGCAAATGCTACAGCATTCGCGTCGTCATCCCCTTTAACAGGGATTTGTGCTGCCATACCGCCCATCGCAGGAGCATTACGTTTATGACATGTTTGAATACATAAAGATGTATATGCCTTCATGAATGGTACAGTCATTGTCACTTGCCCACGGTCCGGTAAAATTACATCAGGCTGATTGCGCAGACGTTTGATATAACTGAAAATGTAATCCCAGCGCCCACAATTCAGACCAGCCGAATGTTCACGTAGTTCATATAAAATTTCATCCATTTCAAATGCTGCTAAAATTGTTTCAATTAATACAGTAGCCTTAATTGTCCCTTGTGGAATTCCGATATAATCTTGTGCAAACACAAAGACATCATTCCATAAGCGTGCCTCCAAATAGCTTTCAAGCTTCGGTAGGTAGAAATAAGGTCCCGTACCTTGCGCCAATGCATTTTTAGCATTGTGGAATAAATACAGACCGAAATCAAAGAAACTACCAGAGATCGGTTCGCCATCCACTAGTACATGCTTTTCAAGTAAATGAAGACCACGTGGACGAACTAATAACACAGCTGTGTTTTCGTTTAATTTATACGTTTTACCATTAGATGCTTGTGTAAATTCAATTGTCTTATTAATAGCATCACGCATATTAATTTGACCGCCAATCATGTTTTCCCATGTCGGGGCAGATGCATCCTCGAAGCAAGCCATAAACATTCTTGCACCAGAGTTTAATGCATTAATAACCATCTTACGGTCAACAGGTCCTGTAATTTCTACACGACGGTCTTGCAAATCTGCTGGAAGTGGTGCAATTGTCCAATCCCCCTCACGGATATGCTTTGTGTCTGGTAAGAAGTTAAGTTTCTCACCTGCATCAAGACGCTTTTGGCGTTCTTGACGAGCCTCTAACAGCTCTTTTCGACGGGCATCAAATTTTTCGTGCAGGGCAAGAACAAACTCAATGGCTTCTGGTGTTAAAATTTCTTTTGTCTGCTCGTTTTGTTCCCCAACAATTTTAAGCTTACCTGTTGTTGCTTGTTCCATCAGTTATTTCCCCCACCTTTGCGAATTTAAGTAGTCATCCCCCGCTTTAGGAGGAGCGGAGGAGACTAATCTATGATTATGAATTTAGGAATACGCGTACTTTGTGAAACTTAAACGAATTGTTCTGTCTCTGTAGAACCAGCCATTGCCGTTGTAGAAGAAGTACCACCAGAGATAACTTGAGATACATCATCAAAGTAACCAGTACCTACTTCACGTTGGTGACGTGTAGCTGTGTAGCCTTTTGGTTCTGATGCAAACTCAGCTTGTTGTAGCTTAGAGTATGCAGCCATACCATTATCTTTATAATCATGTGCAAGCTCAAACATAGAGTGGTTTAATGCGTGGAAACCAGCTAATGTTACGAATTGGAATTTATAACCCAATTTACCTAGCTCGCGTTGATATTCTGCGATTTCTTCTTCTGATAAATTTGCTTTCCAGTTGAATGAAGGTGAGCAGTTGTATGCTAGTAATTTACCTGGGAATTCAGCATGAATAGCTGCCGCAAATTCACGAGCTTCCTCAAGGGATGGTTTAGAAGTTTCACACCAAATCAAGTCTGCATATGGCGCGTAAGCTAAACCACGAGCAATCGCTTGTTTGATGCCTGGTTTTGTACGGAAGAAGCCTTCTGGAGTACGTTCACCCGTAATAAACTCAGCATCACGCGGATCGATATCAGATGTTACCATATCAGCAGCATCAGCATCTGTACGAGCGATTAAAATCGTATCCACACCCATTACGTCTGTTGCAAGACGAGCAGCGATTAAGTTACGAACAGCATTTTGTGTTGGAAGTAACACTTTACCACCTAAGTGACCGCACTTTTTCTCAGAAGCTAATTGGTCTTCTAAGTGAACACCAGCGGCTCCAGCTTCAATCATTCCTTTTACAAGCTCAAATACGTTTAGAGGGCCACCGAAGCCAGCCTCAGCATCTGCTACGATCGGAGCGAACCAATCAAATTGATCTACACGCCCTTCAGCATGATCAATTTGGTCTGCACGTTGTAAAGCTTGGTTAATACGCTTAACTACTGCTGGAACAGAGTTTGCTGGATATAAGGATTGGTCAGGGTACATTTGACCAGAAAGATTAGCATCAGCAGCTACTTGCCAACCCGATAAGTAGATTGCTTTTAATCCTGCTTTTACTTGCTGTACAGCTTGATTACCAGTCAATGCACCTAATGCATTAATGAACGGTTCTTCTTGTAAAGACTTCCAAAGTCGAGCCGCACCTTTAGTTGCTAAAGTTTGTTCAAGTACTACAGAGCCCTGTAGCTTAATAACCTCTTCAGCTGAATATGCGCGTTCAATACCAGCCCAACGAGGGTTCTCTGCCCATTGTTTTTCTAATGCTTGGATTTTTTCTTGACGTGTTGACATATTGAAATTCCACCTTCCCCTTTGTATACAATATACTCTGTTAAAAAACTTTTAATCAACTGTTCCATAACAGGTTTATTTGTTATAAATTAATATATAACAGAACATCTGAATTTTCATTATTTTTAGATAAAATACCAAATTTTAATGACAAAACTGCTTTTTTGGGCGACGAAATTTGGTAAACTGTTTACAAACAAGGGGGATATTCACAATGAAAAATGAGTTTAATTCTTTGCCAAAAGATATATCGCAACAGTTTATTTCAATGTTAAAAGACTGGGTTCCAGCCAATTCATCCATTGCAATTGCTGCTGAAAACTCCTATATCTATTTTCATTCTGGACATCAAAACATTAACTTGGAAATAGGTCAACAAGTACATTCTGGTAGCATTGCCGAGCAAGTACTACGCACAAGGACACGAACAGATGCCGTTTTAGATAATTCCTTATTCGAAACACCCTATTATGGAATAGGTTACCCTATAAACATATTAGATGTGCCTGCAGCACTTGTTGTAGTTTTACCTTCAACCTTTACCGAAAAGAAATTGGAGCCCTTTCAATTTTTAACTGGAAAGCAAGAAGAGGAATGGAATCCTGTTGCAATTGAAAAAATCTCTCATATTGAAAGCCTGCAGAAAAAAACGTGGTTTTATGTAGATGGGGAACAATTTAAAACAAGTATTACTCTTAAAGAACTTCAAATGCGTCTACCGTCATCTTTTATTCGCATTCACAGGTCTTATATTGTTAATATTCATTTCATAAAAAAAATGGCTCGTGATCTTACTTCTAATTTTATTGTCACTCTAAAGGATGGTAGTGAACTACCTGTTAGCCAATCTTATTTAAATAATCTTCGAAACGCCCTTGAATTTTAGATTTTGCCTTGCGTAATTGTTGTTGCTGTCGCTTCGCTTTCGCACAGAAAACATTGCTGATTGAAGATAAAAGGCTGTCCTATACATTTATTGTATAAGACAGCCTAAAAAATAAAAAAGCCTGAGAAAAAAATCTCAGACTTTAGATTGCCTAGCGACGTCCTACTCTCACAGGGGGAAGCCCCCAACTACCATCGGCGCTAAAGAGCTTAACTTCCGTGTTCGGTATGGGAACGGGTGTGA
>NZ_JBIWFC010000019.1:0-106563 GCF_044762845.1 Lysinibacillus sp. NPDC096382
AAATATTTTAGACCGCAATTTTAAAGCAGATGCCCCAAATGAAAAATGGGTGACAGATATTACGGAATTTAAATTGTTCGGTGAGAAACTTTATTTATCGCCAGTTTTAGATTTATTTAACGGGGAAATTATCACGTATACAATTGGCTCTAGACCAACCTATTCACTTGTTTCAGACATGTTGGACAAAGCACTCGAACTTTTACCTGAGCACCACCAGTTACTCATGCATTCTGATCAAGGCTGGCATTATCAAATGAATAAATATCGTCGCGCCTTAGAATCAAGAGGGATTGTTCAAAGTATGTCTCGTAAAGGAAACTGTTACGACAACTCTGTCATGGAGAATTTCTTTGGAATTATGAAATCTGAATTCCTTTACATGAGGGAATTTGAAAGTATAGAGCATTTTAAAATAGAATTAGAAAAATATATAAATTACTATAATACGAAACGGATCAAGGCAAAATTAAAAATGAGTCCGGTGCAATACCGAACTCAATTTACCCAAGCTGCCTAATGAAATAACCGTGTCTAACTTTTAGGGGTCACTTCAAAACAGACCAAAGGTTTTTTTTATTGGAAGCGATAGGGTACAATAAAGCGATATAGAAATAGAAGTGAGGTGGCATATGTGCAACTACATTTTTTAGGAACAGGCGCAGGAATGCCTTCAAAGGAACGAAATACAAGTGCCCTAATGGTAAAGCTTTTGGATGAAGTGGGGGAAATGTGGCTTTTTGATTGTGGGGAGGCGACCCAACATCAAATTTTGCATACATCATTAAAGCCACGTAAAGTAACGAAAATATTTATTACACATTTACACGGTGACCATATTTTTGGCTTACCTGGCTTTTTAAGCTCTCGTTCATTTCAAGGCGGGGACGAGCCATTAACGATATTTGGCCCACAAGGTTTACAGCAATGGATTGAGCAAACTTTAGCCTTGTCAAAGACGCATTTAACATATCCATTACAATTTGTTGAAGTTCATGAAGGTATTATTTATGAAGATGAACATTTTACAGTAAGTGCAAGTGAATTGCGACATGTAGTTCCATGCTATGGCTACCGTATTGAGCAGAAGGATTTACCTGGCGAACTATTAATGGAAAAAGCACAGGCCCTTGGTGTCCCAAAAGGTCCTTTACTAGGACAATTAAAAGCAGGGAAAGATATTGAGCTAGCGGATGGCACCGTTGTATATGCGAAAGATGTTGTCGCCCCATCTAAAAAAGGCTTTACGCTCACTATTTTAGGAGATACTAAATACTGTCCAGAGGCTGTTTCATTAGCTAATGGAGCAGATATTGTGATTCATGAAGCGACCTTTGATGGTACTACGACAGATTTAGCAGCGAACTACGGACACTCTACAAATGTCGAAGCGGCCAAGGTGGCACAACAGGCAGGAGCGAACTATTTATTGCTAAACCATTTAAGTGCCCGCTTTTTACCACATGATTTACCAAAATTTTTAGCAGATGCACAGGAGGTTTTCCCACAAACCTTCCTGACATCCGATCAATCTGTATTCTCTTGGAATAACAACAAATTAACTTAAGCAAAAACATAAAGTACCCTTTAGATGACGTTTCATTTAAAGGGTACTTTCATCTTTTTCAGCGAATGTTTTTACTGTGCGAAAGCGAAGCGCCAGCAACAAATGTTTTTCTGTGCGAAAGCGAAGCGCCAGCAACAAATGTTTTTTCTGTGCGAAAGCGAAGCGCCAGCAACAAATGTTTTTCTGTGCGAAAGCGAAGCGCCAGCAACAAATGTTTTCATAGCGAAATACACCCAATATTTTGAGGTCACCCATTTATTAGTACGAATAATTATCGATATAATTCAATAATTTGACTGGCTATATATTCGGAGCTAAAGTGAACCCCGTTTCTGAGCCACCACATGATAATGCCAAGTATTGAAGATGCGAGAATATCCATCGATAGAGTACTATCAGCACCTTCACTTTTACGTTGTATGACAATCAAATCCTTTAATGTCCTATGCATTTTTTTTATGAAACCAGGGTGCTCAAATAGAACAGCTAAAATTTTTCTGTGCTTATAAAAGTAATCTAAAAATGTAATTAATTGTTCTTGATTATTTAAATTATCAATTTGTAAAGAAGGAGACATTTCCGACAACAAGTCGTCGAACATATCGTAAACTACTTGCTTTAATAAATCATTAATATCTATAAAATGTAAATAAAAAGTTGCTCGATTTAGCTCTGCACGTTGGGCTATTTTTTGTACTGTAAGTTTCGAAATATCTGGGTTTTCGATTAATATATCTACGACAGCTTCTTTAAATACCCGTTTAGAGCGAATAGCTCGTGGGTCTTGCTTTTTTTGTGTGGTCAATTTAATTCTCCTTTATCTATTAAATACAAATTTAATGAATAGTATTTTTAACTTTGTTGTTTAATTGACACTTCTTGAAAAATTGTAAATAGGAATCAAAAAATAAACGTGTTATTATCTATTTTATTGACATAGTGTTAATAAAACAAGTAGAAAGAGGAAGAATGTAATGTCGGAATCGATCAATAAAAAAGTACTATTAACAGTTTTAATTTTCGGGTGTTTTTTATCTACACTAAATCAAACGCTGTTAAACGTTGCATTAAGTAATTTAATGGACGTATTTTCTGTTTCTGCGACAACCGTTCAGTGGTTAGCTACTGGTTTTATGTTAGTAAACGGGGTGCTAGTCCCTATTACAGCATACTTAATGAAACGCTTCTCAACACGCCAATTATTTATAAGTTCAATGCTGTTTTTATTAGTAGGCTCTATTTTTTGTGCAATAGCTCCGAACTTCACCACTTTACTAATAGGTCGTATGATTCAAGCAATAGGGGCGGGAATTATTATGCCGTTGCTAATGAGTATCGTGATGTTTATTTTCCCTCCTGAAAAAAGAGGTAGTATGATGGGGTTAATTGGGCTAGCTATGATTTTCGCTCCAGCTATTGCACCAACATTAGCAGGTTTTGTAATAGATAATTATTCTTGGCGTTGGTTATTTATCGGCATCATTCCATTTGTCGTGATCATTCTATTTATGGCAATGAAATATTTAAATAATGTTTCAGAAACCGCAAAAGCAAAGTTAGATGGTATCAGCGTTATTTTATCAACAATTGGCTTTGGTCTTATTTTGTATGGATTTAGTAATGCAGGAAGCCATGGTTGGGATGATAAAGTTGTAATTGCTTCTATACTTGTAGGGATAATGATTACAGCAATGTTTTGTCTTCGACAAATTAAATCATCTGATCCACTTCTTAACTTATCCGTTTTTAACAATAAGTTATTTACGCTCACGTCCATCATCAACATTATTGTTACAATGATGATGTATGCGGATATGATTTTATTACCAATATATTTACAAAACGGAAGAGGGTTTACAGCTTTAGATGCCGGTTTATTATTATTACCGGGTGCACTTGTAAATGCCTTTATGTCTCCAGTGACAGGAAAAATGTATGACCGCTTTGGAGCAAAGCCGTTATTTATTATCGGTTTGATTTTTGTCATTCCTTCAATGTGGGTTGTAACGGATTTATCAGAAACAACAACCTATAGCTTTATAATGATACGTACTATTTTTCTACGTATAGGGTTGAGTTTTATCACAATGCCATTGAATACAGCTGGTTTGAATGCCTTACCGAAAACACTTGTCACACATGGTACAGCAGTGAATAATACATTACGTCAAATCGCAGGCGCAATTGGATCTGCTGTCGTTATTACAATTTTCACAGCACAAACGACAAACCATGCGAAAACATTGCTAGTAGAGACACCAGATGCTACGACTGAAGGTATTCGTACACTTGCTTCAATCTTAGGTTCAAGTGATGCCTATTATTTCATGACAATCTTAGCAATCATTGCATTTGTATTAACTCTATTTGTTCCATCTAAAAATAAGTTTAAACAACAAGCATAATGATTAAGCATTCAAAGAACAACTTTAAGAGCCTTACTACAATAAACTGTAGCAAGGCTCTATGTTTTTACAATTGGCTGTTTTCGTAAAGTTTGTTGCTGCTTTTAATAAAAATTTGCTTACACTAAAGAGCAAATGTTCTATAATATGGATGTGTACATATAAGGAGTGTTATGCATGAGACCTATGCTTACAAAAGAAATTAGTAGTCAAGATTTTATGGATTTTTATTGGTTAAAAGAAGAATTACAATCATTTTGTAGAGATAATGGAATAAGCGCGTCGGGCTCTAAGATCGAGATTTCTGATAGAATTGAAACTTTTCTTCGGACAGGAAAGATAAAAAAACCACAAAGAAATTCAAAGGCAAATAATAAACCTCGAACTAACAGTGAATTAAGTCTTGATACAGTCATTACGGAAAATCATCGTTGTAGTCAAGATGTGAGAGCATTTTTCAAGACGGTAATTCCAAAGTTTCATTTTTCTACCTATATCCAAAACTACATTAAAAACAATATTGGAAAAATGTATCGTGATGTTGTGGATGCTTGGTATGAAGAAGAAAAACGCAAAAAAGACCCATCACACCAGAAGAAAATTCCACCTCAGTTTGAATACAATCAATTCATTCGTGACTTTTTCTCTGATTCAAAAAATAAAGGGAAAAGTCGTGCAGAAGCGATTGAAGCTTGGAATAAAATGAAGAAACTCCCTGGGAGTAACAAATATATACCTGAAAATTAGTCTTATAATTGAGGTAATTTTCAACGAGTGGAATTTAGCATTTGTTTTCTATTTACAAGCCAGCGAAACCAATACCTCATTGTAAATTGCTCTATTAGTAGGTAGCAACAATTTATGTAAGAAAACAGCCATATGATTAAGTAGTCTCTACCTTTCAAGTTAAAAGAAAAGTAGTAATAGTTAGAATGGGAATTTGGAGTATAGAAGAATTATAATGCGATTAATAGTTAATTTTTGTATAATTGATTAAAGGGGAGTGGTTTTATATGAATCAGCAAAAGATGCCACCAGCACTATTGCGTTTAATCGTTATTTTTCCCAATGTGCTGAGCTATTTATTACTATTTGGACTAATTATGTTTGTTATCTCAAATTATGACACATTAAAAGCGACGGACAACTTAACGGTTTGGCTTATTTTTATTGTAGTGCTTGCACCGGCTGCTGCCTACACAACATTCAGTATCGTCAAGAAAATTCGTTCTGGACAAATGTAAGTAATAACAACACGTGTATTCTTTAGTTTATCTAATGGATACACGTGTTTTTTTCTTTGAAGTCTTTATTGTCATATTGTTAAAGTTATTGCTGATATTAGAAGTCAAAACTCATTGATAAACGAAGGCACATGATGAGCTGCTTGACAAGTGTTTCCCCTAAATCCTCTAATTTAGAAAAAGGCCCCCATTAAACTTTGTACAATTTCTAGGAAAAAAATAAGTTATCTTCTTCAATATTTTGTCGAAGAATTACGTTCAACTTACGATTTTCATTTGTGAAAAAAGTGTGCTCATTATCCTCATAGATTGTACATAATGTTCATTCATTTTCTTAAAGCGCATCATGAAAATACTTGATTTAGAAGAAAAGTTTTGATAGAAAGACCCCTTAGTTGTTTTACTCTCCTTGGTAATTCGATCCACAGAAACATTATCATACCCAAGACTTTTAAATATTTCGAGCGCTACATTCATAATATAGACCACAATCTAATGTATGGAGGTGTTTTAAAATGGGAAAATTAAGAAGTTCTGAAGAGTTGGAATCATTATTTAAGGATAATATGCGTTTATTAGTTGGAGGATTTGGTATTTCAGGAACGCCGTTAACATTATTAGATGCTGTAGCAAAGTTCGAGGCAGGAAATTATGAGATTGTTAGTAATAACTTAGGTGATGACGGCAAAGGGCTTCATAAAGTGTTCGAGGCAAGGAAAATTGCTAAAGCGATTGGTTCTTTTTTTACAATTAACAAAGAAGCTGTTATGGCTTGGTCAATTGGAAAATTGGAGATTGATTTAATGCCACAAGGGACGTTAGCAGAAGCAATTCGTTGCGGTGGTGCTGGAATAGGTGGTTTTTATACACCAACAGCTGTTGGGACACGATTAGCCGAAGGCAAAGAAGTTCGCGAAATTGATGGGGTTCGTTATTTATTTGAGAAGGCAATTAAAGGGGATATAGCACTTATTAAAGCATCGAAAGCCGATAAAGCAGGAAATTTAGTGTACCACACAACTGCAAGGAATTTTAATCCTCTAATGGCAACTGCTGCAGAGGTAGTTATTGCTGAAGTAGATGAAATCGTTGAAATTGGTGAGCTAAATCCTGAAGAAATTGTAACACCACACATCTTTGTAGATTTCATAGTTGAAAGTAAATACATCAAACAGGGAGGTACTTATGTTGACATTAAATAGTCGAGAAATAATTGCAAAGCGTATTGCATTTGAGCTAAAAGATGGGGACGTAGTGAATCTGGGGGTAGGAATTCCAACACTTGTTTCTAAATATATTGCAGATAAAAAAGTATATTTGCAAACTGAAAATGGGCTACTAGGCATGGGTCCATCACCACTCATGGATGAAATAGATATAGATTTAATTGATGCAGGGAAACATCCCGTAACAATTACACCCGAAGCGTCATTTTTTGATAGCGCATTATCGTTTGCAATGATTAGAGGAAAACACATAGACGTAGCTGTTTTAGGAACACTTGAGGTTGACCGTTATGGTGAGATCGCAAACTGGTCTGTACCGGATCAACCAATTTTAGGTGTTGGAGGTGCAATGGATTTAGTCGCTGGAGCAAAGAAAGTAATTGTAGCTAGTACTCTTTTTAAAAAAGATGGAACTCCTAAGTTAGTAGAATCGTTAACGCTTGATTCAAGTGGTGAACGACATGTTAATCAATTTGTAACGGAGTATGCAAATTTTATTTTCCAAGATGATGAGATTTTCATAGATGATATTTATGGAGATTTGACATTTGAAGAATTAAAAAGGCGAATTGGTTTACCGTTGAGACAAAAATAAACAACTATCAGGAGGGAACAGTAGATGTGGAGTTTAATTACGATTGTGATTTCATTAATTCTTTTAATCGTATTAGCTTTAAGGGGATTTAGTATTATCATCATCGCTCCTGCTGTGAGTTTATTTGTAATGGTAACGAATGGATTTCCGATTTTAGAGACGTTCCAAGATACGTACATGACAGGATTTATAGGTTATGTTCAGAAATATTTCCTGATTTTTTTATTTGCATCTATGTTTGGAAAGCTAATGGATGATAGTGGTGCAGCTCGTCAAATTGCTAATCTCTTATTGTTGATTATTGGTAAGAATAGCAAATACAAAGTGTTAGTAGCAATTATGGTCATTTGTGCGTTTTTAACGTATGGTGGGATAAGCTTATTCGTAGTAGTTTTTGCAGTATTACCGATCGCAAGACCATTATTCAAAGAGCTAGATATTCCGTGGCATCTATTCATGGCACCGTTCTTTACAGGCATTGGGACATTCACGATGACCATGTTGCCAGGGACACCTTCTGTACAGAACATTATCCCGACAAAGTACCTTGGGACAACCGTTACAGCGGCACCTTTACTAGGTATTATTGCAGCGGTGTTCGTTATTGCGATTAACCTATGGTATATGAAGTTCGCGTTAAAACGTTCAGAACAACGTAAGGAAACTTATGCAAATATGACAAACCCAGAAAAAGATGGTCAAGAAGGAATTAAGGATCTCTATGAAGGTCGTCCATTACCAAATATTGTTGTGAGTTTAGTTCCCCCAATTGCTTTACTAGTGATACTGAATGTTTTCAAAATTGATATTACTTATACATTAATGGGTGTTGTAGTATTAACAACTATATTATTCTGGAATTATATTGAAATAAAGAAAAATACACTAAATGAAGGTGCAGTATCAGCCATACTACCAATTGTTAATACGAGTGCAGACGTTGGTTATGGCTCTGTCATTGCAATTACAACAGGTTTCAGTCTTTTCAATGAAGCTATGACACAAATTCCAGGTAGTCCCCTAATTTCGCTTTTCTTAGCAACAACGGCACTTGCAGGCATCACGGGGTCTTCAAGTGGTGGTTTAGGGATTGCAATGGAAGCGCTATCATCAACTTATCTAAATCTAGGATTAAATCCGGATGCCATGCATAGGGTAATGGCAGTTGCCTCGGGAGGACTTGATTCATTACCGCATAATGGTGCTGTCATTACAATATTAGTTGCTTCAAAGTTAACGCATAAAGACGCCTATAAACATATCTTCGTTGTTTCGGTTATTGCGCCTTTAATTGCAAGTATTCCAATGTTGATTGCTACGGTTTTATTATACTAATGCCTAAGGGGGAAGTAAGTATGATTCAAAAGGTTGGAGTTATTGGAGCTGGAACAATGGGATTTGGGATAGCGTTACAATTTATCACGAATGGAATGCCCGTTGTTTTACAAGATATTAAGGAGGAATCTTTGCAATTAGCAGGTGAAAAATTAAAAACTTATTTAAAAATTTTTCGTGAGGAAGGGACATTGTTTGGCGATTCAGATGAGACAATTACAAATCGGTTAACCTTTACTACAAAAATCGAAGGTGTTGCTGGATGTGATTTGGTAATTGAATCTGCAACAGAAAACCTTGAACTCAAACAGGAAATTTTCAGGCAACTAGATGAAATTTGCGGGGAAAATGTAATTTTAACATCTAATACTTCAAGTTTAAAACTATCAGAAATCAGTCGTAATGTAGAAAAACATAAGGATAAAGTGATGCTAACACATTTTTTTAATCCAGCGCATATTGTTCCACTTGTGGAGCTTCTAAAAGGGCCTGATACGAAGCAAGAGACCTATGATGAAGTTAATGCGTTTATGAAAAAAATGAGGAAGGTTACAATTGAAGTTCGACGAGAGGTGCCAGGTCTTGTAGCCAATCGTATCCAAGTAGCATTAGCACGTGAAGCATTGTCATTGTTAGAAGATGGTGTTGTCTCAGAGCGAGATTTAGAAAGGGCCATCTTTGCAGGACCTGGATTCCGATTTTCGTCAAGTGGTTTACTGAAAATTATTGATTTTGGTGGGTTAGATATTTGGGATATTGTATTAGGACAATTACAACCAGAGATTGAAACGAATGTGCGTTCGTTTAGCGTAATAAAAGATAAAATCGATCAAGGTAATTTAGGTGTCAAATCTTCGAAAGGCTTTTTTGACTATCCAGGGCAAAGCTTAGATGAATACGTAATAGAGCGTGATCGTTCATTAATTCAACAACTAAAAACATTCGATAAAATGGAGATTGAGCATGCGTAATATTTTAGTGACAGGTGCAGGAGGCGGTTTAGGGGCAGCGATGGTGAAAAAGTTTGTTGAGGAAGGGGATTATGTATTTGCTACAGATTTAAAGTTAGAAGCAGCTCAAGCAGTGGCAGATTTATATCCAGGCAAGGTCGAGGCAATTGAGTTAGATGTTTCAAATGCAGTTTCTGTCCAACATGTAATTGATACCATTTGCAGAAAGCATGAACTGCATGTTCTTGTGAATAATGCTGGTATACAATACCGTGCTAAAATTGAAGATTTTCCAGAAGATAAGTGGGACTTGCTTCAAAATGTCATGTTAAAAGGACCATTCTTAATGACTAAGTATGTGTTCCCCTATATGAAAAAGCAACAACATGGGCGTATCGTTAATATATCATCGGTTCATGGTGAAATGGCTACACCTGAAAAAGTTGCATATGTCGCAGCGAAGCATGGTGTCATTGGCTTGACACGTGTAGCAGCACTAGAAGGTGCAATGCATGGAATTACTGTGAATGCTGTTTTACCTGGTCCTGTGAAAACACCATTACTTATAAAACAATTAAAAGATCTTGAAGAAAGTAGAGGCATGTCGGAAAATGAGGCATTAAATGAAATTGTCTATCCAAAGCAAGCGATGCAACGTTTTATTACAGCACAAGAAATTGCAGATAGTGTATTCTTTATTTCTTCGAAGCAAGCAACGGGGATAACGGGTGAAGCATTGAATGTTTCAGGTGGGATGTAAAAAGGGGGATTGACCATGTCTGTATATATTGTAAATGGTAGTAGAACAGCATTTGGTAATTTTGGAGGTGCATTAACACACAGATATTGATCTTGGCGTTGCTGTTGTAAAAGAAGCCTTGCAGCGTTCAGGGGTGAAATTCCAACACAGATTGATGAAATTGTATTCGGCAATATTATCCACACAACGAGTTCCTCAGCATATTTAGCTCGACACATTTGCTTGAAAGGTTGTGACGTAAAGCATAAATTTTCCGTTTGGAAAGTTTATGCTTTATTTTATTTAAGGAAAATTTATGGTTGATTCGGTGATACTTTTTAATTTTCTCATATATAAATCCTGGTCAATTGATTGGGATGAAGCGAAGGAACGTTCTGTTTCCCTTGGTATGGATACAATTGATTTTCTCGTGGAACAAGGGATTCAAGTAACCTATCAAGCTATTCGGGAGCATTCGAAACAAGTTGACCCTCAAGGAAAAGGGATTAATCCAAATACCATTAAACGTAATGATCAATTGTATATGTATTATCAAAGGCATAGTCACACTTATAAAGTCAATCAAGTGCGTAAAAAGCCCACAGCATCTCCTTAATGGGATAAATCTAACGCAAGAAGAATTTTCTTGAAAGAGACATAGATACCGTAAAAACAAAGTATTTGAAGCTTCCAAGGAAAAGTTACATTCACGCGTTGATTGGGGGAATTTTTGGTGTATTAGGCGTATGTATTCTCATCTATCCGATATCCGAATTTGTACAACTTTCAGGGGTCCAATGACATAAAAGGAATTATGATTGCGATCTTAGGCACGCTTTTTACAGCAGTAGGTGATGCCAGCTCAGCACGAAATGCAAGTCACAAGGTGAATCCTATCTATGCAAATGCAATTGGATTTACAGTAGGCAGTATATTGATGGGAGTAATTGTATTATTTCAAGAACAAGAATTTATACTTCCAACATCGGTTTCATGCCTATCTGCGTTATTATATTTAACCTTGTCTTTTGCAGCATTGGTTATTCTATTTGAAACTAGTGGAGAAAATTGGAGGTTCTCAAAGTGGTTATATGGTTGCACTTTTCCCGGCAATTGGAGGAATAGCTTCCGTTGTAATCGGTGAGTCAAATCCATCATTGTATTTGTTTGCTGGTTGTTTTTCTAGCTGTATTGGCGCTGCCATCGCATTAGGGTTTGGAACTGGAAGCAAAATGCGAAATTACGTCTAAAAAAAGCTAATTAAGAAGGAATAACTTTTGTGAACTTGAAAGTAGGGCTCATTTATTTGGTTCTCAGGTTATTGAGCAAGAATACATGAACATCAAATGGAATATAGACCTATAGATGGTCTAGGGGCTGATCTGAGTTAGACATCTTTATTCGTATTGGTTTTTTAGCAGGTGAAACTGGCGAAGTTGCACGAGCTATAAGAGTCCTTGAGATAGGAGGGATAGGCCTTCAATCTCAGTGTAGAAGAGGACTTTTCGAAAAATAATGTTGATAACATAATACGATTTATCAAGTTCAATGGTGAGAGAAAAGCGAGACTTGAAGCGGATTATAAAACAATAGTGAAATCGTTTGCTGATATGAAAGAGGGTAGTCTTAAAACTGAAGTGGGAAGTATATCTAAAATACCGAATAAGCCCATCTGGGACATTTATTCTATAGAAAAATACTTTGGCAGCGAATTTCTTTGTGAGTTTGGGGAAGTGAATCTAACAAAATTACAAGAATGGATACAAATCCGTGCTTTACCAAAAAACATTCTTACTTCACATCAAGTTGTTAAGGATGTAAGGCTGGATTTTGTAGTCATGTCATTTACAAAGTGAAAAAAAGATGCTAGATGCATTTTATTCGCGGTTAGTTAGCTGAATCAACGGGAAATAGTTATCATTGAAATAATTTAACCGACCCTATTAGATGCAACTCTTGTGTACAAGTTGTGGTGAAATTTATAAACAGAAAGCGCTTGTTTAAATAAAAATTTATTACCTAGTAAAATAAACTACACATTTTTCTTACTGACCAGGACTAAATGTCTTGGTCTTTTTTATTTGATTATCGAGGTGAAAAATATTGGATTATATGGTAAAATTAATGCATTTGGGTAGGCGTTTACTAGATATAAATAAAGACATAATTATTGAGAGTTGCAAATAATTCGAACTAAATGAGGTGATTGGATAGCTGTTATTGAGTCAAGGTCACTCTAAGGAAGTGATTCGATTCCGATAATAAATTCATAATAACAGGGGTGTAGGAACTTTTGCGGTTGTAGGGTTTGATTAATGTAAATGACTAAATGAAATGGATACGAATACAATGACGAAAAAATTTTTGTTTTGGAATATTAATAAGAAAAATTGCTCTGACTTAATTGTTAAGTTAGTAGATGAATTATCAATAGATGTAATAATATTAGCGGAATTAATTCAACAAAATGCTTCTAATAAAGGTCAAGGAAATGCTATTAGTTTAGCTAACTTAATTAGTAATTTAAATATTAAAACTGGAAAAAAATTTATTTCACGTTTTAACAGTGGCCAAAAAATAGTTTTGATTGATAGCCTGCAAAATGGTCAAAATGTTAGTTCAGATGAAGATAAAAGATTATCTAGCTGTAAATATCGTATTAATAACGAAGATATTTTAGTGGTTGGAGTACATTTAAGAGATCGTTATACGCATAATGTGGATGACTTATTTGATTTAGCTGGTCAACATAGAGAATTTATCGACAGTTATAATGTTGATAAAGTTATAGCAATTGGTGACTTTAATATGAATCCTTATGAAAAAGGCATTATGGGAGCTACAGGATTTAATGCAATTTTCAGTAAGGAAGAAATTTGTTATAATCCAGATAGGAATTTTGGTATAAAAAAGACTCCATTTTATTATAATGCTTCTTGGGATGCCTATAAATTAAAGTCACCTCAAGGAACATATTATTACGAAAATAAGGACACGTCCTTAAACCCTTATTGGAATCTGTTAGATCAAGTGCTTTTTTCCTCAGCAATGATGGACACATATATTGGCGATTCATTTAAAATAATTACAACTATATCCGGCAATCAACTACTGAGGGATAAGAAAAGTAAGACGACTAAAATTACGAAAAAAGTCATTAATAAAAAAATCTCGGACCACTTACCAATTGTGTTTGAAGTAGATATTTAAGGATGATATGAATATGAATAGATGGATATATACAATTGAAAATGTACATATAACTCCAATAAATTTAAGAAGTATTTTAAATGAAGTGGAAAGTGAAGTTGTTAAAATATTTTTTAAAGAAATAAAGCTTCAATATAATTATGAAATTGAGATTAAATATTTTACTCAACACTCTAATAAATTGCCAAACTATTGGATCCGTTTGAAGTTTTTTTTAGATTTTGCGGATATGAATAAATTCACACTACTGACTTTATATTGCGTAGACAATATGGATTATCCGTTGAAAATTCAGGCCAATTATTTATTTGATGATTTACTTGAAGTTAAGAATAAGAAAGATTTCTTGAAAAAATTGAAGAGTATTTTTATGGAGTCTTTTTTAGAGATGAATAGTTACATAGAATACAATAAAGAAGACAATTTGTTAAATTATAATAGTGATGAAATGTATTTGGTAAATACGGATAATAAGTTAATAGATAGAAATATATTTGTTAAACAGAAAAGATGTGCAGAACGCGGTGCTGGTGATACGCTATTAGTTAAGAAAAATACAAATGAATATGTTAATAGGAAAAAATGGACAGATAAAGAAAAAGAGATAATTATTAATAATATCTCTTCATATAGAAAAGTATTCTATGACAGTGATAAGCAATTAGTTAAGGAAATTACAAAAGATTTTGCAAGCAACCTTCTAAACCAATATAACAGTGTTTATGAACATCGATCGGTTATAGCTATAGCTAATCGATTAGCGTATTTCGATGAATTACTTGCCGGAGTTCAAACTCATTATGCGAAAATTGATGAAATTTATTTTGGAAAGCTGAAGAGATTAGATGGTGATATGACGAAGAATCCAGCAAGAATTTGGCGTAACTGAAGAGAGAATAATCAATCTTTTTTCTAAAGACGTTTACTGCACATTGAAAAAAAGATGCTAGACCAATTCATCTTAAGTATTCTTTAAATCAGTGGTTATGCAATATGGTGAGTTAATTCATTTATCAGTAGAAGATTAGTGTGCGTATTCAATTACAATTTGAATACGCTTTTTAACTTGAAAGCAAACAACCATACAGTTAGCAGAGCTAGAGCCTATATTAAGTACGCTACTGCTTCTTTATTACGCTTCACTTCGCGCACATTTCTTTGAATAGTTGTGAAAATGGATGGATCCAATCTACAACTTATGTTGTGTGTATGTTGAATTCAAGGGAATAAAATAATTCCATCGAGAGAAACTAAAAATAAATACGAGTTTTTTCATTTTAAATTTGAAAAGCGGGGTGTTTTTTTATGGATCCAACAAATTGCGATTTTTCACCAATGAAACAAACATTAAAGGAAGAGCTTCTGCAGGTCATTCATTCATTACAGCAAAGTGTAGAAGCTATGGATACGGATGCAAACTGTCTTCTTGGGAATTTTGAAAAAATAAAAGAGAAATTTGTAACGATTGAAATGAAGGCTGCTACGTTTTATTTGAATTGCTATCTTTCGCCGTTTACTGAAAAATATCCTGAGCTTTCGCATAGCGTACAAAATATGTCTAAAAGAAGACACGGCGGACTAATTGTTATTGAACGGGAGGATTCTGTATCATCTATCATACAGCCTGGTATTCATATTGGTGCAGAAGTAACGCATTCCTTATTAGAATCTATTTTTTTTCCTGGAAATCCACTTCATGATGGCGCCGTTTTAATAAGCCAAAATCTAATTAAATCAGCAGCAAATGTACTGCCACTGTCAGAGAGATATACAGGGGAGAAGAAATTAGGCACAAGGCATCGAGCAGCATTAGGGTTAAGTGAAGTAAGTGATGCGCTTGTCATGATAGTGTCTGAAGAAACAGGAAGAATTTCCTTTGCCTTTAAAGGAAACTTATATCCAATTACGACGCATGGCATTATATAGTGTGAGCTTCACACTGAAAAATATCTTGAGTTCGAGATATTTTTCTTGCTTGTACATCACTTGCGTGGTAAAGTGACAAATGAGAGGGGGAGAAGCGATGCGAAAACATACGCTCGGAACAGTGACGTGGATTCGGATGATGCGCTTTACAAATCAAAGTAATCAGCTATCCAATGAGTTTTTAAAGCGCTTTGGCTTAACGACTGCACAATTTGATGTCCTAATCCAAATTAAGACATATGCACCGTTAACGCAATCCCAATTAGCAGAGAAAGTGATAGTGACGCAAGGTGGTATGTCTAGGATGCTTACTCGTCTTGAAAAAGATGGACTTATTGAACGTAAGCAAAATTGGAAGACTAAAACAATCTCACTAACAGTTAAAGGCGAGCAGATGATTGATACAGCAACACCAAGTCAGCTACAATTTCAATCTTCATTTTTTGAAGAAGTATTAACAGAAGAAGAAATGAAAACTTTAAATACACTAATGTCGAAAATAGAGAAGCATAGTCGTGATAAAAAATTACCACCAGCGTGATTTTTTTACACTATCACTTGCTTAGTCAAGTGAAAACAGGGAGGAAACATTCATGAACAAATTAAGTGGACATCATCATATATCAATGCTAACAAAAAACGGTAAACGTAATAATGATTTTTACACAAAACTTCTCGGCTTACGTCGTGTAAAGAAATCAGTAAACCAAGATTCGCCTTCCATGTATCACTTGTTTTATGGAGACTTAACAGGAGCACCGGGTACAGAATTAACATTTTTTGAAATGCCTGTAGCAGGACGGACAGTGCGCGGAACAAATGCCATTACACGTATTGGATTACTAGTGCCAAGTTATGACAGTCTGCAATATTGGAAAAATCGTTTTCAACAGTTAGAGATTGAACATAGTGAAATAACAACTTATGCAGGTAAAGATGCATTGTTTTTTGAGGATCATGAAGGATTAAGAATGGTGCTTTTAAACAATCATAGTCATAAAACACCAGCTCATTGGCAACCATGGGACGGCTCTGATATCCCTGCAGAACATCGTATTTTAGGGATGGGTACAGTTGAAATTACAGTTCGTTACTTGCAACGGACAGTAAGCGTATTAAAAGAGCTATTTAATTACACAGTTGTAACAGAAAGTGAAAAAGAAGCAGTATTGCAATCCATTCCTGGTGAAGTGCTTGGAGAAATCGTCGTTCAAGAATTAGAAGGACCGAGTGAGAAACCTGGACGTGGTAGTATTCATCATCTTGCACTGCGTGTCGGAACAGTGGAGGAGTTGCAACAGTGGGATCTTAAAATTAAGGAGCAGGGCTTTGATAGTACTGGCATTGTGGATCGTTATTATTTCCAAAGTCTTTATTTTAGAGATCGTAATGGAATTTTATTTGAAATGGCAACAGATGGCCCAGGATTTACAGTTGATTCGGCAATAGAGGATCTTGGCAAAGAACTTGATCTTCCACCATTTTTAGAAGAAAGACGTGCAGAAATCGAAGCTATTTTAGAGCCGCTAGATTAAGGAGAGATATTCATCATGGATAAATACCGTTTTGATCAATCGAAAGGCATCGAATTTGGCCTATATTCATTAGGGGATCATATTCCAAATCCATTAACAGGTGAACGTATTTCAGCTCAACAACGAATCCAAGAGCTAATTGAAGCAAGTCAGCTTGCAGAACAAGCAGGTATTGATGTCTTTGCTGTTGGCGAAAGTCATCAATCGTACTTTACGACACAGGCACACACAGTTGTTTTAGGAGCAATCGCACACGCTACATCAAAAATTAAATTAGCAAGCTCTGCGACGGTACTAAGTGTCTCTGATCCAGTACGTGTATATGAAGATTTTGCAACGATTGATTTAATTTCAGGTGGACGTGCAGAAATAGTCGCAGGGCGTGGCTCTCGAGTTGGCGCATATCAATTACTAGGCATTGATTTAAAGGATTATGAAGAAATTTTTGAAGAAAAATTAGCGTTACTGAAAAAAATAAATGACAACGAACTGGTCACTTGGGAAGGGCAATTCCGTGCACCACTTCACAATGCGCAAATTTTGCCACAACCTAAAAATGGCTCGTTGCCAATTTGGCGTGCGGTTGGCGGACCACCTGCTAGTGCTATTAAAGCAGGCTATATGGGCATTCCGATGATGCTAACGACATTAGGAGGTCCCGCTGCGAACTTTAAGCCATCAGTAGATGCCTACAGAGAAGCAGCGGAGAGAAGTGGCTTTGATCCGAAAGAGTTACCGATTGCTACAACAAGCCTATTCCACGTTGCACATACGACGGAAGAGGCACTACAAGGGATGTATCCCCATTTAAATGGAGGATTCCAAGCAATTCGTGGCGCAGGTTATCCAAAGCAACAATTCGCGGAAGCACCGGATACAAAAGACGCCTTAATGGTCGGAAGTAAGGAGCAAATTATTGAAAAATTACTGTATCAATACGAGCTCTATGGCATGCAACGATTTATGGCACAAATTGATTTTGGCGGTGTGCCATTCGATAAATTAATGAAAAATATCGAAATTATCGGGAACGATATTTTACCAGCAATTAGAAAATATACTGCAAAAAAATAGAGTGATATATCTATAAGATACTTGCTTAATAAAGCGGTTGATTGGAGTGGAGGCTGGGCGACTCCTTGGGATCAGTGATAGAGGAACGAAGGCTAAAGCATCACGTCCTGTGATAACGCCTTCGTGACCAACATTGTGTTGGCCCGAGACCCTTCAGCGGAGCGAAGCGGCTCATCGGACGCCCCTAGGAAAGCGCCCAGCCGGAACGGAAATCAACCCCTCTTTTTGCCGAGAAAACTTAATTTCATTGATTTAATAGTTTTTAATCAACATGACGTTGCATGAGAGAAAAATCTCATGCAGCGTTTTTTCGTGGCAACTTTTATTTTTGGTTGGACCACTTGAACCATCGAGCATGACCATCAGGGCGTTCCATTATTCGGATAGATTCTATTTCACCTTGATCCATAAAATCTTGATGCAGTTGTATATCAAATAAATTGTTATAACAATGATAGAGAGGGCGTTCCATGCTGATCTCTTTTAATTGTTCAATTAGTTCAAGGCGTAACTCCATTGGGATTTGATTGGCCACATGCGTATGATAAACAACTAATAGCGCATCTTGATTAATATCTCTACTAATTTCTTTTATAAGTTTAATAGCATCTCCTTTTATCAGTTCTAAATCGAGTTCTTTTAAAATAGGTAGTGCTTGATTTAATAAAAGTCTACGTTCTTGATGCTCTGGCCAAATTAAAGCTTGGAGCCATCGAAGCTCTTCCTCATTATGAATATCAATAGGATTTAAATCGATCCCAACACGTTTACAAACAACAGGAGCATTTGTAATGGAAGCTGGGAGCGGTTCTCCCCGATTTTCTGAGGACAAAACGAAAGCGCTATTTGAATGGTTTATATGAAGCTGTTTATTATAGCAGTAATTATATTGATCCATCCCAAGTTGAAGTCCTGCACTTGCCCCGATTTCTATTAAGGCTAAAGGTTTTTGATGCCCTTCATAAATTTCTGTCATCATCGGATAAAGGTAAGTACAACGGCGAATCTCATTAGTCTGAACAAGTTTTTCTTGAAATAAAGTCTTCAATTCATCTGAATGGGATAATACGAATGCTTTAAAAACAGGATAGACTTCATTTATTGGTTTTGGTGTTGTCGTTAAGGATGGATAAAAATAAACTAATTCGTCTTTGGTTGATGACAGTAAATACTGAACGCCAGCTAATAATAAATTAGGTACAGGTTGTCCTTTAGGTATAAATGCGGCAACTTTTAATATTTCATCATCATCGGCAATCTTATTGGCTAAATGTTCATATAGTGGACTTGAATTTTCACATTCATTTTTGGCAAAAGTACGGAATTGCTTACTTAATTTAGCTAACATACGATTCTCCCCTTTGTTAAAAGTAATCGATCTAATTTTAGTTTATTATTGTTCGATAATTTAGTAAATTAAATATAGTTAATGAAGTTGATTAAAAAGATTAATCTTTCAGCGGGTGTTCAAACATCCGCTGAAGCCTCCAGACGCAATTATGCCGAGGAATGAAAATCCTGCCATTGAAATATCGATTCTAGTGGAGGATTCTGCAAAAATTGAGGATTTAATAAATAATGATCAGGCGGATATTGGTATTTCCTTATTGCCAACACGTTACCGCCATTGGCACCAAGAGCTTCTTGTAGAGAGTCCTCTAGAATTGGTTATTCCCCTAGATGCGTGCGATGATGAGACAGGAGCATATATTGATTATGAGGAATTATTGCAAACCTACACTTTATTTACACACCATCATCCAACTATTTGGGTGGATTTATTACATAAACTTGAGGAAAAATATGTCGTTACTAAACAAGTGTCCATATCTCAATCCTATGTGGTAAAGCGCTTAATAAAAGACGGATTAGGTATGTCATTTTTGCCACGAATGATTGTGAGAAGAGAGCGGATGGAAGGGAGGTTTAACATCATTCCCTTCGAAGAAATAACTTTCCCAAGTGTGCCTGTATATCTTTTTTATAAGGATTCAGTAGAAATTCCAGAAGGGTTACTATGTTTATTTCAGACGAGGGAATATTTGTGAAATTATTGTCGATTATCCCAATTTAACGAATGGAAGATAACCTATCCGAAATTAAAATGAACCCAACGTTAGGGTGATAGCTAATAAAATTATTTAATGTTTATTAATATGAATTCCCATATAATATTAATAGGGATATTTTAACTTTTTTCAGCAAAGAAGGTAAAGCCTCCGGCGGATGTCACGGAATCGAAAAGGAGTTACTAAAGGATGTTAGCCTAAATATCATCGCATCCACGCGGTAACGGCTAAAACGGATGGGAAATAAGGCGACGGAAGGCTCGAGCAGAACGACCTGCATCCTGCTGCTGACGCTACGCCTTCGCACAAAAAATATTTGCAGGCCTAAGCGCAAAGCGATTCCGGACGCAAATATGTCGAGCCATAATTGATTAAAGGTGTGGTTGTATTGAGAATTTTAATGGTTGAGGATCATGAAGATGTAAATGCAATGTTAACAGAATTGTTTGAGCAAGCAGATTATCAGGTAACAAGTGTGATGGATGGAGTAGAAGGACATCGAGCATTTCTGCAAAATGAGTTTGATATTGTGCTTCTTGATATTATGCTTCCCTATAAAAGTGGTGATGAATTATTAAAAGAAATTCGCGCTATTTCGGATGTACCTGTTGTTATGATTTCAGCAAAAGATTTAGTGTCAACAAAAATTGATTTGCTTCGTTTAGGAGCGGACGATTATATTACGAAACCTTTTGACCTTGGTGAGGTTCTTGCCCGTATTGAATCGATATTGCGTCGTGTTAAAAAAGCTACACCAATGAAGCAGCTGCAATACAAGGATATAGTGCTGGATGATGTCGCTAAGCGAGTTACAGTGAGTGGTGAAGAGGTCTTACTAACTGCAAAGGAATATTTACTGCTCGAATTGTTTATGACAAACCAAGAAAAAGTATTCACGAAAGCAAATTTATATGAATCCATTTGGCAAGAAGAATATTTAGGGGATGAACATATTATTAAAATTCATATTAGTAATCTTCGACATAAATTAAAGACAAAAAATCCACAAGCAGATTATATCGAGACACTTCGTGGGCTTGGTTATCGTTTACGTCCATAAATCATCCGTAATCTATACGTCATCTTTACTTTATCTATACCTTTCATGAGTAATCTATGAATATGAAAGGGAGGTGCTTAATATGGGAGAAACCATATTAAAAACGAATCAAATAACGAAAACATATAAAAAGCATACAGTACTTCACGACGTATCAATCGAATTAAAAGAAGGACGTATTTATGGGCTTATTGGTGAAAACGGTGCGGGAAAAACAACCTTAATGAAGATTGTTTCAGGGATTAGTTTTCAAACAGAAGGTTCATTTGAGTTATTTGGAAAATCATCTGACAAGGAAATACAGCAGCAACGAAAACGTCTTGCCAGTATGATTGAACAACCAGCGATTAGCCCTGATATGACCGCAAAAGGTAACCTTAAATATCATCGTTTAATGCGGGGGATTCCGAATGAGGAGCTAGAAGATGAAATACTGCAATTGGTTGGATTGACGAGTACAAACAATAAGAAAGCTAAGCATTTTTCACTCGGCATGAAACAACGTTTAGGCATTGCTATTGCGTTATTAACTAATCCAGAGCTATTGATTTTAGATGAGCCAGTGAATGGATTAGATCCTATAGGTGTTGTTGAAATTCGTCAGCTTTTAACACGTCTTTGTGAAGAGCGACAGATGACGATTTTAATTTCGAGTCATAATTTACCGGAACTTTATCAAACAACGACTGATTATATCATTATTCATAAAGGGAAAATTATGAAACAAATGACGCAACAACAGCTCGACGAAGAATGTAGACATTATATTCGCATTGGTTGTACAGCTCCCGAACAATGTGCACATGTATTAGAAACAATTCTTAAAACACAAAATTTTCAAGTCATGCCAAATAAAACGATTAAATTGTATGATTTCTTAGAGAATCTTGGGGACGTATCAACCGCCTTATTTGAAAATGGGGTAACACTTACGGAATTTAGTCTACAAGGAGACACATTAGAGAACTACTTCCTTACGTTAATTGGAGGTGAGCGCCATGTTTAATTTAGTACGTGCTTACCTTTATAAAACAACTAAATCCAAAATATTTTGGGTCTTACTGGCTCTTACAACATGTTCTGCAACAGCAATGTTTAGTATTGCTTATGGTATAGGCAATAACTCAATAAATGAAAGCATCAGCAACGTTGGTTTTTTACTATCTGATATGAATACGATGTCAATAGTAGGCGCAGTACTTGCCACTACACTTATTTGTTCAGATTTTGATACAAAAAATATCCATCATCCGATTATAAGCGGCTTTGCAAGAATCCAAATTGTCATAAGTAAAGCGATTGTTTTCTGGATATTACTTATTGTTCTTGTAAGCCCGTATATCATCGTGACAATAATTGGTTTATCAATGGACAGCACGTTTAGTATGGGCGGGAAAGCAGCAGGTTTTTTAAGCATTCTAACGGCGACTACTAATGGTAGCTTTGCCGATTACGTAACAATAATGAGCACAATGACTATAGTCTATCTTGCGCAGTTAACGACTTGTATTTTACTGGCGTTTGCCTTCAGAAAATCGGTGCTTGTAGTAGCTGCGTATTACATGATGTCCATGTTCTTTGGGCAGGTCGCTAGTTTTCAGGATTCATTTGAGATGATAGATAAAATATTATCCTTCACACCATATTCAGCGGAGTATCTTACGATTAATTTAAGCATGAGTAAAGGTGATATAATTTCGGCCGTTTCCATTTGTGTCGTATTTATAGTAATCAATATATATGTAACATTCATGACATTTAGAAAAGCAGAAATCAAGTAAGGGGATGGTAGGGAATGTGGATTGTGGCAATTGTAATCATTGTAGGATTATTATTTTATATTTTTTATATACAAAGGCAACTACAAATGATGAATGTACAATTGTCACAACGTCTACATGAGCAATATACACAGCCAATTAGCGTAGAGCTATTAAACAAAGAAATAAATCAACTAGTGGCAAATATAAATCGCATATTAATAGAATCACAAAAATCAAGGTCGTATATTAAGCGAGAAGAAAAATACTATAAGGAAATGATTTCAAACATTTCGCATGATTTTCGTACGCCACTCACTGCGATAAAAGGCTATCAACAAATGCTTTTAAAAGAACCCTTAACAGAAAAGCAGCTTGCAAAGCTTGAAATCGCACAAAAACATGTTGGAAGACTAGAGCAATTATTAGCAACATTTTTTGAATATTCCTATTTACATAGTAATGAAGATAAGCCCAAAAAAGATCGTATTAATATTTCAAACATAGTATTTGAAGAGATTGCTGATGCCTTTGTACAATTTAAACAAAAAGGAATAGCCGTCAACTTACCAAATTTTGAGCCGCTCATTATTCACTCTGATGAAGAAATGCTTTTACGCATTGTGCAAAACTTAGTACGAAATAGTATCATGCATGCTCAAGGTGATGTAACGATCAAGATGTGGATAGAAGAAGAACATGCATATATCTGTTTTCAAAATCCGATTGACGAAAATAGTCAACTAAATCCTAATCAGCTCTTTAATCGATTTTATACAACAGACAATTCCAGACGTAAAAACACGGGTCTAGGGCTATCTATTGTCAAGCTGCTAGCAGAAAAACTAGGTGGAAATGCAACGGCCAAAATAGAAAATGGCATGATTGAGTTTTTAGTGTGTGTAAAAAAGGATTTAAAATAGAAGGAGCCAAGAAGCTTAGTACATCTTGGCAATAACAATTGTAATTTCATTAGCGATGTTCGTGGTTCTATCAGCGATTCTTACACTTTTATCAGCGATGTTCACGATGCTATCAGCGATTTTTTAGGCGGGAAAAAACAATGTTATAACTATTGTATGGATATAAAACCATTTATGGTAATTTTTTAATATAGTGTAAAGCCTCTATTCAATTTATAACTTCTACTTTACTACTAATTCCATAAGCTGGATTCGAAGTGTCTATGCTCTCAATCCAAACTTTTACCTTACTACCGACTTTTATATTTTTTACTTCTCGTTTTAATTCAAAATAAGCCGCACTTTGTGCTTTCTTTATCGTTTCTTCTTCAGATAAACCTTTAATTTCCTCTTTTGTCACTCCTTTTACTACTAATATCTGATTATCCTTTATTTTCGCTACAATTCCTTCCATAGTTGATTCTGCATTATTGGTTGTATCTTCTGAACAACCAATAATGCAGGTAACAAGACCTGTAATTAAAAGCATAGAAATAACTAATTTTTTTATCATTTTTAGTTGAGTTTTCAAATATTAATAAGGCTCCTTTCAATTTTATTGACTCATTAACTAGTCTTATATACTATCTCCAAAAGGAAGGAAAACTCTACAGAACAATATAACGATTCCTTAAAAGTTTTCATCCTACTATGTCGCATCTAATTTATCGCAAAATTCTGATTTTTACAACAAAAGCTCCTTTAAAATGACACTATACTTTTGCTCTAAAACTCATCAATTTCTAATCTAAGCTCAGATAGTGCGAAGTTTCTTAGAGAATATATTGATTTTCCTAAATTAGATGAACGTAGTATGAACTCTTACCAAGTTACAAATATTTGCTAAGAAATGCGTGGATATGTAGGGCTAGATAACAGACCTGATATTATTGAAGTGACTGAGTTAATGGGAACCATTGTCATTAGTATGGACTATGACAAAAGAGGGAGAGTCCTAGCAGTATGAATATTGTAGAAAATTATGCTGAATAAGATACCTTGTTTTATGATTATTGGAAACACAAGGAAATAACATTTATTTTATAGGCAACACGCATGAAATGGTATATTGGGTACTACATCAAATTATAAATCCTCAAGAATTAGATAAAGAGGGGTTAAAATTAATGAAGATGAAGCGAATAATTTAGCATCTGTTTTCTTATTGTACACGAGATCTTTCCATACATATGCAGGTATATATTCATATACACTTTTAAAAGTGAAAAGCGATTTGAAATATATATAGTATAAAAAATTTTTTTCGCGAGAGATAGAATGAAAAAGTAACGAATAATCCTAAGTTGAACTGCACCCCAATTGTTAGACACAGCATCTAACAATTGGAGGTGTAGTTTTTTTATGGCTAAATTTATGGGTTTGGAGGATTATCAATTTTACCTACAAATTTATGGCAAGTGATTTTCTTGAAGGATTTCAAGATGTGTTTAGCCTTAGTAACTCGGTCGATATTTGTTCTTAAATAAAAATAATGATCAAGATCATGCAGGTGTTTTCTTAACACAATGTAGTTGAATACAAAAATTTGAAATAACAAGGGGTAGTAGACATAAATAAAAATTCAAAAGGTACATTAATGACTTTCTGAATAAAGATATTTTGTTTGAGAATTCTTGGCAGGGAATATTGACTTCTGAGATTAATGAAATTGTATCTGACGATGTTCCAGGAAAAAGAGATTTTATATCGTTTTTTTTCGATAGCAATAGGTATATTCCGTCGAAAATGAGGGTTATGATTCTAACACATTGTTGAGGCAAAAGATATTCATACCCATTAATATTTTCTCGTGCAGAATTGAATTGATAAAAGATCAAACGATATCTAGAGATAGTATAATGTAAGCGAGGTAGTAGGGATTTTCACCATCGTCAATGGAGAAGTCATAACGGCAGATGATGCAGAGACGTTAGTGAAGGCAATTGATGAAGAAATTAAACAAAATCCTGTTTATTGACATGAAAACAGCTTGTTAGCATAAACCAACAAGCTGTTTTTTTATATGTTGATGAATAGTCGCTATACCGCTATTTTTCACCAACCACGTACGTATTGCACTGGAGGTTTAACTTCTTCTCTTAAATCCTTAGCAGCATGAAGTGGCCAATATGGCTCGCGCAGAAGAACACGCGCAAGGAAGATTAAGTCAGCACGATTATTTTGTAAAATTTCCTCTGCTTGAATAGCTGTCGTAATAAGGCCGACTGCTCCAGTTGGAATATCAGCACCATGCTTAATCGCTTCAGCATGAGTTACTTGATAGCCTGGAAAAACATTAATATGTGCTTGCACTACACCACCTGTAGAAACATCCACTAAATCGATACCTTGTGATTTCATCCAACGACTGAAGACGATAAAATCATCCATTGTTGTACCATCTTCTGCATAGTCCTCAGCGGAAACGCGTACAAGTAAGGGGCCTTCCCAAACACTACGAATAGCATCGATGACTTGACGTAATAGTCGATAACGATTTTCTTGAGAGCCACCGTATTGGTCATTGCGTTTATTCGTCGCTGGTGATAAAAATTCACTTATTAAGTAGCCATGTGCTCCATGGATTTCAAGAACATCAAAGCCAGCTTTAGCTGCCCGGACAGCTGCTCGTTTAAATGCTTCTACAACATATTCAATGTCTTCTAGTGTCATTTCAGTTGGCGTTTTAAAAGCATCGCTAAATGCAATAGCTGATGGCCCAAATATTTCTCCATCTACAGTTGCTTTACGTCCAGCGTGTGCCAGCTGTATGCCGGTCTTTGCTCCGTATACTTTCATTCCTTGAACTAATTGACTTAAACCTTCAATATGAGCGTCATCCCAAATACCAAGATCGCTACTAGAAATACGACCCTCTGGTACAACACCAGTAGCTTCGACAATAATTAAACCAACTTGACCAGCAGCCCGCGTTGCATAATGTACTTGGTGGAAAGGTGTGACAAGTCCATCATCCTGTGCCGAGTACATACACATCGGCGCCATCACTACGCGGTTTTTTAAAGTGATATTTTGCAATTGATAAGGTTCGAATAATTTAGCCAATTTAAAGCCCCCTAATCCCTAGTGATATACTTTATTTTGGCACACATTATTTACTATTTGCAAGTGATCGAGATCGAGCTTCAGCTTCTTTAATGCATGCTTCAATGGCTTCATTAAATTGATATTGTTCAAGAGCTTTAATTCCAGCTTCTGTTGTACCGCCCGGACTGGTTACTTTTTGGCGTAATACATCAGGCTCATCGACGGATTGCTTCAGCATTTCTGCAGTACCAGCAAGTGTTTGCGTCATCAATAGTCTTACTGTATCCTTCGAGAGACCGACCTTTGTACCAACCCGTTCAAATGCCTCCATTAAATAATAAATATAAGCTGGCCCACTCCCGGAAAGGGCGGTTACAGCATGTAATTGATCCTCATCTACCTCAATAACTGAACCAATCGCCTCTAAAAGCTGTAAGAAAAGAGCGCGTTGTTCTGCTGTCACTTCGTCATTAAAGGCAATCCCGCTCGCAGACATCCCAATAGTAGCAGAAGTGTTAGGCATAACGCGTGCGACTGGACGAGCACCTAAATGTTCTGTAATAGTAGTAATGGCAATACCAGCTAGAATAGAAAGAACGGCTGATTGCTCTGTAATTTTAGGCTTTAGCTCACGCATCGCTACAACGGCATCTTTTGGTTTCATTGCTAGAATGATTAAATCAGCCTGCTGATAAATAGCATCATTAAAATTGCCATTTACATTATATGTGTCGTGTAAAAATTGTAAGCGTTCCTTGTCTGTGCGATTGGTGACGTAAATTTCTTGCGCTGTAAATACCTTTTGTTTAATCCAGCCCTGAATCAATGCCTCTGCCATAGAGCCTGCACCAATAAATAGTATTTTTTTCATGATAAAACCTCCAGTTCTCAAAATCAATTTCGCCTTGGCGTAATTGTATCTGTCGCTTTGCTTTCGCTACAGAAAACATTAGTATCTGTCGCTTTGCTTTCGCTACAGAAAACATTAGTATCTGTCGCTTTGCTTTCGCTACAGATAAACAATGCGTCCGGATTTTGAAAATCCGTGACATCCGCCGGAGGCTTTATCTTCATTCAGCTGCCGCTTCGCTTTCGCTACCAAAACATCTGCTAAATGAAGATAAAAAAAGCGCTCCCGTCCTTATAAAGAAGGACGAAAACGCTGTTGTTTCCGCGGTACCACCTTTGTTTGCCAATTGGCACAACTCATAGCCCTTTTATCGCAAGGGAAACGGTTATGTTTTCATAACTGCTCAGAAGTAGGTTCTGTAATGGGAGCGGGTGATGTCACTTTCAGCAAATGTAACACTCTCTAAGACACCTTCACCAATTACGTACTTGGCTTCATCAACGCACAAAAATAATTAGATTATTCAAAATTATATTAATAATACGTCAACCTGTCAACAGGAGGGTGACGAAAAGAAGAAAAACTTGTAAAATAGAATGAATAGGTATTCACTAGTTGCATTAAAGGGGGAAACAGCTTTTGTCTATACACAAAATAGAAATACCAACACCCTATGAAGTAGGAGATGTGAATGCATTTGTTGTAAAAGGAGATGCATTGACCATTTTTGATGTTGGTCCAAAAACAATGGAAGCCTATGATGCACTTAAAAGGGGTATTCGAGCAGTGGGCTTTGATATGCGAGATATTGAACAGGTTGTGTTAACCCATCATCATCCAGATCATGCAGGTTGGGTGGATGCCTTTCCGAACGCTGAAATTTTAGGGCATGCCTATAACGATAAATGGCTTCGTCATGACGAGGATTTTTTACGTTACCATGTGCAGTTTTACAGTGAGCGCTTATTTGAGCACGGAGTTCCTCAAGAATATATCCAGCCGAGTGTCCATGTCCGCCGTGAAATAGAGCTTGTAGGTGAACGACCTTTAACACATATACTTAACGATGGAGATGAAGTGCCAGGACATCCTGGATTAAAGGCTATTGAAACATTAGGACACGCGCAAAGTCACTTAATATACTGGGATGAAAAAACTCATGATGTAATAGGTGGAGATTTATTGCTTGCAAAAATAACGCCAAACCCATTAATTGAGCCACCACTAGACCGTACATTAGGACGTACTAAATCGTTACTACAATATAATGAATCACTAGAAATTTTACGTCGATTACCTGTAAAAAAGATGTATACAGGACATGGTGCTGAGCTAGAGAATATTCCTAATATAATTGATAAACGACTAGACCGTCAGCATCAGCAATCTTTGAAGGTTTGTGAATTATTTGTAGATGAATCATTAACTGCTGTACAAGTAACGAAGCGCTTTTACCCAGCTGTTTTTCAGCGTCAGTTTGGTCTGACGTTGTCCAAAACGCTCGGTTATTTAGATTACTTAGAGGCCAACAATTTCATTACATCTACAAAAACGGAAGAAGGTATCTATTTATTTCAAAGGAAGTAGGTTTAAATATGAACATGAATAAAAAGACCATCTTCGTTACAGGTGCAACAAGTGGTGTAGGATTGAAAATTACAGAATTATTAGTAGCACAAGGTCATACGGTTTATGCAACAGGACGCAATGTAGTTGCATTAAAAGCATTAGAACGCGTAGGCGCAAATGTGATCCAAGCAGATTTAATTAATTTATCTACAATCGATGAAGTATGCGCACAACTACCGCCTCTTGATGTAGCTATTTTATCTGCAGGGGTAGGTAAATTTGGCATTGCAACAGACTTAGCAGATGAAGCTATTAGACAAATGGTAGAGCTAAATGTCAGTGTACCGATGTATTTAGCAAAACGTCTAGCAGAACCTATGATACAACGTCAGCGAGGTCAATTAATCTTCATCGGCTCACAGGCAGGAAAGGTAGCAACACCTAAGGCTAGTGTTTATGCTGCTACAAAGCATGCGATTGTCGGTTTTACAAATGGGCTTCGCATGGAACTGGCTCCGTATAATGTTAAAGTTACGGCGATACATCCAGGTCCAATCGATACACCATTTTTAGATAAGGCGAGTGATGAAAGCGGCTATCGCGAGTCTTTAGGAAGATTTTTACTTACAGCTGAAGAAGTGGCACAAGCTACAGTAAAAACAATTGAACGACCAGTTCGAGAGGTTAATTTACCAAGGGTCATGGGGTTAACAAGCAAGCTGTATGCAATGGCACCTGCAACTGTAGAATTTTTAGGTAAATCATTTTTCAATAAGAAGTAAAGAGCTTGTTTTTCGATAAAAGCCCAAAAAGTTTCGATAAAATGAGGTTTTGTTTCGATAAAAGCTCAAATAGTTTCGATAAATCTTCATTAAAACGAACGAAATTAAGTAAAGAGTTGTCTCTTGCGCTGAGACAACTCTTTTTTGTATGCCTGGCAAGTCCGTCAACTTGGTGATGAAAGGATGTCCATTCGCGCAAAATACGCCGCTAAGTTAGCGCTAGTTTACGCGCTCCGACGAATACTATATACATTCATGTTGCGCGTAAAAAATCGTTTTTCCGAGTAAAACTATTCATAGTCTGTACAAGCGCTTAAAGTGTTATAATGACACACTTTTTACAATAAACATAAAAGTCTATAAATTTATAAAAATGCACTTGTTTTTATTTTTATAACATGATACTATTCGTGTATAAAGTTTTAAACGAATGTATAAACATACATATCTAATAGATTAATTGGAGGCGCGTTTTTTATGGCGAATAAAAAAGTAGTATTAGCATATTCAGGAGGTCTTGATACTTCTGTAGCAATTCCGTGGTTAAAAGAACAAGGTTGGGACGTTATTGCAGTTTGTCTTGATGTTGGTGAAGGTAAAGACCTTGAGTTTGTAAAAAATAAAGCTCTTCAAGTAGGAGCAATTGAATCATATATGGTAGATGCGAAGGATGAATTCGCTGAAGAATATGCATTAATCTCATTACAAGCTCATACTTGGTATGAACAAAAATATCCACTAGTATCAGCACTTTCTCGTCCATTAATTTCTAAAAAACTAGTGGAAATTGCAAACCAAGTGGGTGCGGACGCAGTAGCTCATGGTTGCACAGGTAAAGGTAATGACCAAGTTCGTTTCGAAGTTTCTATTAAAGCGTTAAATCCAGACTTAGAAGTGTTAGCACCTGTACGTGAGTGGGGCTGGAGCCGTGATGAGGAAATCGAATATGCTATGAAACATGATGTACCGATTCCTGCAACATTAGATTCACCATTCTCTATCGACCAAAACTTATGGGGCCGTGCAAATGAAGCGGGCGTAATGGAAGATCCATGGGTATCTCCACCAGAAGAAGCATACGGTTTAACAGTTTCTGTGGAAAACGCTCCAGATGAAGCGGAATACGTAGAAATTGAATTCGTTGCAGGTAAACCAGTATCGTTAAACGGTAACGAAATGAAGCTTGCCGATTTAATCCAAGAGCTAAACGCAGTAGCTGGAGCACATGGTGTTGGGCGTATCGATCACGTTGAAAACCGTTTAGTTGGTATTAAATCTCGTGAAGTATATGAAATTCCAGGAGCAAAAGTTCTATTAACGGCTCATAAAGAACTTGAAGACTTAACGCTTGTAAAAGAGTTAGCACACTTCAAGCCAGTCATTGAGAAAAAATTATCTGAATTAATTTATGATGGTTTATGGTTCTCTCCATTACGTGTAGCACTGGAATCGTTCCTTGCTGAATCACAAAAGTTTGTGAACGGAACTGTGCGCGTGAAGCTTTACAAAGGTCATGCAATTGTGGAAGGACGAAAATCTCCAAATTCACTTTATAGTGAAAAGCTAGCAACATATTCTAAAGAAGATCAATTCAACCATGCTTCAGCAGTAGGCTTCATCGAATTATGGGGTCTGCCAACAGTGGTTAACTCTTCAGTAAATAAAAAATAATCTTTTGACAGCAGGGTGTAGTGTAGCATTAAACGCTGTACTACACCTTTTTCAAAAAGAGTTTAAGGAAAAGGTGAGCTGTTATGACAAAACTTTGGGGCGGGCGTTTCCAAAAATCAGCAGAAGCATGGGTGGACGAGTTCGGCGCATCGATTGGCTTTGACCAACAGCTTGTTCTAGAAGACCTTGAAGGTAGCGTAGCACATGTTACGATGCTTGGCGCAACAGGAATTTTACCAGCAGCTGACGTAGAGACCATTCTCGGTGGCCTTGCACAATTACAAGAAAAAGCAATCGCAGGGGAGCTTGAATTTACAGTTGCTAATGAAGATATCCACTTAAATTTGGAAAAAATGCTCATTGATTTAATTGGTCCTGTAGGTGGTAAGCTTCACACTGGCCGTAGCCGAAATGACCAAGTAGCAACGGATATGCATATTTTCTTGAAAAAACGTGTGAAGGAAACAACCGGTTTAATTGAGATATTCCAAAAGACATTGCTTGAAAAGGCTGAGGAGCATGTAGAAACAATTGCTCCAGGCTATACACATTTACAACGTGCGCAACCAATCTCATTTGCCCATCACTTGATGGCCTATTTCTGGATGTTAGAGCGTGATAAACAACGCTTCACGGAGTCGCTTAAGCGTATTGATATTCTGCCTTTAGGTGCAGGTGCCATGGCAGGTACTACTTTCCCAATCGATCGCTTAAAATCCGCGGAACTTTTAGGCTTCAGCGAAGTTTATGCGAACTCGATGGATGCAGTAAGTGACCGTGATTTTATCGTTGAATTTTTAAGTAATTCATCATTATTAATGGCGCATTTATCTCGGTTTGCAGAGGAAATTATTTTGTGGTCGACAGATGAATTCAAATTTATCGAATTAGATGATGCCTTCTCAACAGGTTCTTCTATTATGCCACAAAAGAAAAATCCTGATATGGCGGAGTTAATCCGTGGAAAAACGGGACGCGTTTACGGTAACTTAATGGGCTTATTAACTGTTCTGAAAGGAACACCGTTAACATACAACAAAGATATGCAGGAAGATAAAGAAGGTATGTTTGATACAGTGCAGACAATTCTTGGTTCATTAAAAATCTTTGAAGGTATGATTCGCACAATGACTGTCAATACAGAGCGTTTGCATCAGGCAGTACACGCTGACTTCTCCAATGCTACGGAGCTTGCAGATTATCTAGCAACAAAGGGTATGCCTTTCCGAGAAGCACATGAAGTGACAGGAAAACTTGTATTCACATGTATTCAACAGGGCATCTATTTATTAGATTTACCGCTTGCAGACATGAAAAAAGAAAGTGAGCTTATCGAAGCAGATATTTACGAAGTATTAACACCTGAAGCTGCTGTTCGTCGTCGACATTCTTTAGGTGGTACAGGATTTGATCAAGTAATTATCCAAATTGAAAAGGCGAAAGCCTGTCTCTCGTAACCATAACTTAGCGTGCATGTCCTTGTGACTTTTGCATAGATATTCATTAAAGCTGTCCAGTGAGGCACTATGAAAAAATATTTTCCCTTTTCGTTCGAGCCAGAGGGTGAAACGAAAAAGAGACCCTTACATAGGTGAAGGACAATCCCCAATTCTGGAGACGCGGAATTGGGGTTTTTGTGTAAAGAAATAACATTGGAGGGATTGTCAATGAATGAGCGTTTTACAAAGGGGTTAGAAACAATTAAACAGTATGTGACAAAGGAAGAAGCGGCACGAATGATGGAGGCAGATGTACTAGCTGACATAGCACCAGATTTACGCAAAATGATTATTGAATTTACCTATGGTGATGTTTATTCACGACCAGGGCTAGATGCAAAGAGCCGTGCACTTGTTGTCATTAAAGCGGTAGTAACTCAAGGTGCTGCCCCACAAACAAAAACACATATTAAACGTGGTTTACATGCAGGTTTGACACAGCCAGAAATTGTGGAAGCATTATTATAATTAGTACCATACATTGGTTTTCCACGTGTCCAAAATGCTTTAACCATTGCCCAACAAATTTTTAAAGAAGAAGCTTAGGAGTTTTAATTCTATAACAAGGCATATTCATAAAAATGTGCTTCACATGAATAAACATTTACGAAACGGTTCATATTAAGAACGGAATCACTTATTAATCTAAAATGATTAGGAGGATGTAGAATGAGTAGTCAAACACCCAAAGACCAGGAATCTCAGGAAAGTCCGCCACAACTGTATAGGGTGAGCTTCTAAAATCTTATGGAATCAGCGAGGCGGATATTCTGTTTTGCTGTATCTTAAGAAGAAGCAAAAACCGATACAGATCAAATCAAATAGAAATAAGTGTTCTTGGGATCCAGAATTTTTCTGGGTCCTTTTTTATTTCGCATTAAATACCTTAAAAACCTCAGAGAAAATAGCCTAATTGGTTAATCCCTAATTTAGAGAAAATTTGCCTTTTTAAGAAATCTGTATTACTCTACATATGACAGATTTCTGTTTGGTGATAAGCGATACAGATGGGAGGGGTAAAATGAATATTCATTTAGATCCAAGCAGTGAATTACAGCTCTATAAACAATTAGCGAATCAGTTAATTGAGTTGATTGCTAAGGGAAACCTAAAAAATGGTGACACTTTACCTTCAGTTCGTTCAATGGCTGCGGATTTAGGGATTAATGTCAGCACGGTTAGTAAGAGTTATCATGAACTTGAAGAAAAAGGTTTAATCGAATTAAAGCCGAAAGCAAAAGCGATCATTATCGGTGGTCAAAAAAAAGAACTGAAAGAGACGGAAGTTGAAAAAGTAGAAAATGCATTAAAACCAATTATGGCAGAGGCCATTGCACGGGGTCTCGAAAAAGAACAAATGACGAGTTTGTTTCATCGAATTTTAAAACAATGGAAGTAGGGGAAATATGCTTTTTATATTAAGCATCTTTATCTTTGTAGGTGTACTGGAAACTTTAACACCATATTTAGCGAGAAAAACAACTGTGTTTGGTGTATCTATTCCAGAACCTTATGTGCAACATCAACAATTACTTATTTTTAAAAAGCATTACAGTATGATGGTCGGGAGCATAGCAGTTGCATGTCTTATAGCTCAAATTTTACTACTGTTTACGTCCATTCAAGAAGAGCAATTTGTTTTATTATCCTTTGTTTTGCTTTATGTTGTGCTTCTCATAGCAGCTGGACTTTATATGTTTTATCATATAAAAACAAAAAAACTGAAAAAACAAGAAAATTGGGAAGCACATGTAAAAACTGTTTATGTGATGGATTTATCTTTTCGAGATCGAGATGAAGTACTTTCACCTACATTTTTCGCATTACCGATTATTATCACTTTAGCATTGATTACTTTTACCTATATGAATTACAATGCCATCCCAGATGTTTTTGCTACCCATTGGAATGCAGCAGGTGAGATAGACGGTAGGACTGAAAAAACATGGCTATCAGTTATTGTAATGCCACTTATTTTACTAGGGACACAAATTAGCTTTTTCATCATCAGTATCGGTATGAAAAGTGCCAAAATACAATTGAGTGCACAAGCAAAAGATGCTTCAGTCAATCGAGAGCTTAACCAGCGTAAATATGGTAGCTGGTACTTAGCAGCGATTAATTATAGTATGACTATTGTTCTTGTTGTTTTACATTACACGACAGTTATTTTAAAAAATCAAACAGCTCCTTACTTCTTCCCGCTTTTTATCGTTTTTATGATCGTCTCTTTAGGGGGACTTATCCTCTTCATTTGGAAGTTAAGTAACAGTAATGAGCGCTTTGATGATTTACATACAAACGAAACAGCTGCAGCCGATGATCGATACTGGAAATGGGGGATTGTTTATATCAATAAAAATGATCCTTCACTATTAGTGCAAAAGAAATACGGCGTTGGTTGGACTGTGAATTTAGCGAATAAATGGAGCTATATCATTTTACTTGTAATATTTTTACCAATCTTATTAGTCATTTTCGTCTAGAGGGAGAGATTTTATGAAAAAACTATTATTTTTATGTTGTGCACTTTTTTTATTAGCAGCATGCGCACAAAAGGAGGACAACACAAAAGGTAAAGAGATAAAGGAGGACAATAAAATGAATGAACAGCTAGTAGGTAAATGGGAAGGGAATATTAAAACGCCAAACGGAGCACTTCCGATTATCGTTGATTTGCAGAAAGATAGTGGGACATTATCAGTACCAGCCCAAGGATTATCCGATTATCCATTTAAAAGCATCAAATACGATGGTGATCAAGTAAGTGTTTCGATCAATTTAAATGGCTCGGCTGTTGTCATTAACGGAACATTAAAAGATGGGCAAATTACAGCAACGTTTCAACAAAGTGGTGGCAAATTCCCACTTGTCTTAAAGCCATTCAAAGAACAACCAGTTACGTATGAAACGTCCAAGATTCTTGTTAAAGATGGTGCGTTAACAGTGGCTCTTCAAAAGGCTAGCAAGGAGCCATCTCCAGTTGCACTTATTATAGCAGGTTCTGGTCCAACTGATAAGGATGGAAATTCAGCAATAGCTGGTAAAAATAATAGCTTAAAAATGATTGCGGAAGGGTTAGCAAAAGACGGTATTACTACTGTTCGCTATGATAAACGTGGACTTGGCGATAATCAGTCCCTTTTAACTAAGGAAGAGGATATTACGATTGATCAATACGTAGATGACGCAGTTCAAGTGATTAACACCCTTTTAGCTAATAAAGCGTATTCGAGTGTTCATATTATTGGACATAGCGAAGGCTCACTGATCGGTTTACTAGCAGCACAAAAAACAAAAGTAGAGTCCTTTGTTTCTATAGCAGGCTCTGGTAGACCAGCCGATGAAATTTTGTTAGAGCAATTAAAAGGTCAATTATCGCCAGAGCTTCTAAAAGAATCAACAGATGCTCTTGCATCCTTGAAAAAAGGCGAGCTAGTAAAGAACGTTTCTCCAGATTTACAGTCACTCTTCCGTTCTTCAGTTCAACCGTATATGATTTCATGGTTAAAATATAATCCTGCAAATGAGTTAGCGAAAGTAAATAGCCGAGTTTTAATTCTTCAAGGAACAACCGATTTACAAGTAGTTTCAACGGATGCGGAAGCGTTAAAAAAAGGTAAGCCAGACGCCAAGCTTGTATATATGGACGGAATGAATCATGTGTTAAAAAATGCTCCAGCAGATCGTACGAAGAATGCAGCAACCTATTCAGACCCATCATTACCACTTCATAAAGAATTACTGCCAGCCATTCAGCAGTTTATTATGAATGGAAGTAGAGACTAAGCTATCCACGGTAGAAAGGTGAATACTTGCGAGAAATGGAGAAAAACTTGCGAAAAAAGTAATGCTCATAATTAGTATCTAACAAAAGGAAGTATGCTCAAATCAGAGCATACTTTTTTTGGGCTTGGGATGTTATTTGTTAAATTATTTACCATATTTTTATCGTACGATATAGTAATAACTAAGCGGGTTAATCGAATTCAACAATATTTGAAAAGAAGGTTTTATTATGTATAGCATTGGGAAATTTTCGAAACTGTGTAATGTTCCTATAAAAACGATTCGTTATTATAGCGATCTTGGGTTACTCGAGCCATCTTTTATAGATGAAGTGACGGGCTATCGTTATTATGATTACGATAAAATGAAAGAGCTAAATACTATACAGGTACTTAAACATTGCCATTTTTCATTAAACGAAATTGAACAGATTATTAAAGGGAAAAATGATAAGCAAGATTTAGAGATTAGATTAAATAAAAAAGTTCAGGAATTAGAGCACCAACAAAAAGTAATCGCTGAACAACTTCAAAATATTGTCCAAGTGAAAAATTCAATAAGGAACACTGAGACGTTTAATCCAAAGCCAAAGCCAATATTATCAAGTTGTTACATAGAAGAACGTCTAAACATACAGGTGTTTTCTATCCGTGAAAAGATACATATTATAGAAATGGATAAGCTAGTACAAAAATTATTTGAACGAATATATGCGTATCAATTTGAGATAGATGGGGCGCTTGTTGCAATTTTCCACCAAAGGGACAGGAACCAAAATATAGCAGATGTTGAACTACTGTTACCAGTAAAAGTAACTCAACAAGGGGAGTATATTAAAGTAATAACAGAAGGCAAGTATGCTTGTATAAATATAAAGGGACCGTATTCAGAGTTACATTTTGGCTATAGTCGCTTGCAGGAATGGCTGACTGAGCAATCCCTCCAGTCAGAAGGGACATATATGGAGCAGTACATAAAGGGCTTAATCCCAACTGAAGTTGTAAATCCAATTAATATTAAACCAAATATTGAGCTACATCCAAATGATTTTTTGACAAAAGTATTTGTGAAACTAAGAAACTAGCTAAACTCTCCAGTAGCTGGAGACTTTATTCTGTATTTAGCAAGGTAAGAAATGTCTTGCTACTTAAATATAGAATGGGGTATATCGATGAAAACAAATACAGGACAGTTTGCATTTCTTAAAGGTAGTTCATATGAGATTGGACAACAACAAGCGCGAGAGTTTCAAAAGAATCCTTTTGCAAAATCGCTATTCTTTACGGAAAATTTAACTGGTGACAACGCTTATTTTGAAATGAAAGCACAAATAGAGCAGTATTGCCCAGGTTTAAATAAAGAATTAGAAGGCTTTGCAGAAGGCTTTGGCTATGCGCCTGAACAACTAAATTTTTATCAAAATGCATGGTTAATACCTGGGGGATGTAGTTTAGGGGCTATTTTACCTGGAAAAATGGCAGATGGTAAAACATATGTTTTAAGAAATTATGATTTATCACCTGATATTTCGGATATGCGCTTATGTACTACTCGTGTTGAAGGGAAATATGCTCATACAGGATTTTCAGTTTCAACATTCGGTCGAAGTGAAGGTTTAAATGAGAAGGGGCTATGTGTTGCATATGCATCGTGTGGCATGCCCATTGGCAATTATCCTGGTATGAGACCACCAGTAGTACCTGGATTACAGTTTATGGTTATTGTTAGAGCCCTATTAGAAAATTGCGAAAATGTAGAAGAAGCAATTTATATGGTTAACACTATGCCAGTAGGAACGAACATGAATTTACTTATTGCTGATGCAAATGGCGACGCAGCTTTGATTGGAACATATGACGGAATAAAAGAGGTAAAACGTGCAGAACTAGATTATCTTATTGCAACTAATCACGGACTATTTTCCGCAATACAAGAAATGGAGCCTGGCAAGCTCGAGCATTCTCAATTAAGATATAATATTTTAGAGGAGAAATTTAAAGAAAGTGGAAAAAGATCTATAGATGAAATCCAAGAACTTCTTTTAACAGAGTTCCCTAAAGGATTGTCCATCCATAATTACAAAGAAAGCTTTGGAACAGTACATTCAATTTTGTTTAACCTTACTGATTTGCAAATGGAATTTTCATTTGGCTCACCATTACAAAATCAGGTAAACAAGATAGGGATTGGTGAGAATTTTACGAAAACACAAACATCTGTTGAATTTAAAAATAAAAGCTATGGAGCAGAGTTTTGGAAAATCATAAAATAATAAACAACAAAAAAACCTTTCTTGATTTTTATTAATGTTCAACATTATAACAATTTATTTAAAAAGCTGAACTAATTAGTTCAGCTTATATTTGTGAGGCCTTAAATTTGTATTATTGAACAAAAGGGAAGAATAGTAGTCAATAATATGACAAATAAACAGTTATTTAATATAATCGATTATAAATTAACTACTTTTGTAGGAGGGACACTATGGTAAACTTAACTGAATATCTGTACAAAAAGATAAAACCGATTATTGAAAGTTGGAATGAGGAAGGAATATATGCATTATCCTTTTTTGTATATACAAATGAAGTTCCAGATAATATCCCTACTTTTGTAATCAGTTACAATACGGAGGAGGATTGCGAGTATAGTCCACAGCTCAGTGAGCAGAGATGGAATTACGCCTTTTGGAGACAAGATGAACATGAAATTATTGGTGATGAAGAATCAACAAATATTTTATTACAATGGTTTAAGGAAAATGGCATAAAAGATATTGGGTACGAAGACGAAACATTAATGTATGATGAGGATTATAACTATATAGGAAAAGGACCAAACGGCTATTATGAGCTATTACAGATAGTTTCAAGTGTAGCAAAAAGATTACACGACAATAAAGTTATTATTAATACTTTTAAAAGAGAAATACCTATAATTATTCACGATTTGGAATATTCTTGGTTTTCAGAAGAAACAACGAAAAATGGAAACCCAAATGGAATTGCCGAGATATTCTTGGAAGCATTACGCCAAGAATCCCCAGAGTAAATTCTTGATGTATTGAACATAATTTATATTTAACTTATTTATTTTTGTTAAAAACCTTAAAAGATTGAGAATATATGTACATAAAATAATAAGATACGTTAGTTAAAGAAGAAAGTTAAGTTAGCCTTGTTAAAAATAATTTAACAAGGCTATTTTGTATCTCAAGTTATGATGTAATAAACTAGCATGTACATTTACTTGTCTTTAATATTACAGAGTAGAAAGGTCTTTTTTGTATGTACAAGCAATCTGTTCGAAAGTGAGAAAGAGAACGAAATAGCACACCAAATTCGTTCTGCAATAGTGCTCGGTGTTGACATTTTTAAAGCGTAAATGCCCGCTTATCTTTACTAATTATAAGTAGAAAGAATCACTTTTAATAAGTATTTTTATTTTATAGGTCAAATAATATGGGGGCTGAACAGTCTATTTAGTGGTTATTTCTCGTAGTCAATTTTTTCTTTTTATAGGACATAATTGTTTAGTAACTTAATTCGGTTGTTACAACTTGGATAAATTCATCTCGATATTGTGATTCTAAAATATTAACGCCTTTTTCTCTGGATAGTTGTAGCAACTTTTGAATCTTAGCTTCATCTTTCTCCATAAAGGCTTTTTCTACATATTTTAAATCTTGCAAGATATGATGTATAAATGTATCTCCCTCTCTTTTAATATCTATGGCAATAAAGTCGAAGGATAATAATGTTTTAGTTGGAATAATAATGGTATCAAACAAATAGTTTAAAGCTTTAAAGGGGACATAAGGGATACCTTTCTTATATTCATACTTCTCAATAATAGGTAAAATTTCATCAATAAATTTTTGCATTTTATCAATATCGTAAAGCTTTGTTTCTTCTAAATTATTCTTCTTAATAATTTGTTGTATTTTATCATATTGATTTTGTTCTAACAGTTGCTTCATATATAGGAGCTCTTTTTTGAAATTGGATCGTTCTTTTTTACTTAATTGTCGATGATCAATAACAGCGTATTCGATTAGCTCCCAGTCTATCTCCGGACCAAAATGTGGTCCTAAAAAATACTTAAGTTCTTCAAAATCGCTCACTTAGGTTACTCCCTTTAATTTAGTATTCTATTAATCGTGCAGTAAAAACAAGATGAAATTTTCCCTTAACCGCTCATAGACATCTTCAGTCAGAATCTTGTTAAGATGATTTTATTCCCTCGATTACCAATAATTATTTATTTTACATAAAAAATCATTTTATAGAAACATCTATTTTCATTTCGCAAAATGAACTTTTTGCAACCCCTGTATAGTCATGAACATATAAAAAGGGAGGTTTATTTTGGAGCTTATTGTGAAGGATATTGTGAAAAAATATAATGGTGTGAATGCCACATTTAAAATGGGTATTGGAGCAGGTAAATCTACATTATCAAATGTGTAGCTGGAGATGTAAACCTGATGGTGGTTCCATTCTATTCAATGATTCGTCCCAATATGTGCATGAGCAAGTTGCGCTACAGCACCAATTTCTTTCAAGTTATCAGCATCTGAAAATTCGTGGAGTGATGGCTCTTTTTATAAGGATGATTTTGAAGAGCTATATGAAATAGTAGGATTACCGACTTATGACCGGCAATGTTTTCTTCAAATCTAGCTTCGCCAACGAAAGATCCGTTAGAGCAAATATGTACTTCTTCAGTCGGCTATACCTCTTTGACAATAGTACCTATTGTTGCGGCTGTTATATACTCTCCAAATTTTGTTGCAATAAATTTTATAAACTAATTAATTATGCCTCGGCATAATTGTAGCTGGTCGCTTTGCTTTCACTACCAAAACATTTTCTGAAAAAGTTAAATTTATCACTGCCGCAATTTTACGGTTGTGGTATTTTTAATGAGTAAATTACTATTTATTGCCCATTTTAAGGAAATGTTTAGATTAATTTGGAGGTTAGTGTTTTGAGGGTTTTAAAAAAGTTTCCACAGCCAAACACAATAAAAGGTCAGCTTCATCGAGCACTTGTATGGATCACTTTTATTACTGGTTTATGTATTTTTATTCCAACGCTTTATATTGAATATCGACAAACCATTCAACATCAAAATGAAAAGATGACGCATTATTTGGATGCTCAATCCTATTTTTTTGAAAGCTGGTTATCAGAGCGATCCAGTGATATACATACAATAGCTAATTTTGATTTTGTCAAGGACTATAATTTTCAAAAATTACAAAAATTTTTTCAAGATTTTAAAGAAAAAACAAATTTCACAGACTTAATATTCGTCAATAAAGAGGGCATCGTGCAAGTTGATACAGTTACTGAATACAGTAAAAATGGTGTTAGCGTGGATGTTAATGACCGAAAGTATTTTCAAGTTGCTAAAAAAACGAAACAACCATATATAACAGATATTTTAATAAGTAAAGTTACAAAGCAGCCTATTATGGCATTTGCTTCACCGATTCTTAATGCACAGCAACAATTCAATGGTGTAGTTTTTGGCGCAGTAAATTTAGATATCATCAATCAACTGCTGCAAGAATCGAGAGTGGGCTTTTTAGGTCATGCTTATATTATAGACCAAGAAGGTACTATGCTCTCTGAATTTAACAATAAACAACAACGGTCTTCAGGAAATTATTTAGTTGATGACCATATCCTAAACGTAGCTTTAAAAAATAAAACAAGCGGCCTCGAGCTTTATAAAGACGTGAATAATAAGTGGGTTCTTGCTAAAAGTAAGCCTATAAATGGAGGGAAATGGTTTATTATATCAGAAATTGGTCTGTTAGAGGCCTATAAACCATTAATCAATAGAATTTTATGGATAACTATTTGTTTAGTAGTAGGGTCATTTTTTATGATTAAAATGATGTTACATCTCTCTAAAAAAATTGAAGAACCTATCCAGCAGCTTCTAACAGGTGTTAGAAAGGTAGAACAAGGTTTTTATGAATATCAAATAAATGACCAACAGCTGACACCATATGCGCAAGAATTTCAGGAGCTTTGTGCGTCCTTCAATGAAATGAGCGACAAAGTGAGAAAAGATACTATTTTACTGAAAGAATTATCGATTACCTGTCAGCTGACGAAGCTGTATAATCGTCGTTATTTGATTGAGCAGGGGGAGCTTGCTTTTCAGAAATGTTTAGAAGAACAAAACCATTGTTCATGTATAGCGATTGACATTGATTTTTTCAAAAAGGTTAATGATACCTATGGACATTTAATCGGTGATGAAGTGCTAAAGCATGTCGCAAACATCATTACAAATTCTGTGCGAAGAATCGATATTGTTACAAGGTATGGGGGAGAGGAGTTTGTCATTTTATCTCCAAATACTATGCTAGAGAGTGCAGTGAAAATTGCGGAAAGAGTCCGGCAACATGTTGAAGATCATCCTTATATTGCGGATTTTGAGATCAATGTGACAGTGAGTATTGGCATCGCAGGATACGGTGATTCTGAAAATATTTCAACATTTTACGAGCTACTTGACAAGGCGGATCAAGCACTTTATATTGCAAAGGAAAGCGGTCGAAACCAACTTAGAGTATGTGATAAAACAGGTATAGTTGATACAAGGCAAATGCTTTAACGGGATGTTACGGAATCGAAAAGGAGTTCAATAAAGGGCGTTATCCTAAAATCATCGCATTCAGCTTTTTCAAAGGCGGTTGCTAATAATGCTATCCTCGAAATAAACGTCTTGGCATACAACCGTATGCTGAGTGAATTCTAGACTAATGTTAAAGCACAGATTCTCAATTTGAGCCTGGGCTTTTTCATCATTAGGATATTTATCCATAAATTTATGGAATCAAGTGCTTTTTACGGTTCTCAAAGAAAGTGTACTTTTAATTTGTTTCGTCGATAGAATATTTTTGGAAAACTTCATTTTTAAATTTCTCAGCTTCTGATGATTTCTTATCTCCATTATATAAAGAATCCGTATTATCCAGGATAAATTTCCCTAAATTGTTATTAATTATTGCGTACTGTCCCATTGAGTTTTGTTTTAAAAATAAAATGTAAGAACTTTTTTCCTTGAGTTCCTCATAATGATTGGTTACTAACTTTCTCTTACCTACACTTCGGTCTACAATTCCGACGGGTTCAACAATACTGATAGTATTATTGTTTGCAAGATTAAAGTCGCTAGGTGCTTTAATAACTTTATCAATTTGGACTTCTGTTAAAGTATAATAGTCTTGAATCGTACCGTCATCAAAGTAGGATACCTTGTGTTCACGGTCCATAAACTCATCAGATGGAGATGCGATAATAATGAGATCTGCAGCAGCATCCAGTTCATCAGGAGTTTCAAAAGTTATTTCGTTTGCGTCTACCTGAACCACTGGAATTTCATTTGTGTCTTCCTGAACCACTGGAGTCATTTTTTTCTTTCCCATTATTAAAAACAAAGATAATAAGATTAAGAGTGTAACAACTGTTAGTGTGATGACGCGTTTTGAAAAAGTGATCAACATACTAAAACCTCCTTAATTTCCCCATTTCTTAATTAACTCTTTCTTATCATCTGATTGTGGACTAATACTTTGAATACCTCTAAGACCAATCTTAGCATGAAAATGGATCGAACAAAAAAATACTGTTCCACCAATTGATTTTCAGGAATTGTTAAATGAAATAATTTCTGAGGGCCCATTAAAAACAGAAATTCAGCAACTTTTACAGAGAAAAATGGCAGGTGATGAACTAAATATGGAGCTGCGAATTAAAAGTATCAATGAATATTTAGATAAAGAAATACTGCATATTGAGACATACTGTAAAAATCTTTTTGTTAAAGTCGATGATCCTACACAAAAATTAGATGCGTTATTTAGAAGGACATTGCAAGAAGTTTGGGGATAATGGTGATGGAAAAATTGAATAATTATTAATTGTAAGGTCATACTAAAAAAGGTTTCACTTATGAAGTCTATATTGATGAGGAGGATGGCAAATGAGTAGGTTCGAACAATTAGACCCAAAATCTCAGAAAATCCACCGTAACTGGTCAAGGATTAAACGCTCAAAATCTCAAGTAAATGGTGAAACGGAGATTACCCTCCATAACCGTATCTTGAGAAGTGAAGCAAAAGCCCGTCAGTTTTAATCAGCTAGAAAAGTAAGTGTCATCAAGCCCAGAAAATATTCTGGGTTTTTTATTTTCTTGAAATTGTAAATTTATCCAAGTATTATTTTATATATAGTCTTTAACACAAATAAAGAGGGGGTCATTTTTATTATGAAGATAACGTCCTATACGAATACGGTTAATTTTCTCCAATCTACGAATGTTTAAACTAAGGGTGTAAATTCTCAAACAGTAAAAAGAACAGGACGCTGTAACAATCGGGGCGTAAGCATGTAAGTTATTCGATAACCAAATTCAACTGCAAGATATTCTAGAAGAGATTGCTCAAAAAATCGCTTCAATTTTCAAGGATGGAGGGAAATTAATTTTGGTTGAACAACAGACTATTCGTGCGGAACAGCAGGCTAATTTAACGAAGAGATTGAACTTAATGTTATCGTTATAATTATTCTGTATATTCAAACAAATGAAAAGCTTGTCAATAGTTTAAACGGAGCGAATCAGCAAGTACTTGATGCTACATACTCAACAAAATATAAAATGAATCACCTAAGAAGACTTCGTAAGTATAAAAGGAGAGTGGATTAATGACAGAAAATATCAAAATTAGGGTTGCTTATCAAGAAGATGCTGAAGCTTTGTTGGAAATCCAGAAAGAAGTTTTAGCAGAAGAAACTTACTTAATCACTACAATAGATGAATTTCAGCGAACGATTGATGAGCAAAGAGAATGGATACAAGCGAAAATAACAAATGAACGAGAAACAATTTTTATCGCACAATATCAAGGGGAAATAGTTGGGTGGCTTGTATTTCAATCGCCACAAAGAAAACGATTAGCACATACAGGTACCTTTGGTATGATGGTGCTTAATAAATATCGTGGTCTAGGGATTGGCAAACGCTTAATTGAAAAGCTACTAGAATGGGCAGAGAACAACCCTTATATCGAAAAAATTAGCCTTGGCGTATTTTCAACAAACGAAAGGGCTATTGCGCTCTATAAAAAGATGGGATTTGTTGAAGAAGGAAGAAAAATAAATGAAATTAAGCTACAAGACAATAAATATATAGATGATATTTTAATGTACAAGATAGTATAAAAAATTTGAAGGGGAATCCTTACTTGAAAAAATATAATTTCACACAAGAATTGGCTAACCAAAATTAATAATTATCAATCGATAGATGCTTTTTATACGAAAATCATGAAAACAGAGTAGCCTACAAATATTGGCTTCATGTATATAGAGCCTAGTGGTGTCGTTGGGATGCATGAGGCGCCTGTACCACAGTGAAGGATGGGTTTGCGGTGAGGATCAAGAGCAAGTATTTATAAAAACTGGAGAAGGTGTTCTTTGGCAAACAGGTGAAGCACATGAATCTGGAAGTAATTCAGGGTTAACAGCACTTGTCATCCAATCAGAGCAATTCAATCTTTCATAGATGACATAAAAAATGTGTAACGGCGTAAGTTATAGCTCCGTTACACTAAGTTATATTTAACCCTAGTTTAACTGTTTTTAATAAATGACCATCAAATAGCTCGTCAAACTCCTCCAATTTCTTGAAGCCCTTCGCTTGATAATAGTTCATGCCCTTCGTGTTTTCCTTTTCTACACAAACTAATAGTGATGTTAAATCTGGAAGCATTTTGATCCCTTCCTGTAATAGGGTTGTACCAATTCCTTTGCCCTGAGTTTCTGGAAGTAAATATATGGAGTAAAGTTCTGCTTCACCATCTACAACATTTGAAAAATTTGCAAAGCCTACTATTGATTCTTCAAGTATAGCAACTAAAAATAGACTTTTTTCTAAACGACTTAGTAATTGATCACTACTATAAGCAGCTTGTAAAAAACAATCTTGAATCTCAATTGGGATAATTCCCTTGTATGTTTGATGCCAACTCTTTTTGGCAATTTCTTGTACAGAAATGATGTCATTCTTTTGCATATGCCGTATAATTGATATCAATACTTTTCACCAACAATTCCAATTTTTCTATTTATTGTAACATTAAATGACGCGAAAGGGGATGACTTCATGCAAGTTGTTGAAAAGGCATTTGGCTATATTACGAGAGAGCATGAGGGTCAGTTACAAGTGTTAGTATTTGAGCAAAATACAGAAGGAGCAGGAATTCAAATTCCTAAAGGCACGGTAGAGGAAGGGGAAACGTCGCTAGAGGCAGTAACACGAGAGATGTTTGAAGAGACAGGTTTATCCTTTTTAGAAGTGAAGGGGTTAATTGCCCAGGATTATTTTAATCATCATTCAGGGCTATTACAAAAACGCTATTTTTATCATTTAACGACAAATGAAGAACGAGATTCTTGGAAGCATTGTCCGACAGGTGTAAACGAAGCAGGCTTAGAATTTTCATTTTACTGGATATCGAATGAACAAGAAGTAACTTTGGTGAAGGGACATGGAGATTATTTATATAGAGTGTTAGCTCGTGTGAACAACTGATTGTTAAGCACAAACATATAGAAGGTACATTTAATGAATAAAACCGCGTTTCCGTAAATAGGAAACGCGGTTGTTTTGTGGTTATAAAGCCTTTGCGACAACTACCTCTAATGCTTGAGCGAAATCGGCGATTAGATCATCAACATGCTCAAGTCCTACTGAGAAACGTAAAAGTCCATCAGTAATACCACGTTTTGCGCGCTCCTCAGGCTCCATTGCTGCATGACTCATTTTAGCAGGGTAGGATAAAATCGATTCAACACCGCCAAGAGAGACAGCAAAAACTGGAATTTTCATCGCCTCTACTAGCGCTTTTGCAGCTCCATAGCTTGGTAGGCGGAAGGATAGTACTGCACCTGCACTCGTGGATTGACTATGATGAATCTCATAGCCAGGATGTGATGCAAGTCCCGGATAGTATACTTGCTCGACAAGGGGATTTGTAGCTAAAAACTCTGCAATCTTTTGTGCCGATTCAGCAGAACGACTAAAACGTACATCGGTTGTTTTAATATTTTGCAATAGAGTAAAGCAGTCCTGTACACCTAATATATTGCCAAATGAATTTTGGATAAAGTACAGATCCTGACCAAGCTTCTCGTCAGCTGTTACTGTCAATCCCGCGATAATATCAGAGTGCCCAGATAAAAACTTTGTCGCACTATGAATAACAACATCGACAGCTAGCTCAAGTGGACGTTGGTGTAAAGGTGTCATAAACGTATTGTCTAAAAATGTTAAGCAATTATACTGCTTGGCAAGTGCTACGACTCCGCGAATATCAGTGATGCCAAGTGTTGGATTTGACGGTGTTTCCATATAGAGTAGCTTTGTAGCTGGTATAATGGCTGCTTCTACTGCTGTTAAATCTGTGAAATCAACGAAAGTATGAGAAATACCAAAGCGTGGTAAAACCTTGGAGACGAAGCGGTATGTTCCTCCATATACATCCTCCGTAATGACAATATGATCTCCCTGAGATAATAGCATTAATGCTGCAGATACAGCAGCAATCCCAGAAGAAAATGCATGGGCACGTACGCCGCCTTCTAGCTCAGCTACTGCTTTTTCTAATGCATCCCGCGTAGGGTTGCCAGAACGTGCATAATCATATTCGCCGAATTCATCGATACTCTCCTGATGGAAAGTAGATGAAACATACATAGGGACATTGACTGCACCTTTTTTATTTTCATAGCCGTCACGGACACCTGCGTGAATTAGACTTGTTTCAATATGCTGCTTCATTTTTAACCTCTTTTCTAAGGGTACCGAATACTTGTTTTAAATCCGTAATTAAATCTTCAGCCTCTTCAACTCCAACAGAAAATCGTAGTAATCGGTCACATACTCCACGTTCAATACGCTCCTCATAAGGCATGTCCGCATGTGTTTGAGTAGCTGGATATGTAATAAAGCTTTCAACACCGCCAAGGCTTTCAGCAAAAGTAATTAGCTTCAAGTTTCGAAGGAATGGGTCAATCCACTCCGCCTTTGCCAAGCGGAATGAAAGCATGCCACCTTTTCCTGTGTATAGCACGTCTGTTACAAGCTCTTCTTCCTCTAAATATGAGGCAATTGCTTTGGCGTTCGCATCGTGCTGCTTTAATCGAAGATGCATCGTTTTTAATCCGCGAATAAGTAACCAGGAATCCATTGCACCTAAAACCATACCGCTACCATTATGAATAAAGCCAATACGTTCGGCTAATTCAGTACCTTTTGCGACAACTAAACCAGCTAACACATCATTATGTCCGCCAATATATTTAGTAGCCGAATGAATGACAATGTCTGCACCTAGTTCGATTGGACGTTGGAAATATGGTGTGTAAAACGTATTGTCGACAATTAACCAAGCCCCATGCTTGTGAGCTAATTCTGCATATACTTGCAAATCAAATTCCTGCATAAGCGGATTTGTTGGCGTTTCTATAAATAGAGCACGCGTATTGTCGTTGATTAATGCTTCTACCTGTTCAACTGATTCAAATTTTGAGTAGACAGGCTTAATATTGTATGTGTCTTCAAAGAAATTAAAAAGTCGATATGTACCACCATATAAATCATCAGGCACCACTAATTCATCACCAGGCTTAAACAAGGATAGAACTAATTGAATAGCTGCCATCCCAGAGCTACAGGCAAAGCCCGCATCTCCGCCCTCTAAATCGGCAATTCCTGCTTCTAATAGAGCACGAGTTGGATTTTTTGTACGTGTATAATCAAAACCAGTGGATTCACCGATACCTGTATGTTTATAAGCTGTCGATAAATGGATAGGTGGGCTGACAGCGCCAGTTCTAGGATCACTTAAATTCCCAAGTTGTACAAGTTTTGTTTCAATACTTCTGCTGTTTGTCATGTCGTCACTCTTTTCTTCATCAGAATAAAAGGGGAATCTATTACTTCTTTTCCCCATAATCTCAATAATTGTTACCAATTTAACATGTATACTAAAGAAGAACAAGATAATTTCAGAAAATTAGCGAGATTGTTTATATTAAATCATCTAGGGATAGTAGGAAATGTGAGAGGGAGGAAGAAACGATGAAACATTGGTTAGTAATAGGCGGAACAGGAATGCTAAAGGATGTTTCTTTATGGCTTATACAGCAAGGAAATCATGTAACCGTTATCGGGAGACAACAAAAGAAAATGCAAAGTTTGATAAATGAAGCTAACTATTCTTCGAAATTGTCACCGTTAATAGTTGATTATACGAACTATAATAGCTTTAAAACGGCGTTAATGGGGTCTCAAGAAACACATGGTTCGTTTGATTGTGTTTTTCTTGGATTCATGGCTCTGATACAAGAGTCTGGGAGGCGCTTTTTCGAGCAATTCCTAACACGAAGAATGTGATTTTATACCATATTAAAGGGAGTAGCTCTTACGTAAATAATGAACGTACAAAAAATAATATCCCTTCTAATATAACTTATAGAGTGGTGAAACTTGGGTTTATCATTGAAGACAACAACTCTTCAAGATGGCTAACAAATAGTGAAATTGCCCAAGGAATTATCGATGCAATAGAACAAGAAGTACCGGAAAAACATGTAGGCGTTTTTGAACCATGGAATTTACGACCTTAAAGAAAAAAGAATCTGCCTATTACCTCGGTATAAGTCGAGGTAATTAGACAGATTCTTTTCAACTTCTTGCAGCCCGCTGAAATGCCGAGGCATAATTGATTTCAATTTAAGCGTGTTCTTTTTTTAATAAATCTCGAATTTCTTTTAGAAGCTCTTCTTTAGCATCTAATTCTGGTGCTGGTTCTTCCACAACAGCCTCTTCTTTTTTACGAGATAGCTTAGTCATAATTCGTAATGCCATGAAAATTGCAAATGCGATTATTAAAAAGTCAAGAATTGACTGTAAAAATACGCCTAAATTTACTTGAGCGTTACCTGAGCCATACTTAAAACTTTCTGTTAAATCAATACCACCAGTTAAGATACCGACTAATGGCATAATGATATTTTCAACTAAAGAGGTAACAATTTTACCGAAAGCACCACCAATTACAACTGCTACTGCTAGATCGACAATATTACCTTTCATAGCAAATTCTTTAAAGTCTTTCCACAAAATCAATTCCTCCTATTATTATCCATATAAAATAATCGAATTATATTTTACTATATTTCCCCCTCCCTTTTCAACTATTAAAGTAGTGGTAATTATATACCGAAAAATCTGCTATATAATCAAAAATTTTGGTAATATAGAAATAGAATAAAAGATTAGGTGTGACATATGACTAAAAAAAAGAAGAAAAAACCAATGCTATCGCCTTCCGCTCAATTGGGCATGATAGCTTTATTAATACCAATAGCGATAACTGTTTGTGTTTTCGCTTTTTTTGCATGGAAGGAGCTACAAACATTACCTATATTTGAAAAATTAGCACGGGAAAAAGCACTAGAAGAAATTCAACAAAATTTCGATATGAAAATTCCAGAGCAATATATTCCGATCTATGTAGCAGCAGAAGAAAAGTACGGCGTACCTTGGACTTTACTTGCTGCCCATCATCGAATTGAAACACGATTTTCCTCAATGAAGTCGCTTGTTTCACCAGCTGGGGCAGAAGGACCGATGCAATTTATGCCTTGTACTTTTGTCGGCTGGCAACATCCTTCCTGCTCGGGGTTAGGAAAAGGGGACATATCGAAGGCTGAATTAATAAATCCAGAAACCATTAAAAAATATGGTGGGTATGGCGTAGATGCTAATGGAGACGGCATAGCAGATCCTTATGATATTGAGGACGCTATATTTAGTGCTGCGAATTATTTATCGGAAAATGGTGCAGCAGATGGTCATATAAAGCAAGCTGTTTTTAAGTACAATCATAGTGATGAGTATGTAAAAAAGGTGTTACATTATTTCAATTTGTATAATGACTATCATGACGAGCTAAAGGAAGCAGTCGTTTATAAAGAAAAGTAAAATATCTCTATTACGATTTAGCAAAATATGGGCGGTAATTTCCGTTCCTACATGGCACTTCCCTGGGGGCGTCCGATGAACCACTTCACTCGCGATGCTTGCATGGTCTTTTGGCCAACATGGTGTTGGTCACGAAGGTGTTATCACAGAATGTGATGGTTTTAGGCTTTGTTCCTCTATTGCTAATCGCCAAGGAGTAGCCCTGCCTCACAATCAACCACATCAGCTGTTATGTAATTTAAATCATTTGTTATTATAAAAGGGGAATTCGATAATGGATATTTTACATGCGAAAAGGACTCAACAAACTCATGTAAATTCCTTGATCATTTTATTTTCAAAAATATATGTAAAGAGCCATCAAAAATGATGGCTCTTTATTACATATTTAGGTTGCTTTACGCATACTTTTTAGAATAATGCTTACGATGAAGATCAGAACGACCGCACCGATTAATGCTGGGAATACGTAAAAGTTACTAACTCGCCAACCCCAGTTGCCAAGAACCATACTACCGATCCAAGAACCCACAACCCCTGCAACAATATTTCCGATGATGCCGCCAGGTACATCTTTACCTAAAATTACGCCAGCTAACCAACCTAATACTCCGCCGATGATTAAATACCAAATGAAGCTAATCATTTTTTTCATCTCCTTAAAATTAAGATATAATGGCGATTGTTTAGTTATGCCCTGAATGAAGTAAATTAACCGCGTCTCGCTTCGTTAGTAATTATTACAAATTCACGATAATGTTTGTCATTCAGCATTGTTTTTTTGACCGTAGCAGCACGTACAGAAGATTCCCGTTTCTGAAGATGGAAGGCGAAAATGAATTACTTAACAACTGTTGCGCCTAATGTATGTTCAAAATGACGTAATGCCCATTCATGACCTGCAGCATCAAAACTTGCAACACCATCTGCATAAACAACTGTTGAAATGCCCAAATTATAAGCATCAACTGCTGTATGTAAAATACAAATATCAGTACAAACGCCAACTAAATGAATTTCTTTGATTCCTCGCTCATTCAATAAAATCGATAAATTGGTTCCGGCAAAAGCGCTATAACGAGTTTTATCGAGCCACAAAACTTTATCCTTGTGAAGCTTATAAATTTCGCCAACTTGCCCAAATAAATGACGTCCTTTAGTGCCGCGAATATTATGAGGGGGAAATAGCTTTGTTTCAGGATGGAACGGATCATCTTCCTCATGTAAATCATTCGCAAAAACGACAAATTCGTTTTCAGTCATAAATTTTTGAATTAAGGATGAAATTTTTTTATCTAATGCTTGACCGGGCTCTCCACAAGTTAGTTTTCCATCAGAAGCGACAAAATCATACGTATAATCAATGACTAATAAAGCCTTTTTCAACCTTTTCACTCTCCCTATAGGTATAATTTCACTTTTATCATGCCATATTTGGGCCTGTTTGTCAGAAAAATGATTCTTATTTAATATTACGAATAGTTTGAAAATTGACTTTTCTGAGAGTATAATGTGAAAAAAGGAGAGTGGTCTATATGAATATGACAGCTATGAAACGTTTAAATCGCCAAGGATTACTGATTGCAGGCATACATCTGCTAGTATTGTTAAATTTAGCAGCGGATTTCATATTTTCCTCGTAATCTCTTAACATAATAGAAAGGTGAGTTAAATGCTTGTCCATTATTAAAACAACCGTGAAGGCAAATTTGATTATATGTCCACGGTTGTTTTTTATTGTTTTAATATAATTTTTAACATGAATATTAAAGAAAAAGTACAAATAAAGGAATGATAGCATGACCACTAGATTTAATCACGCGTTTCATGAACTAGAACGTCCATTTGCTTGGTTGGATTTTGATGCATTGGATCACAATGTTTCAACAGTACACAATGCTTGTGGACAGAAAAAAATACGTATCGCTACGAAATCAGTTCGTTCTGTGGAGATATTACGTTATTTACAAAAGAATCTACCCAATGTGACGGGATTTATGACGTTTACAGCGGCAGAAACAATATTTTTACTGCAACAGCATTTTGATAATTTATTAATAGGATATCCGGTGATGGAGGAAACTGCTGTTCGTCAGTTATTACTTTTCGTAAAGGCGGGAAAAACGGTCACCTTTATGGTGGATAAGCGGGAACATGTCAGATTTTTGGCGGAGCTAGGGCAAGAGCTAAGTGTACGCGTGCAAGTATGTATTGATATTAATGTATCTAACGATTTTAAGTTGCTTTATTTTGGTACAAAACGCTCTTCGCTTCATTCACTTGAGTCACTTACACCATTCCTCGACTATATTAAAAATCAAGAATTTATTAAGGTGGTTGGAGCGATGGGCTATGAGGCTCAAATTGCAGGAGTCGGTAATCGTCCAGTCAATGCTGTTAAAGGGAAATTTATTGAAGTAATGCAATTGCAAGCTAAAAAGCAAGTTACCCAGTTTCGTAGATTAGCAATTGCGCATATAAAAGCGTATTTTCCAAGCTTGCACTTTGTGAATGGTGGTGGTTCAGGGAGTATGGCATACACGGCACAACAGAAGGAAATAACAGAAATTACGGTTGGCTCTGCATTTTATGCTCCAGCTTTGTTTGATCAATTTACGCATCTACAGCTGGAAAAGGCAGCTGGATTTGCTTTAAGTGTAACAAGAAAGCCAGAAAGAAATATTGTTGTTTGTCATGGTGGAGGTTATACGGCGTCTGGGACAATTAGTGCTGATCGTTTACCGGTATTCTATGAGCCGACCTTTTTTTCATATCTTAGTCTAGAAGGAGCAGGAGAAGTTCAAACACCCGTTAAAGTAAAGCGTAAAACAGTTAATATAGGAGACACGCTTTATTTTCGACATGCGAAGGCTGGTGAACTTTGTGAAAGATTTCAAGAACTACATGGAATTAGAGGAGACAAGTATGTAGGAACTTATACAACCTACAGGGGGGATGGACAATGTTTTCTATAGATAAGTGGAAAAATGGTGAGAAGTGGACAAACTGGGCTGGTAATGTCATCTCTTATCCATCTGAGATGTACTTGCCTCGCTCTATTGAAGAGGTTACAAATATCGTGAAGCATGCACGTGAATTAGGAAAAACGATTCGTGTCACAGGTGCAGCTCACTCCTTTAGCGCTGTTGCGATGCCTGAACATATAGCACTTTCTTTACATAATATGCGTGGGCTCATAGCTGTAAATGAGGAGAAGCAAGAGGCGACACTTTGGGCTGGAACGTATTTATATGAAATAGGCCCATTGCTTGCGAAGCACGGATTTGCCCTTATCAATATGGGAGATATTCAAGAGCAAACGATTGCAGGAGCAGTGTCAACGGGTACCCATGGAACAGGTGTAACACTCGGTTCGTTATCCTCAGCTGTAACAAGATGGGGGTTTGTAGATGGTACAGGTACTTATAGGGAGCATACGAGAGGAATGGATAATTTATCAGAAGCCTTGCATGTTTCACTTGGTATGCTTGGTGTGTTTGTGAAAGTAACGATCAAGGTGATACCTCTTTATAGCTTACATTATGTGAGCACAAGGGATACTTTAGCAAATGGGCTGGCGATGTTTGCTGAAGATATTCGACAGCATCGACATGTTGAGTGGTTTTATTTCCCAGGTAGCGAAACCATTCAAGTGAAGCGCATGAACGCTATAGCGCCTGTTTATCAGAGTAATTGGAATAAGAGAATCGAAACATTGAAGCTTCAAATAGTAGAGAACGGTGCTTTTTTTGCTATGTCTGAACTTTGTAAATGGAAGCCTGCGTTAAGTGGCGCTATGAGTAAATTAGCAGCAGCCAATGTTATGGAGGGGGAGAAAACGGGGATAAGCTATGAAATTTATCCGTCTCCACGTAGCGTTAAGTTCCAAGAAAGTGAATATGCTATTCCGTTAGCACAATTTGGAGCATGTATAGAAGAGATCCACGCAACCTTTAAAAGTGGGATTTTTAATGTGCATTTTCCGGTAGAATGTCGGACAACGGCAGGGGAAGCTGGTTTTTTAAGTCCTACCCAAGGACAAGAATCAGCGTTTATTGCCTTTCATATGTATAAAGGAATGCAGGAAGATCCTTATTTTGAATGGGTCCATACGATGATGAAGAAATATAAAGGACGACCGCATTGGGGTAAGCTAAGTCATTTAACTGCTAAATATGTCTACGAGCTATACCCAGATATCGAGAAATTTTTAGCCATTCAAAGACAATATGATCCTGATCATGTGTTTTTGACAGGGTACTTAAGAAAATTATTTACTTTATAAGCGCTATCTCGTTAAAAAGCTGTCCAACCACTTTTGGAGGATTTGGCAACATTATTGATAGATTATTTAAAAAAATAAAATTTGAACAAAATGTCAAAATATTCTTCGGAGCGAGATAAAAATGACACTTAATCAGCATGAAAACGATTTCAAATTTTATGTATTATTTAAATTGTTCAAACAATTCTAAAAATACTGTTGACTAGACCTTTTTTTCGTACTATGATTACAACAATTTAACACGTTCGTTACAGCAGTTAGTAATCTCCTAAGAGATTAACATATACGCAAAAATGGAATAGACAGAACATTTCGTATATAGCAACGAACATAGCAATAAATGAGGGGCGTTTAAAATGAGAAGTGACATGATTAAAGTAGGCGTAGATCGTGCGCCGCATCGAAGTCTTTTATATGCAACAGGCAAAGTAAAAGCGAAAGATTTAGGTAAGCCATTTATTGGTGTTTGTAATTCATATATCGACATTATACCAGGTCACGTTCATTTACGTACATTTGCTGATGTTGTCAAAGAGGCCATCATTGAAGCGGGTGGTATTCCATTCGAATTTAATACAATCGGTGTAGATGATGGTATTGCAATGGGGCACATTGGTATGCGTTATTCTTTACCGAGTCGTGAAATTATCGCAGATTCTGCTGAAACTGTTATTAATGCACACTGGTTCGATGGCGTATTTTATATTCCTAACTGTGACAAAATCACACCGGGAATGTTAATGGCAGCAGTTCGTACTAATGTACCGTCCATTTTCGTATCTGGTGGTCCAATGGAGGCAGGAACATCTGTTACTGGCAAGCAATTGTCATTAACATCCGTTTTTGAAGGTGTAGGGGCTCATAAATCAGGCAAAATGTCAGCTGAAGAGCTGTTAGATATTGAAAACAATGCATGCCCAACATGTGGTTCATGTTCAGGAATGTTTACTGCAAACTCTATGAACTGCTTAATGGAAATGCTAGGGGTAGCTTTACCAGGTAATGGAACAATCGTAGCTACTTCTGAAGAGCGCCATAAGCTTATTAAAGAAGCTGCTAAACAATTAGTCCGTATGATTAAAGAGGACATCAAACCTCGTGACATTATTACTAAAGAAGCAATTGATGATGCATTTGCACTTGATATGGCGATGGGGGGGTCGACAAATACAGTCCTTCATACACTAGCAATCGCCAATGAAGCTGAAATCGATTATAACATTGAAGATATTAATAAAGTGGCAGAACGTGTGCCATATCTAGCGAAAATCATGCCTGCTTCAGATATTTCAATGGATGATATTAATAAAGCAGGTGGCGTTAGTGCCATTATTAATGAATTAGCATCTATCCCAGGTGCCATTCACCCAGATCGACCAACAGTTGCAGGTGTAACAATGGGTGAGCTTGTAAAAGATTATCATATTACAAATGCTGAAGTTATTCGTACGAAAGACAATCCATATAGCCCAGTTGGTGGTTTATCAGTGTTATTTGGTAATATTGCGCCAGATGGTTCTGTTATTAAAGTAGGAGCTGTAGACCCTTCTATTAAAGTATTCAGAGGCGAAGCAATCGTCTTTGATTCACAAGAAGCCGCACAAGAAAATATCGATAACGGGACAGTTAAAGAGGGCCATGTAGTCGTCATTCGCTACGAAGGACCAAAAGGTGGCCCAGGGATGCCTGAAATGCTTGCACCAACGTCTGCGATTCAAGGTCGTGGTCTTGGCACAAAAGTTGCGTTAATCACAGATGGACGTTTCTCAGGTGCATCTCGTGGTATTTCAATCGGACATATTTCACCAGAGGCAGCAGAAGGCGGTCCAATCGCTTTAGTAGAGAACGGTGACATTATTACGATTGATCTACCAAATCGTACTATTAATTTAGAAGTTTCGGATGAAATATTAGCTGAACGTCGTACAAAACTACCGGAATTTGAACCGAAAATTAAGCGCGGTTGGCTAGCAAGATATTCAAAATTAGTAACAAGCGCCTCTACAGGTGGCGTTATGAAAATTTAAAAAGATAAAGCGTTGATGAGGTTAAAGGTTCTAGAGCCTTGTATTACCAGAGAGCCGGTCGTGCTGGAAGCCGGCAATACAACTAGATCCGACATCCCCTCTGAGTGAGCTATTAAACGCGTGTTCGCCATTAGATAGCTCCGGGCATAATCGAAAGTGCTCGTTATTAATGAATAAATAATTTATGACACCGTATTGGATGCGAATGATCTCGCATTGGTGCATAAATGCTGATATTTATTCACGAGGTAGCAATTATTTGCTATAAAAAAGGGTGGTACCATGGAAAGTCTTTTTCATCCCTACGTAAGGTAATTCTTTGCGTGTGGAGAAAAAGGCTTTTTATTTTTTTTAGGACGTTAAAAGAGTCTGTCATCTCTTTTCAAGGAGATAGCCAGTTTGTAATACTTCAATGATGCACATTACTGATGTGAAATTGAATGATAAGAAGGAGGCATATTTGATGAGTACGAATGTTTCTATCAATGAGAAAGAAGAATTAGCAACAACGGCAAAAGCTGAACAAACCTATCAAGCGAAAGATGGTGCTGACGTATTAGTGCAAGCACTGCATGAACAAGGTGTTGAAATTGTTTTTGGTTACCCAGGTGGAGCGGTACTACCAATCTATGATGCAATGTATAAAAATCCGATTCGTCATATTTTAACTAGACATGAACAAGGTGCAATCCATGCAGCGGAAGGTTATGCGCGTGTTTCAAATAAAACAGGTGTTGTTATTGCGACAAGCGGTCCTGGGGCAACAAACCTAGTAACTGGTATTGCTGATGCAATGATTGATTCCATCCCATTAGTTGTATTCACAGGTCAAGTTTCAACATCTGTGATTGGTACAGATGCTTTCCAAGAAGCGGACATTATGGGAATTACGACACCCATTACGAAACACAATTATCAGGTACAGGATGTTAATGATATCCCGCGTATTGTTAAAGAGGCTTTCCATATTGCCAGCACTGGTCGGAAGGGTCCTGTTGTAGTGGATTTCCCGAAAAACGTTTCTCAAATGTTATTTGATGTGGAGAATCCACCACAGGCTCCTGATGAAATCTATTTACCGGGTTATCAACCAACATACAAACCGAATTATTTACAAGTTCAAAAGGCCATTCAGGCGATTTCACTGGCCAAAAATCCAATCATTTTAGCTGGAGCGGGTGTCCTCTTTGCAGATGCTAAAGAAGAGTTAACAGCATTCGCTGAAAAATATCGAATTCCAGTAGCAAACACTCTATTAGGACTGGGTTCAATTCATGGAGAGCATGAATTATTCATAGGTATGGCAGGAATGCATGGAACTGCAACAGCGAACACAGCTATTACAAAATCAGATTTACTGTTGAATATCGGAGCTCGCTTTGATGACCGTTTAACTGGTAATTTAGCAACATTTGCTCCAAATGCAACAATTATACACATCGATATTGATCCAGCGGAAATTGGAAAAAACGTGCCGACAGATATTCCAATCGTTGCAGATGCCAAAGAAGCATTAAAAGCATTATTGAAAAAGGACTTTGATGGTCCTGATACAACTGAATGGCTAGCGTACTTAAATAACCATGCAAATGAATATCCATTATGGTACAGCAAGGAGCCAGGGGACAAAGAGATTTTACCGCAGGAAGCACTAGAGCTTGTGCATAAAATTACAGAAGGTGACGCAATTGTTACTACAGATGTTGGCCAGCATCAAATGTGGGCTGCACAATATTATCGCTTAAACAATGATCACGGATGGGTAACGTCTGGTGGACTTGGTACGATGGGCTTCGGCTTCCCAGCTGCAATTGGCGCCCAGTTTGCGAAACCAGACAAAAAAGTTGTTTCCATTGTAGGTGATGCAGGATTCCAAATGACTGCGCAAGAGCTTTCCATACTACAAGAATTCAACTTACCGGTAAAAGTAGTGATTTTAAATAATAGCTGTCTAGGAATGGTACGCCAATGGCAAGAAACATTTTATGAGGAGCGTTATTCATCTTCATTAATGCCGATCCAACCAGATTTTGTTAAATTAGCGGATGCATATGGTCTTAAAGGCTACCGAATAAACACAATCGATGAAGCGGAAAGTATTTTCCGTGAGGCACTACTTTCCGATGAGCCAGTTTTAATTGATTGTCGTGTAAAACAGAGCCAATGTGTTTACCCAATGGTAGCACCAGGCAAAGGCCTACATGAAATGATTGGGGTGAAAAAGAATTGAAACGAGTAATTACAGTAACAGTGATTAACCAAAGTGGTGTGTTAAATCGTGTAACAGGCTTACTTATGAAGCGTCAATTTAATATTGAATCAATCACAGTTGGTCATACAGAGCAACCAAACTTTTCGAAAATGACTTTTGTTGTAAACGTTGAGGATGAGCGTAAAATTGAACAGCTAGTGAAGCAATTATCGAAGCAAATTGATGTATTAAAGGTCAATGATATTACAGATAAATCAATCGTGCTACGCGAGTTAGCGCTTGTGAAGGTAATTTCACCACCAAACTTACGACTAGAAATGAATTCAATAGTGGAACCATTCCGTCCTCAAATTATTGATACAGCGAAAAACGTTGTCACATATCAAGTAGTAGGCGATCCAGATAAGATTGATGCCTTTATTGAACTAATTCGACCTTATGGTATTAAAGAATTAACGCGTACAGGGGCTACTGCATCTGTTCGTGAAACACAAAAAATCTCAAATACGCAGCTCTCTATTTTAAAATAGTTTGCATATAAAATTCACAGCTTTGGATGCATAGCCCTTGTTGGCTTACTTGCATCTGAGGTTGAAAAAAACAAACCCAAAATTAGGAGGAAAAAACAATGGCTACTATGTACTATGAACAAAACATCAACGAGGAAGTATTAAAAGGAAAGAAAATCGCAATCATCGGTTATGGTTCACAAGGTCATGCACATGCATTAAACCTTAAAGAATCAGGATTCGATGTAGTTGTAGGAGTTCGTCCAGGCGGATCATTCGATGCAGCAAAAGCGGATGGAATAGATGTAAAGACTGTTGCGGAAGCAGCGCAAGAAGCAGATGTTATCCAGATTTTACTTCCAGATGAGCGCCAAAAAGCGGTATATGAGGCTGAAATTGCTCCACATCTTGAAGCGGGTAAAGCACTTATGTTTGCACACGGCTTTAACATTCATTTCGGTCAAATTACACCACCAGCAGATGTAGACGTATTCTTAGTTGCTCCGAAAGGTCCAGGACACTTAGTTCGTCGTCAATTCCAAGAAGGTGCTGGTGTACCAGGTTTATTCGCAATTCATCAAGATGCAACTGGTCAAGCAAAAGATTTAGCTCTTGCATACGGTAAAGGAATCGGTGCAGCTCGTGGCGGTTTACTTGAAACAACATTCAAAGAAGAAACTGAAACTGATTTATTCGGTGAGCAAGCTGTACTTTGTGGCGGTGCTACACAATTAGTTAGAGCAGGATTTGAAACTTTAGTAGAAGCAGGCTACCAGCCAGAGCTAGCATACTTTGAAACACTTCACGAACTAAAATTAATTGTTGACCTTATGTTTGAGGGTGGTATGGCAACAATGCGTTACTCAGTATCAGATACAGCAGAGTGGGGCGACTATGTTGCAGGCCCGCGCATTATCGATGACTCAGTTAAAGCTCGTATGAAAGATGTATTAACGGATATCCAAGATGGTACATTCGCTCGCCGTTGGATTCAAGAAAATGAAAACGGTCGTCCAGAATATACAAAATTCAAAGAAGCTGGTGCAAACCACCAAATCGAAGAAGTTGGTGCTAAATTACGTGCTATGATGCCATTCATCAACGAAGGTAAAGAAAAGGTCGTAAGAGAAGTGGCTGCAAGTACGAAAAATTGATATTTTCGATACAACACTTCGCGACGGCGAACAATCTGCTGGTATTAATCTAAACACAGCAGAGAAGATTGAAATCGCCAAGCAACTGGAGCGCCTAGGAGTGACAATTATTGAAGCAGGTTTTCCTGCTTCGTCACCAGGTGACTTTGAGGCGGTAAATCGTATTGCAGAAACAGTGAAACACTCTATCGTAACAGGCTTAGCTCGTTGTGTACAAAAAGACATCGGCACAACGTGGGAAGCGATTCAAGTGGCCGAACAACCACACATTCATATTTTCCTAGCAACTTCCCCAATTCATATGGAATACACGAACGCTTCTTACTGAGGAACAAGTTCAAATAGAAGATGTTCCACTCTACGAATTAAAGATGGTACAGGTACAATATGGTACAGAAAATATACCAACAGCTACAGCGATTGTTTTTAACATCAGAAGGTTTAGAAAAGACAGTTGTGGCAACGGGTTCGGGCTCGGTAGAAGCTATTTTCAATACACTTGAGCAACTTGTTCAAGGAGATATTCATGTGGTTGATTATCGAGTTAAGTTGGTTGGTAAAGGACGAGATGCATTAGGCGAAGCTGTGATTAATATTCGATATGATGGTATGTCAACAACCGGACGAAATTCATCACAAGATGTTTTAGAAGCATCGGCAAAAGCTTATTTAAATGCCATCAACCGTCATTTAATCCAAGCAAGCCTTCGTACACAATCTGTAAGTTAATCAATGTCAGCAATTTTAATAGTAGTGAATAGAGTCAACATCATTCACATCCAAACGCAATGATTCCGATTACGTGTAGTCGTAATATTGATGACCTCACCTATAAATATAGGTGAGAGTCTTACTAAAATAGCGTAGTTCAACGCTATACAAAGAAAGGTGTTTTGACGATGGAGAAAAAAATTACAGTACTTCCTGGTGACGGAATAGGGCCAGAGGTTGTTGCTTCTGCTGTACGTGTATTGCAGGTGATTGGTAAGCGATTCAACCATACATTCCATTTAAGTTATGCAACAATCGGAGGCGCTGCCATCGACCAACACAATAATCCACTACCAGATGAAACAATTGAGATGTGTGAAAATAGTGACGCAGTTATACTAGGAGCCGTTGGTGGTCCGAAGTGGGATAATAATCCACCGGAATTACGTCCAGAAAAAGGATTATTACGCATTCGCAAACATTTCGACTTATTCGCAAATCTACGTCCAGTAAAGGCGTTCCCGAGTTTACTAGATGCTTCACCATTAAAGCGTGAAGTAGCCGAAAACGTCGATTTAATGATTGTACGTGAATTAACAGGCGGCGTATACTTCGGGGAACCACGTATGCGTACTGAGAATGGCGCGATAGATACAACTGTTTACTCAACTGCTGAAGTTGAACGTATCGTTGAAAATGCCTTTGAATTAGCACGTTTACGTGGAGGCAAATTATGCTCTGTTGATAAAGCGAATGTACTTGAAACAAGTCGTTTATGGCGCGAAGTTGTAGAAGCGAAGAAAAAAGAGTATCCAGATGTGCAAGTAGAGCACAATTTAGTAGACTCAGTTGCTATGAAATTAATTACAAATCCTAGTTATTATGATGTGGTCGTTACTGAAAATATGTTTGGAGATATTTTAAGTGATGAAGCATCTGTTATTACAGGCTCTTTAGGCGTTCTACCATCTGCTTCTATTCGCGGAGATAATTTTGGTCTATATGAACCAGTACATGGCTCAGCACCAGAAATTGCAGGTCAAGGTGTAGCGAACCCTGCCGCAACCATTCTTTCAGTTGCCATGATGCTACAATATTCATTTGGCTTAAAAGAAGAGGCTTCAGAAATCGAACGTGCTGTAAGTGCAGTATTTGATGATGGCTATTTCACAGCAGATCTTGCACGTGATGGTAGTCGTATACTATCGACGAATGAATGGACAGATAAAGTCATTAACGAGATAGATACAAGCTTTGTTTCAGAAAGCATTATGACAACATACATTTAAAGAAATAGGTGAAGATAATGGGCAAAAATATAATTGAAAAGATTTGGGATAAACATGTCGTTTATCAGGAAGAGGGCAAACCGGACCTGTTATATATTGATCTCCATTTAATTCATGAAGTAACTTCTCCACAAGCCTTTGAAGGTCTACGATTGAACGGACGTCAAGTACGTCGCCCAGATTTAAGCTTTGCAACAATGGATCATAACGTACCTACAAAAAATCTACCAACGATTCATGATTCGATTGCACGTAACCAAATCGAAACGTTAGCTAAAAATGCTGAAGAATTTGGCGTTGAACTTGCAGGAATGGGGCATCCTGACCAAGGGATTGTTCACGTGATTGGACCAGAGCTAGGTTTAACGCAGCCTGGTAAAACGATTGTCTGTGGTGACTCCCATACGTCTACACATGGTGCGTTCGGAGCGATTGCTTTCGGTATTGGAACATCTGAGGTAGAACATGTATTGTCAACACAAACTCTATGGCAAAACAAGCCGAAAACAATGGAAATTCGTGTAGAAGGTGAGCTTCCGGTAGGTGTAGCTGCCAAAGATATAATTTTAGCGATTATTTCGAAATTCGGTATCGGTGTCGGCACAGGACATATTGTGGAATTCACTGGAGAGGCTATCCATAAGCTTTCTATGGAAGAACGGATGACAATTTGTAATATGTCAATTGAAGCGGGTGCAAAGGCAGGACTAATTTCTCCTGACCAAACGACTGTTGACTATATTCGTGGTCGCAAACATGCACCACAAGGAGACAAGTTTGAGGAAGTAGCAGATTATTGGGTAAGCTTAGCGTCCGATGAAGATGCAACATATGATACAGTTCGTATTATACAAGCAGAAGAAATTGAGCCAATCATAACTTGGGGAACGAATCCGTCAATGGGTTCAGGTGTTTCAAGTAATGTACCAACACAGTCAGAGTATGAGGATGAGTCAGATAAAGTTGCTCTTCGCAAAGCACTTGCCTACATGGGCTTAGAGGAAGGTCAACCATTAACTTCAATCGATATTCAACACGTATTTATCGGTTCTTGCACAAACTCACGCATCAGTGATTTACGTGCAGCTGCAAATGTCATCGAAGGGCGTAAAGTACATGAAAATGTAACAGCGCTCGTTGTGCCAGGCTCCTATTCGACGAAAAAACAAGCAGAAGCAGAAGGATTAGATAAAATCTTTACAGATGCTGGCTTTGAATGGCGTGAGACAGGTTGCTCAATGTGTCTGGCAATGAATGATGATGTAGTACCAGCGGGTGAACGCTGTGCATCAACATCAAATCGTAACTTTGAAGGACGCCAAGGAGCTGGTTCTCGTACACACTTAGTATCACCTCCAATGGCAGCAGCTGCAGCAATTGCTGGTCACTTTGTGGATGTACGTGAATTCGTAAAGGAAACTGTGTAAATGCCATTTACACGGAAGGGATGATTGCAAATGGAACCAATTAATATCGTAAATAGTGTAATAACACCACTCGATCGTAAAAATGTCGATACAGACCAAATTATTTCAAAAGAGTTTTTAAAGCGTATTGAACGTACAGGTTTTGGTCAGTATTTATTTTACCATTGGCGCTTTGATGGAGAGGGCAATGAAATTAAGGACTTTGTATTAAACAAACCCGAATATAAAAACTCTAAAATTTTAGTAGCTCAAGATAACTTCGGCTGTGGATCATCTCGTGAACATGCACCGTGGGCTATCTTAGACTATGGCTTCAATGTAGTAATTGCACCATCATTCGCAGATATTTTCCATAATAACTGCTTCAAAAATGGGATCTTACCCATCAAACTAACTGCAGCAGAGTGTGATGAAATTTTAGCTAAAGGCTTAGAAAATCCATACACGATGGAAGTCAATCTCGAAGCACAAACAGTAACGGGTGAAGACGGTGTAATTTATAAATTTAGCATCGATCCTTACTATAAAGAAACATTGCTGAATGGTTGGGATGAAATTGCGCTAACCTTCAAATACGAAGAACATATTGCTGCTTACGAAGCAGAACGTGTTGCTTTTTAATTGATGGAGCCGATGAGCTTTTGACTGAAGACATACTAGTTGTCTTCAGTTTTTTTATTGCTGAGAAAAGGAATAATAATTCGAAGGATAAACATTAAGAAGCAAAGAAAATATATTTCCCCGCCAGTTCCAATAATCTTGTGTATATATTTCGAAAATTAAATATTCAAATGTTTATTTTTAGTATAATTACACAACAAATTGATTTAATATTTTGATAAAATATAAATAGAGGTGGGGCAATTGAATGTTAGCTTTACTAGAAATATAGGTCAGTTAATTAAACAACAACGAAAAAAACAGCAGATTAAACAAGATGATTTAGCAATTGGCATATGTACATCTTCGTATTTGAGTCGTATTGAAAACGGTCTCGTGATTGCTGATAAAGCAATTTATGAATTATTGCTACAACGATTAAATATTGATTTGCATCAACATACAGAAAATCAAGAACAGTTAAATGAACAGTTGGAGATAATTTGGGAGAAAATCATTCGTCATCGACCATTAACTTCAAAAGAATGTGAAAAGATTATTGCATATTCTAAAACTGATTATATAGATGAAATACAACTTAAATATGCAATTGTTCATTGTCGTTATTTACTTTTTGACAACAAAATGATGGAAGCTGAAAAGCTTTTAGAAAAAATTATGCCGTTTATTCAATGGGAATCTAATCGCATCACGCAAATGCACATTTTAACAATCAGTAATTATTATTTACTAACTGAAAAATATGCAGAATTAATCAACATGAATCAACAGTTCGATATAGAGCAATATTATAAAAATGGAAAAAGCTTCGAGCATGCCTATTGTTTATATAATTTAGCGTTTGCTTATAACCGAGAATATCAAAATCAGGAAGCATTAAATTATATTGACGCAGCGAATAATGTATTTACACATTATTACGTACCCTTATTTCAATTGAATTTATATTTAATGAAAGCAGTTATTTTAAATTCGCTTTATCAATTTGAAAAAGCTATTAAAGAATATGAGGCAAGTTTAGATTTAGTTGAACATGTTGTAGATTTACAAACACCCAATCAAATGAGTTCTATTTATAATAATTTAGGCTATTGCTATGAATGCCAGGAATTATTTGAACAAGCCATCGAGAATTATGAAAAATCCTTAATCTTTGAATGTCAGTCACTTACTGTTGTAAATTATATTCGAACTTTATATCGTCATAAAAACCTTGAAAAAATGGAACAAATGATTAAACGTTTTAAAGATTTATCTTTTCAAAAGAAGCATGAAGAACTCCAATTTGAAGTACTTAGTTTTATCTCTAGCGAGAAAATTGAACAATTGTCATTAAAAGCATTAGAAGAAAAAACATTATGTTATTTTGAACAACAAAAATATTATTCTTTAATTTTATTTTATGCACCATTATTTGCAGAGCTTTATAAAACGCTTCTTACATATAAACAAGCAAGTAATTGTTATGAAAGAGCATTTATGGCAAGTGAAAAGGTTCGTATAATAATGAGTAGTTAACATGAGGGGGGAACTATCATGAAAATCCTTCGAAAGTACAGTTTGTTAATTGGGGGCTTAGGTTTTTCTAATTTAGGGAACTGGATTTACCTTGTTGCGCTAAATTTATTAATATGGCATTTAACGCAATCGCCGGCAGCGATGGCTGGAATCTTTATTGTCGGACCAATAGCAAGAGTTTTAACAAGTTTGGTAGCTGGCTCTTTCATTGATCGTATGAATAAACGCAAGTTGATGATTGCAACTGATATTATACGAGGTTTCATAGTTTTTTGTATGCCGTTTATGGAATCTATTTGGCTCATCTATATGCTGTTATTTTTAGCGAATATAGCGAGTAGTTTCTTTGGACCGAGTAGTACATATTATATTACAAAGCTAGTTCCCTCAGAAGATAGACAACGATTCAATGCAATACTTGGCACGTTCAATTCAGGCTCGTTTTTAGTAGGTCCAGCACTTGCAGGACTCCTCATTATGCTTTTTAATACAACAATTACGATTTGGTTAAACAGTTTTACATTTTTTGTTTGTGCTTTAATCATATACATATTACCTGATGTAGATGATGTGAAGGAAACTTCACTGCAACGTATTACTTGGCAAATACTAAAAAGTGACTATCTAGCGGTGATAGCTTTCATTCGACAAAATTCATTATTTATAACGATTTATTTACTGTTTCAAAGTACATTAATGATTGCATTTGCGCTTGATTCTCAGGAAACAACATTTATAAAGCAAGATTTGGCTTTATCCGATAGCTTATATGGAGTCTTTGTGGGTAGTGCAGGAGCCGGAGCAATTTTAGGTGGAATGGTTGCTGCAAGCTTCGCCAAAAAATGGTCCACTCGGTCATATATGGCTTTTGGCTTGTTGCTAACAATGCTGTTTTATACAGCTTTTTATGCCTCGACATCGAGTATTTTGGCATTTGTAAGTTTTGTTTTTTTAGGCTTTTTTATGGCATTTAGTAATACTGGTTATGAAACGTTTTATCAGCAAAATGTACTACCTGAAATGATGGGGAGATTTGGTAGTATTTCTAGTGTTTTTCAAAATATTTTACAAATCTCCTTTACTTTACTATTAGGTCTGTTTGCAGAATTATTTACACTTCAAATGACGGCAATTATTTTCGGTATTATAAGTATTTTATTGTCGCTCTCATTATATTTTGTACTATATTCCCCGAAAAACTACATCGGGTTAAAGGAGGAGGTATCATGATTAGCTATAAGGTTCATTGTATTTTTTGTAAGAAAATATTTGAAGTTGTAGAAGGCACAAGGAAATATAAACTATATAAAGAAAATATGGACGGGAAGTTTTCCTGTGAAGATTGTGATAGGAAAATTGAATTAGAGGCAAGGAAAGGTTTATTGGGAAAACTTTAACCTCTTTTAGCGAGTGTTTATTATACCGAAAGCGACAGGTATAGAAGTCTCCCACCTTTATAGGTGGTGAGATGAATGCGGATTCCAAACGTCCGCTGAAATAGAGGAACTCAGTCGAAGAACGCCACGTCCTGTGGCAATGACTGAGTGACCACCATCCTGTTGCTGCCGCTACGTTGCACTGCGCTTTCGCACAAAAAAATCTGTTGGCCCAAAGCCTCCGGCGGATGTCACGGAAATCGGAAAGGAGTTCTTTGTGCGAGGACAAAGCCGATTCCGGACGCAATTATGTCGAGGTATAACTAATATAGGGTGGTGAAAAACTGCATTGCAGAACATTGAGTAAGAAGATCAGTACCCCATAATTTTCAAATGTAAATGGCCTGTCTTTCTACTGTTTTCTCAGTTAAAATGGAAAAATAAGATGGAAGGTAGGTCAAAAGATGATTACAGTTATAGGTAGCATAAATATGGATTTAGTTGTACAAATGGGGGTTTTTCCAAAGCAAGGTGAAACGATCCTTGGTAAAGATTTTCAAACGATTCCAGGAGGAAAAGGGGCTAATCAGGCAATTGCTGCAGCACGTCTAGGAAGTGAAGTCACAATGATAGGCTGCGTAGGCTTCGATAGTTTTGGCGAAACATTGCGCAATGTTTTACAGCAAGAGCATGTTCAAACTGAAGCTATTACAAGCGTATCGGCACCTACGGGGATTGCTAATATTTTAATCTACAATAATGATAACCGTATCATAGTAGTACCAGGGGCAAATTATGAGTTAATGCCTGCGCATATAGAGGCAGCGAAAGAAATCATTCAAAAAAGTCAAATGGTAATTATGCAGCTAGAAATCCCAACGGAAACGACCGCTTATGCAATAAAACTTTGTAAAGAAGCGAATGTACCTGTTTTATTAAATCCTGCACCAGCGGCTAATTTTGATGTGCAATGGATGGAGGATATTGCCTATATCACACCAAATGAAACGGAGTGTGCCGAAATTTTTGGAGATGATGTTGAACAAATATTAGAAAAGTATCCTAATAAAATGATTATTACGCTAGGTAGTGATGGCGCACGCTATTTTGATGGTGAATATCCTATTCATGTTCCGGGCTATTTGACGAAAACAGTAGATACAACAGGTGCAGGTGATACGTTTAACGGTGCACTCGCTTATGCTTTAGTAGAAGGGCAATCATTGGATCAGGCAGTGTATTTTGCAAATATTGCAGCTTCATTATCAGTGGAGAAATTCGGTGCACAAGGTGGAATGCCAACACTTGGAGCGGTTTACTCACGTATGGCTGGAATGGAAGAATGAAGGAAAGACTAACTCTCTTACGAAATTATAATAATAATTTTTATTTCTTTTAGTCTGAATGAATAATAGTATCTGAGATAACCTGTTTTAAAACATAAGATTTATTACCTATTTGTGACGTTTGCATTTAAGTATATTGTCCTTTTTTGTCGTTATTTCTTAGTACTATATATTAATAAATGAATATTTTCATTTATAATAACTTTAGATACATACGAAAAGAGGTTTTGGGGATGACAAATATTGGTAATGTTCCGATCGAATATACAGCCTCAGCGAATAATATTTTGCCACAGCTTGTTGACCATTTGCGCCAATTACATGGCATTATTGTACAAAATACTTATGTAAAAGATACAGCTAAACATTTAAATCGTATCATTCAAGATGCTAACAACGAAACGATGATTCTTATTGTTGGGAAAGAGCGTGTTGGAAAAACAACACTTGTAAATGGACTTTTAGGACGTCAAGTTTTGCCTGTTAGTGATCAGCATCCAACAGGGGTAAATACATTTTTGCGATACGGTGAACATGAAGAAATAAAGGCTTATTTTTTAGATGGCGTTGTAGCAATATTTGATATGAGCAAGCTAGAATTATTGACAACTAGCGATACTTTTGCATCTCAAATACTACGAGAACATTTAGATTACTTAGAAGTATATTTGAAAAACGATTTATTAAAATCAGTAACAATTATTGATTCTGTTTCATTGGAAGCTGGGGGAGGAGAAATAGCCTACTTCCCAGAGGCATTGATGAACCGTGTTGACGAAATCTTTTGGGTATTACGCTCAGGTTCGATGGCTATTTATCCTGAAATATTATTGATGGAAACGCTAAAAAACAAAGGTGTTGAGCCTCTTTGTGTAATCAATGCCATAGATTCAAATGACAATACGCAGGCGTTTATTAATGCTGAGAGAGAACGAATTGGGTATTTAATAAGTGATTTTGTTGCTATCTCTGCAAGAGAAGCGATTGAAGCTAAACAGACTAAGAGTGATGAGCTTTGGGAGAAAAGTCAGTATGAGCAATTAATTTCAGAAATTCATCGAGTTGCAGAAAATAGTGATAAGAAAACGTATGGCATTTTAATTCGCTTCTTGCAATGGCTTGAACGATTCCGCTTCGAATTAACTGTTATTCCACAAAGAGATCCATTCCAATCTGCAGTTGAGAACATTGAAAAGTATGCAGGCGATACACAATACGAATTTTCACGCTATCAACGTGATTTAGCGATTGTAACTGAATATGAGCAAGAATACGAGCAGGTTGCCAACGTATTTGAAAATGTTCAAACATTATACCAACTTTTACAAACCATTTCACAAAATGATTATTTTCAAGATGAAATTGTGGAAAGCTTTACAGAAAAGGCTGTTTTTTATCAACAAATGTTACGGGAATACCGTAATATGCATAGCGATTATATACGTGAATATGATCGATTGGACGCTCAGCATAAAAAAATTCATGGAAAAGGTCTTATGAAAGCTATTTTTGGTCAGCATACACAAAATGGATTTTTCAAGGAACGTGTCAACAAGTTAAATGAGCAGCAAGTTGTTTGTATTGCACAATATGAAAAAGTGCAAGAAGCGGAGGCAACGATGCTTCAGTCCATTTATTCAATACAAAGTTATCTTATGGAGTTAACGAAAAAACGTTTGGAACGCATTGAGCAAAAAGTGCAAGAGCTAAATCACCAACGTTCAAAAGAAAAGCGCCAATTAAAGTTATACGCAAATAAATTAAATGAATTTTCTTGTTTAATTGAGGCGCAGGGCTATATTAAAGAAAATATTCAACCATTTTTAATGGACGAACAAATGCCGTTAAAAGAAAAAGATATTTTAATGCTAAAAGAAACGATTAACAGTATTATAAGCATTGACCTGACAAATAATGGGCTACTTGCACGTAGTCAAATGAACAATAAAATGGAGAGCATTGCAATTCCTTTCGATGTTCAGAAAAAATATCCATTACATACGTTAGCTTTAACAGAAGTAGATGTAAAATCAAACGATATACCAGAAATACCGAAAAAATTAGATATTCAATATGAAGAATAAATGTTAAAAGAAAATGTTCTAAAATTAATTTATAATTTTAGAACATTTTTTATGTATTTCCGGTTTTTTACAAATGGATTAATTGGCTAAAATTGGAACTAAATAAGGCGGTTTTCGTATAGATAGTAGGAGGGATTAACATGATTCAAATTAAAGGACGTTTTACTGAAGCGAAAATTTATTCAAATACAGCCTTACAATCAGCTATCGATCAAATTAAAGAATTGGCAAATCAAGCCTTTATGGAAGGAACAAAAGTACGGATTATGCCAGATTATCATGCAGGGAAGGGTTGTGTTATTGGCACAACGATTCAACTTCAAAATCGTGTAGTGCCTAATCTTGTAGGCGTTGATGTTGGTTGCGGTGTATTTGTAGCTGAGTTAAATGAGACGGATATCGATTTTTCGAAACTTGATACTACAATTCGAGCACATATACCAAGCGGACAGAATATCCATCAGGAAGTATCTTCTGCACGTCATTTTGTTGAATTCGAGGGGAGACAGTTTGTAGCAAGTGGTTTAAAAGATGACTATACGAATTTATCGCTTGGTACACTTGGGGGAGGCAATCATTTTATAGAGCTTGCCAAAGACGATGCAGGCACACACTACTTACTTATCCATACTGGGTCGCGTTATGTCGGAGCTAAGGTAGCGAATTGGCATCAAAAAAGAGCCTATGAAACATTACAACAAGAAGATTTAAAAGATAAAATTGCCGAGCTGAAATATCAGGGGCGCGAAAAAGAAATTCAAGCGATGATTAAAGCTTTTAAAGAGCAAAATCCTATTGTACCAAAAGATTTAGCTTATTTAGAGGGTGAGTATTTCCATGATTATATTCACGATATGAAAATTGCTCAGCAATATGCTCGGATGAATCGTTGGACAATTGCCGAAACAATCTCCAAGCATATGAACTGGCGTTTTAACGAAACATTCGATACGATCCATAACTATATTGATACAGAAACAATGACGTTAAGAAAAGGAGCCGTTCGAGCAAATAAAGGGGAGAAGCTCGTTATTCCTATGAATATGCGAGATGGCTCACTTATTTGTATGGGGAAAGGGAATGCAGATTGGAATTACTCAGCACCACATGGGGCAGGGAGAATGTATTCTCGCCGTGCTGCAAAAGAAGCACTAAACATGGAAGATTTTAAAGAAATGATGCAAGGCATTTGGACAACATCCGTAAACGAAGAAACATTAGATGAAGCCCCAATGGCATATAAGCCGATGTCAGAAATTACATCTGTTCTCGAGGAAACTGCAGATATAATAAAAGTAATTACACCTGTTTATAATTTTAAAGCTAGCGAAGCCGTTAAGCCTTATGAGCGAAAAAATCAAAAAAATTCCTAATAATAGAAAGTACTTGCATTTACTCTTATCTATTAACATTATTTCTTTAATGGTATAAAATAGGCTTACAAAGATGAAGTGGGTGGTTTTTTGGTATCTTCAAAAGATGTGGCTAAGTATGCGGGTGTCTCTCAAACAACGGTTTCAAGGGTGTTAAATACTCCTGAACTCGTAAAGCCGAAAACTGTTGAAAAAGTGATGCGGGCAATTGAGGATTTAAACTATATTCCAAATGATATTGCAAGATCGCTTGTACAGAAAAAAACTGGCATTATTACTTTGATATCAGGGCCTTTACATAATCCTTTTTTTGTCGATACAACTACTGCAATCGTTAATTATGTTACTGCTCGGGGCTATAAAGTAAATGTTTATTTTGGTACGGAAGATGATTTAGATTCCATTTATAATTCTGTTTTGGAAACTAGGGCTGATGCGATTATTTTATCGTCTATGTTATATGAAGATGACTTATTTTTTAAGCTTGAAAAACTAGGCATACCTTTTATCATGTATAATCGTAAGCATCGAGAAAACAGGTATTTTGTAGAAATTGATAATGTGGAAGCCGGTTATATAGCGACGAATCATATTTTATCTTTAGGTCATCGTAACATATGCTGGATTGGCGGCCCACATGAAATCAGTACTTTTTTTGAAAGGTACACTGGCTTTAAAAATGCATTAAAGGACAGCGGTATAGATATAAATACAGTGCCAGCATTTTTTACAAATACGAAAAAAGACGATATTGAACGAGTATTTGAGGAAATACTAAAATTTCCTACGAGGCCTACCGCTATTTGTGCCGCAACAGATGCAATTGCTATTGAAATTTTAAACCTTTGCTTAGAGAGGGGCTTTCATGTTCCTCAAGATTTTAATGTTATTGGCATTGATAATGTGGAGCTCAGTAAGCACCATTCAATTGCTTTAACAACAGTAGGTTTAGAATCCGAAAAAAACCTCGGATTTATTGCTATTGAAAAGTTATTTGAGGTAATGGAGAAAAAAAGTGCTTGCATCCAACAAACAGAATCTGTTAAACTTTTCCCGAGAAATACAACAAGTAAAAAAATAAACTGATGCCTCAGTTTATTTTTTAAAACCAAAATGGTTACGTATTCATTTTTTTATTTTCAGAAATGAATACGTAACCATTTAAAGAGAGGAGTGAGTAAGGTCTTGAAAAAGAGCTTATTTATTAATGGACAATGGCAAATGACAGATGAATTTATGGAGGTTCAAGCTCCCTACTCAAAAGAGGTCATTGCTCAATTTGCTATGGCCACTGAAGATGATGTACAGCATGCAATTGAAAGTGCTCATGCAGCAGAAGCCGAAATGGCAGCATTAACAGCATTTCAAAGAGCAGAAATTTTAGAACAATTATCGGATCTATTTGCAGAAAATCGAGAAGAGGCAGCTAGAATTATTTCACTAGAATCAGCTAAACCCTTAAAATATGCCTATGCTGAGATTGATCGAACGATTGAAACTTACAAATTTGCAGCAGAAGAAGCTAAACGACTATCTGGTGAAATGATTCCAATGGATGCATCTAAAAGTGGAGAGGGTAGATTTGGTTATACAATTCGAGAGCCATTGGGCGTTATTGCGGCTATCACGCCTTTTAATTTTCCGCAAAATTTAGTAGCCCATAAAGTTGGACCCGCATTAGCAGCTGGAAATACGATTGTTTTGAAGCCTGCAACCCAAACAGCGTTATCTGCTCATTTTTTAGCAAAATTATTGGCACAAACAAAATTACCAGCAGGTGCATTTAACTTAGTAACTGGGCAAGGAAAACTAGTAGGAGATGCCTTTTTAGCACATCCAAAAGTAAAGATGATTACATTTACTGGAAGTCCTGCTGTAGGTATTTCCCTCCGCAATCGCGCTGGCTTAAAGAAAGTCACATTAGAACTTGGTTCGAATGCTGGTGTTATTGTTGATGAAGGGATTCAACTCGATAAGATTATGGACCGAATTGTGATGGGGGCTTTTGCAAATCAAGGTCAAGTTTGCATCTCCCTACAGCGTATATATGTAAAAGAAAATATGATGAATGTATTTTTAGAAAAACTAAAAGCAAAAATAGAACAGCTAATAATAGGGGACCCATTAGATGTAACAACGGATTTAGCGATGATGATTTCAGAAACTGAGCAACAGCGTGCTGTCACATGGATAGAAGAAGCGGTAGCAGAAGGTGCCGAAGTACTGACAGGTGGTCGTATTGAAAATAATATTTTACTTCCAACAGTATTATATAATGTATCCTCCCAAAGCCGTGTATCTTGTGAGGAAATATTTGCACCTGTTGTAATTGTCAATGCGGTTTCTTCCATAGAAGAAGCCATTGATGCTGTCAATGATTCAAATTACGGCTTACAGGCAGGCATATTTACACCTTCAATCGAGATGGCCTTTAAAGCTTCAAAGAAATTACAAGTAGGAGGTGTCATTATTAATGACGTTCCAACATACCGTGTTGACCATATGCCATATGGCGGCATTAAAGAAAGCGGAACCGGTCGAGAAGGCATCAAATATGCAGTTGAGGAAATGACAGAAATGAAGCTAGTGATTTGGAATAACAATTAACTTCTTTCAGCAGCAAATGTTTTTATGTAGCGAAAGCAAAGCGACAGCTACAATTATGTCGAGGCATAAATGATTCGGAAATGGAGATGGTTGTAAATGAACATAATCAAACAGCACCCGAAATTGTATGTTATGGGTAATGGAACAATGCGAATGGATAAAAACTATCTGATTGCCATGCATAACCCTGCAACGATTGATCATCCAAACCAGCCAAATGAATTTATAGAGCTTCCAGTTTATACAGTATTAATTGATCATCCAGAAGGAAAAGTATTATTTGATACAGCATGTAACCCAAATTCAATAGGATCTGAAGGGCGCTGGGGTGAATTTACTCAAAAAGCATTCCCGATTAATATGCCAGAAGAATGCTATTTACATCATCGTTTAGAAGAGTTAAATGTGCGTCCAGAAGATATTAAATATGTTGTAGCTTCACATTTACATTTAGATCATGCAGGCTGTTTAGAGCTTTTTACAAATGCAACGATTATTGTACAGGAAGATGAATTCAATGGAACTTTACAAACATACGCAAGAAATGTAAAAGAAGGTGCCTATATTTGGGGTGACATTGATATGTGGATAAAAAACAATTTACAATGGCGATTAATTAAGCGTGGTGAGGATAATGTGAAACTTGCAGAAGGAATCCAAGTTTTGAATTTTGGAAGCGGTCATGCTTGGGGAATGCTAGGTTTGCATATTAATATGCCAGAAACGGGTGGAATTATTTTAGCTTCAGATGCCATTTACACCGCTGAAAGCTTTGGGCCGCCTGTCAAGCCACCAGGAATACTATATGATTCTGTTGGCTATAATTCTACGGTTGAACGAATTAGAAGATTAGCAAATGAAACAAATTCGCAAGTGTGGTTTGGCCATGATTCAGTCCAATTTAAGTCATTTAGAAAATCGACAGAAGGCTATTATGAATAGATAGGAGTAGAACAATTATGCATAAATTAACCTTTACTCCTGCGAGTTATACAGGCTGGGGTTGTTTGAGTCAGCTACTACCGGAAGTAGAAAAATTGAAAGCAAATAATATTTTAATAATCACAGATCCATTTTTAAAAGAGTTAGGTTTAACAGATCATCTTGAAAAGCCATTACTTGAAAATGGGTACGCTACAACTATTTATACCGATATTGCCCCAGAGCCACCGCTCGCAATTGGTGAGAAACTAGTTGAATTTACAAGAAAACATCATTTTGATTTAGTGATTGGTCTAGGGGGAGGAAGTGCATTAGACTTAGCGAAGCTTGCCGCTGTATTGGCAACACATGATGGGAAAGTGGCAGATTACTTAAACTTAGCGGGAACAAAAAATATTGAAAATAAAGGGTTACCTAAGGTTTTAATTCCAACTACATCTGGAACAGGCTCAGAAGTGACAAATATATCCGTGCTATCACTAGAAACGACTAAAGATGTTGTGACACATGATTACTTATTAGCAGATGTCTCCATTGTAGACCCTGCGTTAACGATTTCCTTACCACCCAAAGTGACCGCTGCTACAGGCGTAGATGCTTTAACACATGCAATAGAGGCTTATGTTTCTGTAAATGCCAATGAAGTAACTGATGCACTTGCACTACAAGCCATTAAATTAATTAGTGGTTCCATTCGAACTGCAGTGCATGACGGTCAAAATAAGCAGGCACGCTCGGATATGAGTTATGGAAGTTATTTGGCAGGCTTAGCCTTTTTCAATGCTGGTGTTGCAGGAGTACATGCTTTAGCTTATCCACTTGGTGGCCAGTTCCATATTGCTCATGGAGATTCCAACGCAGTGCTATTACCATATGTCATGGGCTATATTCGTCAAAGTTGCGAAAAACGTATGAAAGATATTTTAGATGCAATGGGTATTTCATCTGCGTATTTATCGCAAGAAGAGGCTTCCTATAAATGTATAGATGCATTGAAGCAACTTGTGAAGGACGTTAATATTCCGTCCACATTACAAGGATTTAATATACCAGAATTAGCACTGGAACAACTAACGGATGATGCGACAATGCAAACAAGAATTTTAGCACGTAGTCCGATGCCGCTTAAGCGAGAAGATATCTATTCGATATATCGAGCTGCATTTGATGGAGAAGTTCGAGAACCACAACTACTATAAAGAAGATACGAGAAACGTTGATTGCGGGCGTTTCTCTTTTTAGGAGCTTTCTCAAAGATTAAAGTCCCTGTTAGTGAAATAACTACTTCCAGGTAAATAATGTTTAAACATTTCCAAAGCATCCGTATGCTCTTTTAATACAGCAATGGTTTTATTGTTTGGTTTTGCAAAAATAATAGAATAATCCTCTTCGTTAAGTTCCTTGTTAATGGAAAAAACTAATTTTTCTTCATCAAATGAAAATTGAATATTAACACCTATTAATTAAAGATTGTGAAGGAATACACTTAAAGTAACGGAGTGCTTTAGTGAAATATTCGATTTAAGAAAACATAAAAACAGAGTTGATTCTACACATCTTGTAGATTAACTCTGTTTTTATGTTTTAACAGCAACAATCAAAGAAGCCCTTTTTTAAATTCTATGAAGTAATAGATACAGAATATAAATGAAAATGAAATTTGTTACAATTGATTAAATAATTAAAAATAAATCGAACGAAAATGTCAGCTTGACTGTCTAATAAGTAGAAGGGGGTGTATGTGATGGATGAACAAGCATTGGTGAAGCGTGCGATAGCTGGGGACGAAGATGCTTTTTTACATCTAATAAAACAATATGAACAGACGATGTACCGTATGGCATTTTCCTATTTAATAAATGAACATGATGCCATTGAAGCAATACAAGAAGCTACATATCGAAGCCTAAAAAAGATACATACCGTCAAAGAACCAGGTTATTTTAGTACGTGGCTTGTCCGAATTTTACTCAATATTTGCCATGATATGCGTGAAAGAAGCAGACGTCTTAATTTGCAAGAAGACATAGAAATCAGCGAGAATGCCCCTAATTATGAGCGCTTTGAAATGACAGATATCATTACAAAGCTACCAAAAGAGCAGCAAGAGCTTATTTTTCTAAAATATTTTCAAGATTATAAAAATCGGGATATTGCTAGACTTCAAAATATTCCAGAAGGAACTGTGAAGTCAAGGTTACATGCGGCATTGAAAAAGCTAAAACTATATTTTACGGAGAAGGGAGAGCTATAGATGAAACAGGTAGAAAAGCATGATTATGATGTTTTTGTCAAAGAACTAGCGAAAATTGACATACCACATGAGCATTTAAAAGAGTCGCATAGGAAAAGTGTCATACGCTTCCAAAAAGAAAAGCGTAATCGACAACGTATATGGAAAAGCAGTGCTGTTACTTGTGCATTGCTGTTACTTTTTGTAACGTCTATCCGTGTATCTCCAGCTTTTGCGAGTACCATCGCAAAAATCCCAGGCTTTGCTCCGTTAGTAGAGATGATTACGTATGATAAAGGGGTCAAAGATATACTCCATAACAACTATTATGAGGAACTAGGACTGTCACAAACGAAAAATGGTGTATCATTTACACTTCAAGGAGTTATTGCTGATGAAACAGGTATGATATTGCCTTATACATTTTCGGCACCGTTCGATGTTCATGATTTAGCAATCAAGAAAATGGAGCTCCGTCTAAATGGTGAGGTATTACCCGCTGGAATAAGTTACAGTTGGTATAGCGAAAAAGAAACATCTTTGATTGAAGATAAATTTGCGGCTTCATTTAAAAATCCTATAAATTATGACAATGCTAATTTTGAACTATATATACAATTTGCAGATGAAAAACAAACAGAGTTTACGATCCCATTTTCACTTAAAAAGCCAATAGCGAAAACGAAGTCCTATGTATTGAATGAAAAAATGAGCTTTGAAGGTCAGCAAATCATCATCAAGTCTGTATCAATTTCACCGCTCCGTACAGGTGTTACAATCGCTCTCGATCCACATAATGATCAGCGTATTTTAGGATTTGATGATATTCGTCTATTGGATGAAAAAGGGGAGGAATGGACGACGATTAATAATGGCATAACAGCTACAGGGGATTTTATGGATTGGGAAGCGACATTCTTTATGCAAAGTAATTATTTTAGAGAGCCCAAAAAGTTAACATTATCCATTGGAAAAGTAAAAGCATTGCCGAAAGGGCAAGATTTTATAGAGGTAGATTTTAACCAAAAGAAAGTGCTATCAAAACCACCTCTCCCAGGCTTAAAAGTTCAAGTTAATAAGCACATGGTAACAATAAATGTTCCAACTTCTTATGAAAATAAAAATATCGGTTTACTTGGCACGGCCATAGATGCAAATGGCGAAAGTGTTATCAGTAATTCAGTAAGTCACTATAGACCTGATGAATACGTAATCGAACAAACCGAAACATATGACATGAAGGGAGTCGTCAACCCAGTTCGTATCTATTTCTCACATTATGAAAACTTTTTAGATGGAACTCAAACAGTTGATATTCCACTGAAATAGAGGTGGAATTTCGGTGCCGAAATAAGTAAGAAAAAGAGAAATGTTAGTTTTTTAGCGTTTCTTTTTTTTTAGGCTCTGTTTAATTACGGTGTTGATATTTAATTATTACGAAAGTTGGTTCTGACAAATTAAAAGGGTAGATTATAAGTATTTGCCACAAGAATACGCTTTTAATTTGAGAAAAACAACAATCAAGTTAAACAGCCTTTTATTAAAAAGTACAAACTTTAATAATGAATAAAGTATTAGGAAGAAGAAAGTTATTATGAATATTTTCCTAGTAAATGAATAGCAAATAATGAATAATTGGTATATAATAGATATTATTTTATTATATGGAGGGCATACTGGTGAAATTAGTACTACAGATAACAAGTGTGATATTAATTGTTTCCGCTATAATTTTTGCTTTATCTCAAATCTCAAGTTTAAAAGAAGAAAGGGAGGATATGAAATATTGGGAAGAAGTGACTCGTAAACATTATGATAATAACCTTATAGAAGAAAGATATTTTGTATTAAAAGATAGTTATACCTCTCATCTCACTATAACTTTAGTATCAGCAATATCTATTATATTAACAGGAATATTCTTTCTAGCCATAGCGAAAATTATTTCCTTACTTCAAGACATAAGTTTAAAAATTTATAAGAAGCCTCAAGAAGAGGAATTTGAGTTGTTAAATTAATCGGAGGAATAGTATGTTAGTTGATATAAATTGTCCAATTGAAGTGCTTAAGTATCAGCTTTATAGAAGTAAAGAAACTGGTAAGGTTTATTGCTCATTTAGATTTAATAATATTTCAGAAAATAGAATTAAAGGCTTTAATGCTACCATTTATTGTTTTGATCAATTTGGTGAGCCAGTTGGTTGGGAATCAAATAGCTTTAAATATAAACTTCAGCTACCTGAATCAATAAGTCCTAACCGAGCATTTGGTGACAATGAAAAAATTTCATTAGAAAATTTTCCACATGCAAGAAACATTGATATAGTCATTGAGAAAGTACTTTTTAGTGATGGAACTACATGGACTCAAACTGAATCAGAGCTAGAAAAAGTAGAACTAAAAGAAATTAATAATCCTAGGCTATTAACGTTTGTAAAAACACATGAAGGAAATGATGCACAATATTATTCACAAATATTGAATGATAAATGGACATGTGTATGTGGACGTCTTAACGTAGAGAATATGAACACATGTAAGCGTTGCAAAAGAGAAAAAGATCATGTTCTTTCTATTTATAATAATGAAGAAGCGATTAATGACCAAATTAAATTATATGAAAAACAGTTGGAAGAGAAAAAAAAGAAAGAGCTATTAGAAAAAGAACGCCAACAAGAAATATTTAAGAAAAAAGTAAAGCAAATGATTAAATATAGCTCTGTGTTAATCAGTCTTTTATTGCTTATTGGTATTGCAACTTATGGCTTTATAACAAAGTTTACTTTTTCATGGGAAAATTATCTTTTATTAAAAGATAAGGATGTCTCTTTGATTGAAGCAGTAAAAAGTCAAAATATGAATGATATAAATTTTTTGATTGAAAACGGGGCCAATGCTAATTTTGTTAACAAAGATGGCGAAAATTCAATAAGTGAAGCCATCAAATTACCTAATAAAAAATTAGCTATTTCCTTAATGAATAAAGGAATGGGAAGTATCAGAGTTGGAAAAGACAAGGATACCCTTGCGCATGTTGCAATCAATAATGAACAATATGAAATATTAAAAGATTTTCATAAATACGGTATTGATATGGACGTAAAGAATGAGCTGGGGCATACCGTTCTATATTCTGCAATGAAAACAGGGAATCGAGAGATGATTGAATACCTTATTAATGAAATGAAAGTAAATCTTCAAGAAGTAGATAACGAGGGAAACAATATAGTTCAAGTAGCCTTATTACAGCAGTTAAACAATACAGCATTAATAAAAGAATTATTGAACCTGGATATTGATTTAAAGAAAGTGAATATAGATGGACAAAATACATACGAAACGGCTATTCTTACTCAAAATAAAGAGGTAGTTCAAATATTTATAGATAAAGGACTAGATCTTAATAAGGTTGATAAATTTGGAAATAATGCAATCCATGTTCTCCTAAATCATAAAAAAGATAATTTTGATTTTTTAGCAGAATTGATAAAAAAGGGAACAAATGTAAATGGATTCAATGAACAAGGGCAAACACCATTATATTTAGCGATAGTAAATGGGGATAAAAAAACTGTTGAAGAACTAATTAATAAAAAGGCAGATATAAAAACTGTTAATAGTAGCGGTGACTCAGCACAAGAGATAGCTGAAAAGTCTAATAAATCTTTGGTGGGATTATTTGAGCAAGGTAGATTTATTATTAAGATTGATAAACAAAAGAATGGTTTTATGGTTAATGGAATTGCTCTAGGTAATTCGAGAAAAGATGTAGTTAATAAGTTAGGAAAACCAGCTAAGAGGAAACAGTTCGATACCGCATATGGTGAAATAGACTGTGATTTTTATTACTTGAAAGACAGTACAGGACAAGATATAGAGACGCAATATTGTTCTTATATAGGTAAAAGCGATAAGATTGAAAACATATCGTTTGAATTTTATTCTAAACAGCTAAATGAAAAATGGTATAAAGATTTAGGAGAACCGTATGTCAATGATGAAGCGCCGTTATTTTACTTAAAGGGTACAGATCAACTATTGCTTTTAAAACCAAACGAAGAAGTAGGGTTTCTTAGTTATAGTGGCTATTTTGATTAAGTCCATATAATATGTAAAAGAAAAGAGTCATTTTTAATCTTCCTGCGTAAATGTTAAGTAAGACTAAAACATTGAGGATGAATAAAAAATGACTCAATTTACTAGTAAATTTTAAGCTTCAGCATCTGGTGTAAATGAACGTGTCGCTAATTCAGCGTCAAGCATAAAGATGGCATTAGAATCATTTTCAATGCGTTCAATTTTACGAATTAACGTGTCGAATGTTGATTCTTCCTCCACTTGCTCGTCAATAAACCATTTTAAGAAAGCCATTGTCGCATGCTCGCGCTCGTCTAAAGCGATATCCGATAGATTATAAATACGGCGAGTCACTTCCTTCTCGTGTGAAAGAGCAGTTTTGAAGGCATGTAAAATAGACTCGAAATGGTTATCTGGGCTATCGAAGCCATGGATTGTTGCACGGTAGCCCATATCGCTTAGGAAATTATAAAATTTCATCGCATGGAAGCGCTCTTCTTCAGCCTGTACTAAAAAGAAGTTGGCAAAGCCATCGTAATCTTGATCTGTGCAATATGCCGCCATCGCCATATAAGCATGCGCAGAGTAAAATTCAAAATTCATTTGTTCGTTTAGTGCTGTGTGTAGTTTTTCAGATAACATAAAAGTTTTCCTCCCTTTGCAGTAAATACCTGCTGCATCTCTTTTAGTATACAGCGAAGAAGGACAGTGTGGCAATTTAATTGATTTTTATTCTCAATTATGAAATTTAATCAAATTCATTTTTTAAACGCCAAATGACTTCTAAAAGATTGACAAATAAATTAATGAAATCTAAGTATAGATTTAAAGCCATGCCTACTACTTCAGCATCTGAAACGTGATTATGTCGGATTCGGTTAAAGTCATAAACCGTATAGAGACTAAAAAGTAGTACAGTAATTCCTGCAATAATCAAAGCGACCAAGTTGCTAACAGGGAAAAACATAAAGGCTAATGAAAATACAATAACGACGATTAATACGGTGAATAAATAGGTTCCCCAATTGGAAATGTCTTTATTCATCATCATACCTATCAGTGCTAGCACAATAAAAATAGCTACAGTCGCTACGAAAACAAGTAAAACAAGCTGTTGCCCTAGCTCTACAATGTAAAATTGTGTTGTCCAAAATAGTGAAATTCCCATTAAAAAGGGGATTGTATACATAATAGAATTAGCAAGCTTCAAGTTTCGTACAAAAATGACAATGATAAGAAGTACAAGCGCAATAATGGATATTGGCATGACAATTGCAGGAGGTAATAATGTTGCTATGTACATTCCGACAACTGTTAATACCCACATAAAAGCAAAGTGTTTTAAGATCTTATTTAAGTTTTGATTTTTAGCATACGCCATATAGAAAAATCCTTTCTTTTGTAAAATAACTTTTATATAGTAACATACGAATCAACATTGAAAAAGATTCAACTATAAAAAAATATGTATTATTATCATCATGTGGTGCTGACTGGTTACCAAGTATCCACGATTTAATGATACAAACAATACCCGGCCTTTGCTAGACCGGGTATTGCTTTAGGAATTATTTTACATTTTTACTTTGGTTTTTCACACCAACTAAATAGCCACCAAGGGCAATTGCAATTAAGACAATCCAGAAAATGGCCTTCCAAAGTGTTGAGTGTGGAAATTCATGTGGGATTATACCTAGTTTTTCGTGTGCTAATGTTAGAACAGCCAGCTTTACACCAACCCAACCAACGATTAAGAAGGCAGCTGTTTCAAGTGATGGATAATTATCGAGTATTTTCACGAACCAACGAGCAGCAAAACGCATCATAATAACACCGATAATACCACCTAAAAACATCACAGCGAATTGCCCAGCATTAATGCCGCCAACATCGAAATTTCCGATATGAGGTAGTGTAACTGCAATGGCGACAGCAGCTAATATTGAATCTATGGCAAAAGCAATATCAGCAAACTCAACCTTCAGTACGGTCATCCAGAAACCAGATTGTTTTTTATTCTCCTGAGTTTCCTCGGGATTTTGTTTGGCTTTTCGGGAATCATAAATATGCTTCGTTGACATAATTAATAAATAGGCAGCACCTAGAGCTTGAATTTGCCAGAAGTTAACGAGCGTTGTAATAAGAAATAGTGCCGCAAAGCGAAAAACAAATGCTCCCACTAAACCATATAGCAATGCTTTTTGCTGTTGATTTTTTGGTAAATGCTTAACCATAACAGCCATAACAACGGCATTGTCTGCAGCTAATAAACCTTCTAGTACAATTAATACGACGAGGACCCATGCGTATTCTAGTAAAATTGCCTCCAAATGTATTTCCTCCTTTATACTTTGAACAGAAATCAAATTGCTTTCAACTTATTCTTTGCTTTTTTAGGCAAAATAAAAAGACCCATGCCTAAAAAAATAGGCAAAGGTCTTGCTAAGCTAATTAATTGGTTGTTGCACAGAATATCTGTACGCCAAGATATGCCTTCACACCCGATGGTAAATAACCATGTAATGACGAATGTGAAATCAGATGCTATGTTTACATCTGCTAGCTACTCCCCTTTGACATAATTGTCAAAAGCTATTCAATTCTTTATACATGAATTATAGCATGCTGATCATCAATTGCAAATCAATATGTGAAGATATGTTAATTTTTTTGTGGTAAAAATAATTATTTCGACAATATCGCAGCATATTGCCATAAGTTGAACTTCGTAACGACTGGGCGACTCCTTGGGGAATAGCAAGATAAATTGGAATGTGAAAATGAATAAATAAAGTCTTATTTATATTTAATCCAAAATAAAATATCCTCTTAAATAGTTATGTACATTTAAGGGGATATTTTTAGATTACTCATTAAATGTTCCCGTAAATGTTTTACGGCCAGAATTTACTTGGTTAACGTCTATTTCTAATTTACTAATAGAACTTGGCGTTAATGGGATCTTTCCGTCTTTCTCTATCTTTTTCCATACTTTCACATTTTTTCGGTATAGCTGTTCAGAAAGGCGATAAATATCAATATCTTTCGTTAATGCTTCTTTATACGTTGTTCGAATTTCTTTCTTCACTTCTTTTATAATCTTTTTTCTTATTTCATCTTCTGAAATATTCGTTTTGAAACCATTTAAAATTGCATTTATTTTTACATGGACATCAAATGTTACTTGATCATTTTTAACAAGTGGTTCAATATTTACTTTTATTTTTTCCAATGTTGCTGTCAAATAATCTGTTTCGTTATCATCTAACTTAAAGGTTATTTCACCTCGGTGCGTTCTATTATGCATCCATTGCATGCCTCTTGCAGCATCATTCTTAAGAAAGCCTTTAAACCCACTTTTAGAAAGTACCCCGACCCCTGTTAAGGCAGTTTCCTGACCTTGTTGCTCTGCAGTTTCCCAGTTATTACTGATCGTTACATAAGGGATACCAATTTCGTGATTTGGTTCATTTAAGCCAATAACTAAATTTCGGAAATTTACGGGCTCGACGAATATTTCTTTATCAGCTGTATCTAAAGGCGTACTAAGCTTTGATGATATAAGAGATTTATTCAAAATCGGCGTTAGAAGAAGGATGTCTTTTATAGAATCTTGTGTACAATAGGTCCATATTTGATACCTTGTTTCCCTATACCGCAACACAGTGTCTATAATGGAGAGGGCATTTTTATTTTTCATCGCTTCCTCGGAGAAAATTATAAATGTCATATGCCCCCAAAACACTTTTTGGTCGACGGATTGAAATAATTTATAAAGTGCTTCTTCCATTGTTTTTCCCTTAGATTGTCCAACTTCTGCCTGTACTGTTTGAGGATTAGGATATTCGAATTTTGCAACATTGGTGAAGTTAATTAATTGCATGTATATTACATACTGACCATCTTTATAATCAATACCAAGTCCATCTACATAATACATTCTTTGAGCTTCATTAACATCCCAACATCCTGAGAGAAGGAGTGAAGTAGCTAAGCTTGACAGTAAAATAACTTTTTTCTTCATTGCTTCTTCCTGCTTTTAGATGTACGTGTGTTATCTTGGGGTGCAAGTGCTTTATTACGCTCGGTGTAGCCTTTTGGTGATAAGCGGAAGATCGATTTTTTAATAGTTGTCCAATTTAAATCTGTTGCAAGATTCATGTAAGAATAACCATAAATTCGGATGTTACATAAGTAAAGAAGTGTAAAGTAAAGTGAGATGAAAAAGCCAAATAAACCAAAGAAAGCGCTGGCAAGAATGAACGCAATACGCAATATACTGATGGTTGTGACAAGAGATTGGTTCACAAGAGTAAATGATGCAATTGTAGAAATCGCAATAACCACAATCATTTCTGGACTTGTCACACCAGCGCGAATGGCTGCATCACCAATAATTAAACCACCAACTACACTTATCGTACCACCAATAACAGAAGGCAGACGTAAGCCCGCTTCTCGAAACAATTCAAACATAAGTAGCATGATTAGCATTTCGAGAGAGGAAGGGAGAGGTAAACCTGTTTTTGATTGGACGACTGTTGCTAAAAGCTGGAATGGTAGCTGATTTTGATGATAGGTCGTCAAAGAGAGCCAAAATGCAGGCAATAGCAAACCGATTAAAATGCCAACGATCCTCAAAAGTCGTTCTATAGAACTGAAAACGATGGGATATTCATTATCCTCAGCGGATTTTAATAATAAAAATAAATTAACAGGTGTGATGACGCCATATGCTACACCATCGACGAAAATAAGAAAGCGTCCTCTAATTAGAGCCTGAATAGCATAATCGGGTCGTCCTGTGTAATCGAATTTTGGGAAAAGTTTGGAGTTTTTATTAATCCGCTCCATTAATATATCCCCACTAAAGACAATATCTGTATCTACAGCTGTCAGTTGCTTTTTAATTCCGTGTAAAATATCCATATCGACAATATCATCAAAATAAAGAATAGCCACACTTGTTTTTGAACGTTTGCCTAACTCCATTTTTTCAACACAAAAAGAATTCGTAGGTAAACGTTTTCGTAATAGTGCAATGTTGACCCGGATGTCTTCAATAAAGTTATCCCTTGGTCCCTTAACGAGAACTTCCATCCTCGTTTCTTCTGGATTTCGATTAGGCTTTTTAGCAATATTACTAGCGTATAAAAGTTCTTCCTCTTCAAAATAAAGCAGTAGGAAACCAGTATATACAAAGGTAATGGCTTCTTCTTTATCTTTGATTTTTTGAAGAGTCGGGATGTGAAGTTGCTGTGTAATATTATCTTCAAAGGTTGTATCAGCTAAATTGTCATAAAGATACTGAACACGCCGAATAATGATTTCATTGAGCATTTGCTGGTCTATCATTGCATCACAGGTAATGAATTGAACCTTTTTTTGATTAAATGTATATTCCTGAAATTGAATATCTGCTGATTTTTGAAATAGTTTTTTTAAGGTGTTTAGATCTATCGCCTTCTCCTGCTGAGACATTATGATTCACCACTTTCCATCTCTTGTTTTTCAGATTTCTTTTTTGGGGAAGACTTACCTGAAAAGAACGCTACTAGTACGAAAAAAATTGACAGAAGAAAAAAGAAAATAAAAGTCACTGTTAATATATAGTTCCCTTTCACCTTCAAAAATATGTTTTCATTTAAAATAATTAGCGGTAGACAAAGTAGAAAGAAGGGTGGAGCTAGCATTCTCCATATTTGCTTCGGGGCCCCAGTCATTTTCAATAAATCCGCTATAACATATAAGAGGAAGCTAACTCGTATAAATGTACCAGTAAGCCATTGGTATATTGAGAAAAAGTCAAGATGCTCAATATAGCGACCAATTGATACTAGTCCCCATTCCTCGTAGGCAGGATATCTTTGCTTTGCGGCTTCGGTAGGACCAAATTCTGCAATTGCTCCAAGGAGTGGACCTAAAGTAAGCCCCATTAAAATGAAAAGTATGATGCCTAAATGATACCAACGAAGACGTTCTTTAAATTGGTGCTGCAAAAATAACAGTATGATTAATTCAATAAATCCTGATGCCGGGTAAACCATCCCTTTAATAACGGGGTGGAATCCATGCTCAAAAAATGGACGTAATAACTCATATTCTTTTACCTGTATATTTGTAAATGCTACAAAAAAACCAAAGACTACTACACCAAATAATACAAAGACATTTAACATAACAATGGTTTGTAAGCTAGTTGTAACGAGTAAAATACAAAGAATCGTATAAATGAGTAATAATATAATGACCGGTGTTTCAGGTAAAAACGTTGTGTTTACCCATTGCAATGTTTCAACCATCGTAAAAGCAGCTAAAATGAGTAAATAAATAACGATAATATAGATGACAATTGTAGAGCCTATTTTCCCGATTTTCCCATCTAACCAGTCTCTAATAGGTTCTTGATTCGTCTTTTTTTGAATATAAACTAAAAGAAATAGCCAGAAGAATATAATAACAGTAGCCATTAATACAGATGCCCAACCATCTCTCCCTACAACGTCGAGTAGTGGGGGAATAATTGTCACGTGATTTTTTAAGCCAATAACAGTCATAGATAAGAAGACAACATGTAAAATACTAATCGATCCTACACCTTTCATATAAAAACCCTCTAACGTTAATTGATACATTTTAGCTTAGACAAAAAGTGAGGGGATTATAAGTATGACAAACTACTCTGAAAAGAGAATTTTAACTTCTTGCAGCAGTTGGTAGCGAAAGCAAAGAATCAGCTACAGAAGTCCCCAACCTTTATAGGTGGTGAGGTGAAAGCGGTTTTAAGTCACTTTTCAGTGGGTGTCCAAACATCTGTACCTGTCGCTACGCTTTCGGTACAAAAAATATCCGCTGAAAGAAGTTAAAGCCGATTCCGGATGCAATTATGCCGAGGCATAATTGCTATAGTTCATGAAAAAATTTTTTATAGAAAAAAACGAGGTAATTGACGATTCAAATACCTCGTTTTTTAGAATTATATTTTAAAGGGCAGTAAGTCTCCCCACATTAAGAAGTAAGGTGGGAGACTTACTGCCCGTAAAAGCCCGATTGGTGAAAATTAATAATCCGTGGGTATAGAAACCCCCACGGATTAAAATTTCACTTTATTGCAAATGATTAATGAATATAATTAGAGCTTACAAGATCCTTTTTAAGGACATCTGTTGGGATTTCAAATTCTACTACGCCCATATAGCCTGGTGCCACTTCATATTTATCAAAGGAAATCACAAGTTTCCCTTTGTCAGAAATATAAAATTGCTGGTCTGCTTTAATAGTTGTAAAGTTGTCCGTAACCTCTACATGACCTGCACCTTTTACCCAGTATACTTTATCTGAGTCGGAAGCGGCTTGTTTGCGCATCTGTTCGATAATGTTATCGCTGATCGTTTTAATATAACGATCGTCTTTAAATAGCATTGGCAGTGTTATTAAAATTTCATTTTGTTTATCAATCGTATCGTATTGCATGACTGTAGAAGAAGATCCAACAATATTGACAGTATAACGACCAATCGACAAGATTTGGTCATTATCTGTTTTTACGTCGTAGCCACTATCTACGCCTAAAAAGCCGCCACCGTTAGCTTTTAAATCACCAACTTCGGTAATAAAGTCATTATAAAGAGCTTTACCTTCTGAACGGTATTTCTCATTTAAAGCATTAGCAAGATCTTTATTTTCTAAGTTTTCAATAGAAGGTACTTTAATGTCTGCATCGTATGTCTCTTCTTTTACTTCATATTCAGTCCAAGTTAAGACTTTTACGACACTACCAACAACAGGAATATCTGAAAGTGTTCGTGCCATTGCAGGACTGACATTTAAACCAGCTGTAAAAAGCATTGCAGCTGCCGCAGATCCAAGTAACCATTGTGGTGCTCTTTTTTTTCTGTTCTTTTTACCTTGTTTTAATGCGTTTTCAACCACAAAATCAAGCTCCTTTGGAATAGATACCTCATTATATTGTTTTTCTAATTCTTTTAATTTTTCATCCATGTGCTGTTTCTCCCTTCACATCTTCCAACTGTATTTTCAATAGTTTTAGCGCTTTATAAAGACGTGATTTAGCAGTACTCAGCTTAATGTTAAGAATATTTGCAACATCAGCGAGTTTTAAATCTTCGAAATAATGTAAAATAACAACTTCACGGTACATTACAGGTAAGTCTTCTAACGCATGTTCTAAATCAACGTTTTCGTAGACATCCTCTTGTGCAGGTGTTAAATATTGCAATGTATCATCATCTGTTACTTGTAAACGTTTATGCTTACGTAAAAAATCTATAGATGTACGTACGACGATTTTGTAAAACCAGCTTTTCATATACTCGACATTTTCTAGTCGATCTAGAGAAAGCATTGCTTTTTGAATACTGTCTTGTACGACATCAAGTGCGTCCTGTTCATTTTTCGTATAGCTATACGCGAGCAAATAAAAACGCTCTTTCTGTTCACGAATTAACTGGACAAACACCTCTTCATGTTGAAATGCATTTCTTGTTTTCATGTCCAAAGAAGCTCCTTTATAACATTTTCAAATTGTATACAACTACTAGACGTGTGAAAGGGGAAAAAAAGTTGATAGTATAAAAAAATTATCTTATTTTTTTAACATCAAAGGAAAATAATTAGTAATTTATCTAGCATTAATTATCCGTAAAACCCAATAGTGAAGACTAACAATCAGTGGGAATGAAGAAAACCTCCGCAGATTAAAGTTTCACTTTACCGTCCATTTTAATTTGGCGAAAAATCATAGCAAATTATAAACCTTTTGCTATTACTTAGAAAGGGGAAAAAATGAGTTGGGTGTAATTGGAAGTGTCGTTGAGCAGTCTTTATTTGAAGCAGGAAGTAGAGCTTCTGAAATTATTGAAATAACTGTTGGTGGGTTTCTAGGAGAGTGCCAAATCTATACAGGGGGTAATACGAGTAGCAAACAACAAATCGTTTTGACAGTATATTAATCTAGTGTTATTATTTACCTAATATTAAGTAAATAAAGGTGAAATGATGAATAAAAGTTTGGATAATAATTATACATTGTTGAATTTTTCCAAAGCCGATAAAGGGATTTTGTGGCTTGGTTTCCCACTTCTCGGTTTAGTGCTTGGTTGGTTTCTTCCGAGTATTGCTAAATGGGCTAATACTTTACCATGGATACCTTTCTTTCAAGGGCCTTTAAATCTAATTGCATCTTATAATGGAGCATGGGTAGGTTTTATCACAATAGTTCTTGGATTGTTTGCGGGAATTATGGTGACATTATTTTCTTTTCATGAAAGCTTAGAAATGACTATTTACGATGAGAAAGTTATGTTAAAACTTAGAGATGATGAAACTATCTTAAAAAAGGAAGATATTTCACTTGTATTTATAGATGGAAAGCAAATAGTATTATTAGGTAACGATGAGAAAGAGCTGTTTCGATATAAACAAGAGCTTAATAGAAATACAGTTGGTGCTGCATTTTTAAAACATCATTATGTTTGGAGTGATACAGCACCTTTTATAGAAGATTATAAAAAATGGGTGTTGGATTGTCCTGATCTATCACCTGCTGCAAATGCTCTATTAAAAGCAAGAAAAGTAGCGATTGAAGATGGGAATGATGAAGAAGTATTTCAGTTAGCTAAAGAGCTTTGGAAGCTAAGAGTATCTGTAAAAGAAAAAAATAAAAGTCAATATTATCGATAAACGACAAAGAAAAGTGAAGAGTAAATGGCCTATTCAAAAATTGAGAATTGACCATTGTAAAACAATATATCTACAAAACCAATAAAGCGGTGCAATTAATATAATTGCACCGCTTTATTTCGTTTTTAAAGTTATAAAGAATGTAAGCCCGAAATATAAAAAATATGCGCACCTTTCCGGACCGCACTACGAATGTCCATCTATCTGAAATTTTTTTCGAATAGATGGCTATTTTGCACATGTGGCTTGGATATTTTTCGAACAAGGCATGTATTTATTTAAAATTTTGGGTTGCTGATGGATCGGTAAATTCGGCAGCTCCATCATTAGTTTAACTAAATATTGATAGAAATCGATACCATTCGCTTTTGCTATTTCAGCCAGACTCAAGCAGTGCATTCGCCTTAGCACCAGCTTCACTCACAGAAAAACGCCAGTTCTTTCGGCTAATCACATTAGGACGAATCGGATTTTCAGCTGGATTATTATCAATTCCAATCCGACCATCGAACAGAGAAACTTTTAACCCATGTACACGATTTAATGTGTTTACGGAAACTTTTTCCAAGGTGTTTTTTCCGAAGAAAGGCGATTTATCTACCCATTCCTGAAACTTTTCGACAATCGGTTTTGATTACTTTTGCTGTGCTTTACGACGCTTTCCTGGTGAGAGATGCTTATATTGCCGTTCTAAGCGATACAGTTGATCACAGTAATCCAAGCCGATTTTCCCATTTTTGCTATCGGCTTTCAGCCAATAACGTCGTAAATGCGCCCAACAATTAGCGAATGAAATATTAGATAGCTTACCGTATGCTTATAAAATGCTATTTTTATCGCAAATATTGTCGAAATAATGTCGAAGATTGTAAAAAAATAAATACAGTATTATAAATATCACTACTCATGATGATCTTATCTGTGTATAGTTGCATAAGATAAAATGAATAATATTCTACGATAGATGAAGGGGATTACTTTTAAATGGGAAAGAAAATTGCATGGGTTACAGATACAGCAGCATTGTTAGATGAAAAGTTCGTACAGGACAATCAAATTCACGTATTACCACTTAATATAGTGTTCGAAGAAGGGGCTTTACGCGAAACTGTTGATATGACACATGATCAGTTTTACGAAAAGCTACGAAATGCTAAAAAAAATCCAAAGACATCACAACCTACTATTGGTGAAGTTGTAGACTTATATAAATCATTAAAAGAACAAGGGTATACATGTGCAATTGCAATTCATACCTCTCAACATCTTTCGGGCACTTATCAAAGCACTTTCACAGCAGCTGGTCAAGCTGAATTTGAAGTATATCCAGTGGATTCAAAAATCGGGTCATTTCCGATGATGAAAATGATTAAACTCGGTCAGCAGTTAGAGCGTGAAGGTTTTGAACCTGGCTATATTGTTGAAAGAATCAATGAGATGGCAGATAACAGTGAGCTTTCATTTATTCCGGCTAACTTATCACAATTACATAAAAGTGGTCGAGTTTCAGGGACTCAAGCATTTTTAAGTAACTTGTTGAATATTAAAGTTGTCATATCATTTGAAGATGGGAAGCCCGTTATGAAAGAAAAAGTACGCGCTACGACTAGAGCTAAAACATATGTACAAAATGTTTTAAATACAGATCTAGAAAAAAGTATTATCCCTGAAGTTGCAATTATTCACTGTAATGATGAAGAAGGCGCAACCGCTTGGAAAAAAGCTTTAGAGAACGAATATCCGCACATAAACTTCTCCGTATTACCACTAAGTGCTTGTGTAGCGGTTCATGCAGGTGAAGGAACGCTTGGTTTAAGTTGGGTACGTCTAACAGAGTTTGCACCACTTAAGAAAAAGAAAGCTGAATTAGTTACTATATAAACATAATTGTAATCTAAATTATTGTAGGTACATGAAGTTGCGAAATTCCTATAAACCAACTATTATACAGTCAGAGAGCATTTTAGCTTAAGTAAACTGGCAGATGTAACGTTATTTTTTGAATGATAGCAGTGTTTTCATTCAGGTATGGGGGACTGGCTGTTAAATTTTGTTTGAATACGGATATTGTTATTATAGGTAATTTAGTCTTCGACGATTTGAATCATATGCGCATTTGTCGTGCGGTAGATTCCGTCGAGATAGAACGTTTCAATTGGGGAATTATCAGTGGGCGTGCCTTTGCGGGACATGCTTATGGTAATTCCTTTTTCTTTGACTGATTTTTGATACGCATATGATGTGTACACAGAACCTTGATCGCTATGCAAGATGCAGCCTTGCGGTAAATCAGGTAATTGATATAAAGTATCCAAAACGAATGACGTATCTTGTGTAGAATCAATTGTTTGCGCTACACTTTCTCCGATATAGAGTAAGCCCAAAATATAAAAAAAGCGCACCTTTTCGGTACACACGACGAATGGCGATCTATCCTAATTTTTTTCGGATAGATGGCTAGTTTGTACATGTGGCTTGGATTTTTTCGACCAAGGCATGTAATTATTTAAAATCTCTGGCTGCTGGTGAATCGGTAAATTTGGCAATTCTGTCATTAGCGTCACTAGGTATTGATAGAAATCGATGCCGTTTGCTTTTGCCGTTTCAGCCAAACTTAAACAGATGGCATTCGCTTTAGCGCCTGCTTCACTAAACAGAGAAAAGCCAGTTCTTACGACCAATCACATTTGGACGAATCGCATTTTCAACCGGATTATTATCGATTTCAATCCTACCGTCGAACAGAAAAGCTTTTAATCCATGTACACGATTTAATGTGTATTCCGCAACTTTGGCTAAGGCATTTTTTCCGAAGAAAGGTGATTCATCCACCCATTTTAAGAATTTCTCTACAATCGGCTTTGAATGTTTTTGCCGTGATTTTCGGCGTTTACCTGGTGAAAGATGCTTGAATTGACGTTCTAAGTGATATAGTTGATCACAGTAATCCACGCCAATTTGCCCGAGGGACAATTGTTAGTTTGGTAGTTGACATAAAGAAGCACCTCCTCTAATTGATACATTTATCGTACCGGAGATGCCTGGTTATTTATATGCGTTATTTGATTACGGGCTTACTAAAGAATCATGAAAAATAGTCATATGTATTTTTTAAAAGTAATAGAATTGTCACAACGATAAATAAATTACGTACATATCCACTTCCACGTTTAATGGCAAATTTAGAACCAACAATAGCGCCAGCAATTTGCGCAAGTCCCATTGGTAAACCATAGGCATAATTTATTTGCCCTAAGTATATAAACATAAGAAGGGCGGCGATATTACTTCCGAAATTCAAAAACTTTGCATTGCCTGCTGATTTTAAAAAGTCAAAGCCAACTATTAAAAAGGCAAACAGTAGAAACGAGCCTGTTCCTGGCCCTAAAAAGCCATCATAGAAGCCGATTAAGGTAATGATCACTACGAAAAATGTGTAACGTTTAGGCGTCAATTTTTTATAGGTAGAAACGCTACCCCAGTCTTTTTTGAAAATAGTATAAATAGCCACAGCTGCGAGCATCACAAGCATTAGCGGCTTTAGAACGCTTGGGTCCATAAGATGGACAATCCAAGCACCAATCATGGAACCTATAAAAACGAATGGGAACAATTTATAAACGGCTTTAATATCCAATTTTCCAGAGCGATAAAATGTTATGGTGCTCGTTAATGACCCCATAGTGCCCGCTAATTTATTGGTAGCCACGGCTGCAGATGGTGGAAGACCAACAAACATAAGTGCGGGTAATGAAATAAGTCCGCCGCCTCCTACAACAGAATCAATAAATGCTGCTAGAAAGCCAAAAAAGATAAGAATGAGTAAAATGTTTACATCTAAATCGAAAGGCACGGTGGTCATCTCTTTTCTATAATAATAATTTGATAGTAGCGAAATGAAACGGGACTGTAAATAGCTTAAATTGTATTTCTCTAATAATTTTGACAATTAGATATTTTTAAATATTTTAAAATTCTACAAAAAACAAAAATATTCTACTTTGTGTGTATTTTTTAATGTAATATGTAGGTGATGATGTTTTTTGCGTAAAGGGGACGTGATAGCATTTGAGTTTAGGGAATCATATAAGAGTATTTATTTGTGTTGTGTTTATGGGGCTACTTGTCGGATATGTATATAATGCCAAAAAAGATATAACTGATAATGAATATATCGATATAGTAAAAGAAGGATATTTGAGGAATTTTTCAGATGTATCTGTTCGTAATGCATTTAATTACGCATTTTTTGAACCGTATTGGCGGTATTACCAAGCAAAAACAGGTGAGCATGTTGTCGAATTATCAGGTGATATTACATTTGAAGGTGAGAAAGGGCATGCCATTTTACAATTCGTAGTGGATGAACAAACAAAGAAATTTACTGCTTATGCAATGAAATTTAATGATGTCGTATTGAGTCCCGTACAAACCCGGTTGCTTATTGGTATGGTTTATGAAACATGGCATTCAAAGCGGTTAGCCTATGAGTAAGGTCTTTTGCTTTGTAAAAAGATTTTCCTATATTACAGTAGAGGGGAGTGTTTAGACAGAGAGGGTGTTTTTAATGAGATTAAGTATTTTAGATCAAATGCCTATTCCAAAAGATCATACTGCTGAGGAAGCCTTTCAGCGTACAGAACAAATAGCGCTTTTAGGTGAAGAGCTTGGCTATCATCGTATGTGGTTAGCAGAGCACCATAATAGTCATTCACTGGCAAGTTCAGCTCCCGAAGTTACAGCTGCTTTCTTAGCAGCAAAAACAAAACGTCTTCGAATCGGTACTGGAGGCGTTATGATGATGCACTATTCACCATATAAGTTGGCCGAGGTTTTTAAAACATTAAGTGGCTTGGCGCCAAATCGTATTGATTTCGGCGTCGGCAGAGCCCCTGGTGGTGATCATGCCTCTATTTATGCACTAGCAGAGGGACGGAGACAACGATTTACAGAGCAATACGATAAGTTCGAAATAATATTAAAACTGATGAATAATCAAAAAACAGGGGAAGATGTCTATGATCAAGTAATTGCGGCACCAGTGAATATCCAATTACCTGAAGCTTGGTTACTTGGATCAAGTGGTCAAAGCGCTATGCAGGCAGGTCGATTAGGTGTAGGTTATTCATATGCACAATTTTTCACTGGCAATATGTCAAAGGATATATTTGATACGTATAGAGATTACTTTATACCTTCCTATTATATGGAGAAGCCACAAATTATCGTTACTTATGCTGCGACAGTTGCAGATACGTTAGAGGAAGCGGAATATTTGGCGAAACCGATTGATATTACACGTCTCCATCTCATGAAGGGACAAATCATTCAAGCGATGTCACCCGAGGAAGCAAAGGATTATCCACTTACGGAGTTGGATAAAATGACAATTGCCAATAATCGAAAAGCCAATCTGGTCGGAACACCGAAAGAAGTCGCTGAATTTTTAGTAGCAGAGCAAGAGCTTTATGGATTTGACGAAGTGATGCTAAACTGCAATCAATATGCATTAGAAAGTCGCATGAATACTTTCAAATTAATTGCAAAGGAATTAATAGGAACCACACAGGATTAGTGGCGGGAGTACTTATGTAAAACCTATTAATCAACAAGGATAGCTTCGAATTTGCTAGTGAAAGAATTCTATGAATCATGAAAAAGAGAGTACAGTAAATAATCAATTCACCATGTATATTGGGAAAAAGAAGTTTTGTGGAAAATAATAAAAAGAAGTCATGTTCGCTATGTGAGCATGGCTTTTTGATTAAACTTTTTTTGTTTATGAAGAACCTTGTAATTGAGGGAGGTGTAGTTCTTTAAAGAACTTTATGATTTTAAGAATAGCAAAATATATTTTGGGTGTTTAAAAGAGGGTTAGTAGTTCGTCCGTGCTAAAATGAAAGTAATAAATAAGAGGTGACACCTGGGAAAGCTGAGGATAAAGATAAGATTACTTGTAAAAATGAAGATCAAATGGTAAGAAGAAAAAACATAAGATGTGCTTATACAAATGTAAAAAAAGGAACTCAAATTTTTAGGGAAAAGAAGATAATATAGACTAGCACTTTAAAATCTCCTTTATCTATGAGAAAATCATAGGATAGAAAGGGAGATTTTTTTTTATGAAAACACTAGAGAAACCATATGATGAATGGGAAAGCTATCATGATATTGATAAGCATGGAAAACTAACTTTATCAAATATTGAATTTACAACTACTAATCTTTGTAATATGCGTTGTGCTCATTGTGCAGTAGGATATACATTGCAAACAAAAGAAGATGAAGCTATTCCTACATCAGAGTTGATAAAACATTTAGATACTGTAGAAACACTTAGAGTAATGAGTTTTACAGGCGGAGAACCTTTATTAACAAAACGTGGAATAAGAAACAATTTGCTTCCACTTCTTAAATATGCAAAAAGTAGAGGAATTAAAACTCAAATAAATTCTAATTTAACATTGCCTATGGGGCATTATGAAATGGTTGCACCATACTTAGATGTTATGCACATTTCACATAATTGGTGTGATGAAAAAGAATTTGTTGAAACAGGTTTCGCAATAATGGAAAGAAAACCAACAGTTCAACAAAGAGCAGAACTATATAGAAATATTTTTGATAATGCTAGAGAACTTTCAAAGGGCGGTATGTTTGTATCCGCAGAAACAATGTTAAATCGCAACACGGTTCCTTACATTGAAAAGATTCATAATGAGGTTGCTAATGAAATGCTTTGTAAGCGACATGAGGTTCATCCTATGTATTCTAGTGATTTTGCAAGTAATTTAGAAACAATAAATCTTGATGAATATAGAGAAATAGTGAACAATATCCTTGATTTTAGAAATAAGGATATATGGGTACTATTTGGTACACTGCCATTCTATGCTTGTAGCTCTGACCAACGTGATTTAGCTTTATTAGAAAAGATTAATAAAACACCAAATATCACAGTAAGAAATGATGTAGATGGTCGCTCTCGAATGAACTTGAATATATTCACAGGTGATATATCAGTATCAGATTTCTCAGATGATGGCTCTGCATTAGGTAATATCAAAACAGAATCATTGGAGAATATTTATAATAGATGGTTGGATACAAATATTTCTAATAGTATTAATTGTCATTGTCCTGCTGTAAAATGTTTAGGTTCTAATATAATTGTGAAAAATATGTATTATCCTGATAGTGTCTTTACAAGTGGTTCTGTCAAATAAACAAAAAAATCTCCTTAAACAATAACGTTAAGGAGATTTTTTTATTTCAATTAATTTATGTTTTAATAATTGAGTCAACGCAAAGAATTTACAATTCTTTCTTTTTTTGAAGATATTGTTTAGCGGAAGCTTTGTTAGCATATGTGCCTGTTTGGAAGTAGAACTTACCTTTTGTGATTAGGCTTTATCTGCTCTCACGATAATGTCAAATGAACCGTTAGCGTCAGGCGTTGAACCTAATTCAGTTTTTAGTCTAATGAAGAATGACTTTTCTTCGTTGTTTTTTAGCACACCACTTAGTCTTAAATCAGGCTGAGGAATGAAAGGGGAGTTGCTTGTGCTAAACTCACAAGTCATACCAGTAGGAAAGTTTGTTGTATTTGCAAATAGATGCACATTTTCAACATCATATCCATATTGGTTTTTAAGAACAATCTCATGTTCAAGTGTAGTTTGACCTGCAATGATAATACCAAAGTCGAGATACTGTAGAACTTCGCCAATCTCACTAGAGAAGTATTTCCCGTATATATCTTTAAACATAAGACCTGAATATGTTCCAATGAAGTTTGCTTGCCAATAATCAATAGTGCCATAGAAATCTTGGAACTCAACTTTAAGTGTATTCCAATCATCAATCTTAATATCTTTACTTCCGATTACTAACTCAATGTTTTGTGGTGATTCACCAAGCTTTGTAAAGCTTCCATCAGTAGGGTAGAAATGACCATTGTTTAATAGGACACGATATTGGACACGAGTTAAATCATCATCACTTAAAATACCTTTTAGAATATTACCATCTATCGAAATATCAATCTTAGCAGTGGTATTTAAGATGTATAGACTTGTATCCTTAATAGTTGTAGTATTACGAGGAAGGTAGTCTTCAAATGAAACTGTCTCAACAATTGTTTTGATAGTGTCACGAGGATTATCTACTAAGAATATACCGATATTAATATATTCACTATTCCATGTGCGCCATTGCTTGTCAGTAATGCTATTTAAGACTTTTTGTGTCATACCATTTTTCGTGATTGCTTGCTCAGTAGATGCATCAGTCACCACAAACTTATTTTCTGCTTTACTCCAAGCATACCAATTGTCAGTTTTTTCACCTGCTATGAAGTAACGAGCTTCATCACGATATGATTTAGATATGTCATTAACAAACACATCGTCTAAAGCTCCATACACACGTTTAGGGCTTATTAATTTGATGAACTGAGGTTTGGGTACTGCTTTTATTTCAAGCGCTCTCTGAGCTGTCTCAGGGGCTTCGTCAGTCCATGTTACAACTTCGAAGTCATCATCAAGTTCATCGACAGGCGACCAATTTGCCTCTAAGATTAAATCAGCATTTGTTACGGCTTCATCATCTGTGTAATAAAGAACCTCAACACTATCACCAAATTCATCGTAGATGTCAAATGGCTCTACTGTTGTTGATACGATAATATCGTCTGTAGACTCTGTATAAGCTACTACAGTAGGTAATTCACCGATGTAGTCATAAACACTAAATTGTTCAACTACATCAATTTTCTTAATGTAAGAGCAATCACTATCTGTGTAATATAGAATTTTTGCATTTTCTAGTTCATTCACTATTTCAATATTTTGCTCCAAAGAAGCATCAATTCCCTGTGTTATAAATTGCTCTTCAGTTGGATAGGCTGTAGAAACTAGTTCCCAAGTAGAGGTTGATTGATTATATGTTTTATAGGTATTTTCATGTTCAACTAAAACTCTCTTAGTATACACAAGCTCGAAAACAGATAACTCAACGAACCCCCAACTATTGGTTCTGTGTCTTGATTTATGAACAAGTCTAACTCCTGTTACTAGTGTTGGTGTAAAATCAAATGTTAAAGTCTCTACTACCATTCCATGACTACCACTATGGAGAATTGTCCAAACACCATCGACCAAACCTTGAAACTCCCATGTTTTTAAGTCTCCACCTGTATCATATTCATGTCCTACTGTAATTGTGTATCTAGATAATGAATATCCTTTTGGAAACATTACTTGAATATAATCATTCACTTTCGGCAAAATACTACTTCGAGTTATTGTATTATCTTTTTTGTCAAATCCACTAGTAGGATTATTAACTCCACTACTTGCAGACGCTTGAACTGTGAATCCCTCAACTGTTGTTGTTCCTTTGTTAGAGGGAAATTCGGGTATAATACTTACATATTCCAACTTTATTTCACCTCTCTTATAAATGTATTTGTTATTTTTTCTTTAAGTCCATTACTTACTTCGAACACTTTCCCAATTCCTAGTGTTTTACCTTCTGTGATAGGATAGGTTTTTTTATCAAAAGGCACATCTAATTGAATTTCTTTACCTTGTTCAATGCCATGTAAAATCATGTTTTTAGTTGAGTTGTCAGGTAGGTAGATTAGAGTATTGTCTGATAGTGAGTAGTATTCATCGGTTGTTGGACTTTTAATAGATAGTCTTGCTTTATTAATATTTATTACTAAATCCATAGGTGTTAGATTTGTGCTATTAAATGTTAACACCTTTATTTCTTCTAAATTGTCTAATGACCTGTTACTTAAAATACTTGAGTCATAAGTACCTTTCACACGATAAACAGAAATTAGTCTTGGTATTCTACCTTCGGGAGAGCCTGCTGTTATAATTATTTTGTCTATTTTGCTATCTGTTTCTATTGAGAACCTAGCCCAATTCCCTTGTCCTGCTGTAGAAACTGAGTTGTTATATATGAACAAGGTAGAAGAACTTGAACCTGTTGGGTTATCTGTATATGTTTTATTACCATTTGATAGCTTATCTACACTCCAATAACTAGTATTATTCCAGTAATAAGGTAGACCCTTTGTTGTTGAATCATAAGCACCTAAAACTCGATATGACACCTTTTTAGCATTGAGATATGTTTCTAACTCAGTAATGGTTGCACCATTAGATGAATAGTAATCAAAAAGATCAACTATATAAGTTTCTTTCATTTAATCAATCCTTTCTTAATTGTATTAAAAAAATAAAAAAACAGCACTATTTAAAACTAATGCTGAGTGGTTTTCTATCTAATTTAGTTGTTAAAACACCTTGCTCATTTTCTGAAACTTCATCCTGTAAAATGTAGCTTGTAATAGTTATTGGCTTACCAGGCTCTGATAGCGCTGTTTTACCATATTTCATAAAATTATCGACTGAACAATTAGGTAACTCAATTATACTATTGCTTTTATATCCAAATTGCAGTTGTCCGATAGCACTATAGCTACTGTATCCATAATTAGAAATTATTGTTAATTTAAATATGCGATATTTTTTATTGTTTTTAAATGTAAACTTACGTGTTTCATTCAATGTCCATTTTGTTTGTCCAGTAATAGACAATATTTCCTCAAAAACTACTCCATCATTTGAAGCAGTTATTGTGAAATCTTTTGGGCAAGCATTAGCAGTATCTCCTGCTCTTGAAGTTAGTTTTATTTGATTACAGCTAATAGGGGAACCAAAATCTAATAGTATCCAACCTTTTATAGTGCCACCAACTGTTATCCACGCATCTGTATTTGCTGTGTTTGTACCGTTAAAAGCTTTATATGGCTCATAAGTACCGTTCAAATACTGCTTGCACTAGCAACATAGGGGGAAGGAGAGGTATTAGAGGTCATTTTTGGCTCATACCATTTGTCAATAAAATCTAAGGAAAAAGTTTTATTGTTAGATTGAAGAAGTAATCTATTAGTTAAATTTTTTGAGCCATCATATGATATAGCTCCACTTGGTAAGTCATCAGGAATAAATTTGAAGTCTTCGTTACCAAAATTAAATTTAATAGTCATAAGTGCGTTTGAATTAGGGGTAGCTACAAAAGGAGAAAAGTTATTAAGATTAGATACATCTAAAGTGTTGATTTTAACACCATTCTTATAAAGAATTACTTCTTTTTTATCTGCGTCTAAAAAAACGCCTAGAACATCACCAATATTCAAACCATCAAAAAATTTTGGTTGTATAACAGTTAACCCGAATGCCCAATCTGCATAGCTAATGTTATTTTGTAATGAATAATTCGAATTTCTAAAATCAGTAATGTTATTACTAGCTACACCTATAAGACCATGTTTATAATTAATATCAAATTTAATAATATCTACTTCCCAAAACCATTTTCCGTTTGTTACAACTTTAGATGTTATTACACCACTTTCTCTAGCTGTTGCTACTTGGTAGCCGTTAATTGTACAACTACCATATTTAGAAATGATAGAAACTTGTTCACCCATTTACTTCACCTCAGTTCTTTAATTAAATCCTATACTTAATGGTTTTCTATCTAGTTTAGTTGTCAAAAGACCATCTTTTTTTTCTGAGACAGTATCTTGTAATATATGATTATCTTCAAATACAACTCTATTAGGAGGTATAAGCGTCATACCATAATCTGATAAATTACTCTGTGAAAAAGTTGGTATTTTATAAGACTTTAGCCCCTTAAAACCAAACCTAATCTCGCTTACTCCTATATATGGCGCACCATTGTTAGATTCAATGAAAACTCTTATATATTGAAATTTTTTATTGTTTTCAAATGAAAAGGTTTTTATTTCTTCTTTTGTCCAAGTCAAACTAGTAGCGTAGTATAATTCGTTCCAACTAGCATTATCATTAGAGCCTTGTATTCTTAAATGCTTAGGATTAGCTGTTATTACATATGCAGAAGTTATGGCAGAAGATATACCTTGAATACTAACAAAATCAATATTTACTTTTTTACCAAAATTAAGAGTTATCCATTGATTTGTTGTACTTCCATTAGGCGCTAACCAAGAAGTTGTAATATCTCTATCAAAAGCTTTCCAAGCAGGATAAGCAACACCATAGACACCACTAGAACTTACAGAAAATGGGGAAGGGGAAGTATCAGAGGTTAAAATAAAGTCGAAATTACGTTCAATATCTTCAAAAGAGTATCCTATAAGTTTTGATTTAAATAAATATCTATCAGCAACCCAACGGTATATTCCTGAGTAAACACCAATCCCTAGATTAACTTCATTATAGTTTGAGATGTGATATTTTGAATCAAAGGAACTTTGGTTGTATACATTTAGTCTTGTTCCTTCTGCGTAAAAAGTGAAGTTTGTAATACAGTTTTCTAACGTTGTTGAACCTATTCCTGTATAACTACTAGTAAAATTTTTTTGCACATCAAAAACACAATTTACAAACTTAATAGTAGATGAAGCGCTGTTTCCATACATTAAGCTTGGCGCTACATTTGTACTGTATTTTATAACGCAATTGTGTACTTCGCCTCTAACGCTAGAACCATCTACATAACAAATAGAGGTTTCGTAATTAAGGGTTCTATTACCTGTGTGAAAATCAAAAATAATTTGATAAGCTCTTGTTCCTTCATTTTTAAACATAATACAGTGCGTATCTCTACCGTTATGTTTTCTTCCATCACATAGAAATATTGTTTTTCCTTTTTCACCAATAAATGATATTGCTTTATTATCATCCCAAAGTCCACCTGAGTCATATGTTCCTGCAATTCTAGTGACATCATGAGTACCTGCTTTTGCAAAAACTGCATCACCTGTAGCGCATTTTGAAACAGCATAATTTACTGTTGCGAAAGGAGAAGAAAATGAGCCATTATTTGTATCTGAGCCTTTTATTGAATCAACATAAAAGATATTATTAAATGTCAGTTTTTTATCGCCAATAGTTATTTTAGGCAAATTATTTCACCTCAGTTCTAATCGTTCTAATATCAAAATATTTCTTTAAATCTATTGTTTTACTAAACACTTTTCCTATTTCATCAACATCTAAAATCTCACTTTTATCTGACATTGCCATAGGCTCTAGTTCTGCTACTTTTCTGTTAAATAAGGG